>JBILIB010000052.1:0-12374 GCA_044350215.1 Acidimicrobiales bacterium
ACTCGTTACACCGTTCTTGAGATCTTTGATGAGTCCGTGCAATGCGCGTTAGTTGAGTGTCGTCTCGAAACCGGGCGTACGCACCAGATTCGCGTACACATGGCGGCTATCGGCCATTCAGTTGTTGGCGACGATCGTTATAGAGGGGCTCGCCCGGCAATCGAAACTCCGCGCATCTTCTTGCATTCAGCTGCGCTTGCATTCGATCATCCAGTGCGTCTCGACGAGCGCCTCGAGTTCGTCTCGGAACTTCCCGAAGATCTTGCGGAAGTGCTGGAACGAATCAGGAACCAGACGCCCACGGCGGAGTAACCGAGGGAGTGGTGGCTACTTCGCTTGGCCACTTGCCCTGACCTTTCGCCATCGAAAGGATGTCGGCCAAGGTTGCAGCTTCGAGGTAGCGACGCATGTGTTCGCCGACGTCGTCCCATACGGCAAGCAACACACATTGACCTTCGTGGTCGCAAGCACCATCGGTATGTGGTTGTCCGAAATCTCCGGCGACAATTGGGCCATCGACTGCGCTGACGATGTCGGACAAACTGATTTCTTCGGGCGTGCGGGCCAAGACGTAACCGCCGCCAACGCCGCGCTTGGAGCGAACGAGGCCAGCGCCTTTGAGTGCAAGAAGGATCTGTTCAAGATACGGCTGGGGGAGACCAGTGCGTTCGGCGATGTCGCGCACCGACGTGGGTCCGCCCTCGTCGGAGTGCAACGCCAGGGACAGCAGTGCCCTGCTTGCGTAGTCGCCTCTGGTCGATACCTTCACGCCCGGCATCGTAGGGGGAAGCGGCCGAGTCGGGGACATAGTGGCCTCCGCACTACCGTGATCGCCGGAGGACCACCGTGGATTCCCAATCTTCAACAACTTCTGCTTCGCCTGACCGACTCGTGCTCCCCGCCTATGACGGGGCCTGCATCTCCAACATCGTTCCGGCCCTGCTCGATCCATCGAACCCATGGCCCACGTGGATCCCCGAGATCGCGGCCGATGCTGATCAGGTTGTGCTCTTGGTGCTTGATGGCATCGGCTGGAACCAGTTGCTTGACCGTCGACATCTTGCGCCCACGCTCTCGGCAATGGTGGGAGGACCCATCACCAGTGT
Source organism: Acidimicrobiales bacterium (assembly GCA_044350215.1). Taxonomy (GTDB): domain Bacteria; phylum Actinomycetota; class Acidimicrobiia; order Acidimicrobiales; family Acidimicrobilacustridaceae; genus Acidimicrobilacustris. The sequence goes on from JBILIB010000052.1 coordinate 1,107, forward strand.
TGCGCCATCAACGACAGCGACTGCCCTCACGTCAATCAGCACCGGGGTGCCGCCGGGGTTGCACGGGATCATGGGTTACCGCATGGCGATTGGTCGCGACATTCTCAATATTTTGCGTTGGTCTGCGAATGGACGCGATGCGCGCAAGACCATTGTTCCTGAGTTGACTCAAACACTCGACGCGTTTGAAGGGCAACGTCCGCCAGTGATCACGCGTTCGGAATTCCGTGACTCCGGTTTCACTCGCGCTCACCTCGACAAGACGCGACTTTTGGGTTGGCGTGTTCCGTCGACATTGGTGACCGAAATTGCTGGGGCGGTGAATCGCAACGAACCGTTCGTCTACGCGTACTACGACGGCATCGACAAGATTGCCCACGAGTTCGGACTCGGCGCCTATTACGACGCTGAGTTTGCGTTTGTCGACCGTCTTGTTGCCGACGTGCTGAGTGTGTTGCCGCCGGGTGCGGTGCTCGTGATTACTTCGGATCACGGACAGGTCGATGTCGGTGATGACGTCGTCACTCCGGACTCATCGGTGATGGCGCATGTCGATCTGCAATCTGGTGAAGGCCGATTCCGCTGGCTTCATGCTCGACCCGGTCATGCACGGGCGTTGTTTGACGATGCAACTTCGCAGCATTCGGATCGATCATGGGTGGTCACCGTCGATCAAGTGATCGACGAGGGTTGGTTCGGTTCTGAGGTCACCGACGCCGCAAGATCTCGCCTTGGCGATGTTGCGTTGGTGGCCAGAGAGGCTCTGGCTTTCGCTGATCCGACTGACAACGGGGCGTTTCCGTTACGGGCTCGTCATGGCTCACTCACCGCTGACGAGATGTTTGTACCGCTTCTGGTTGGATCGCGCTGAGTCCTCCGCGAGACTGTCGGAATGACTGATTCAATGAACGGCGGCGCTGAACGAGGCGAACTCATCCTTCCGGTTGACGAAAGCGCAATCGCGGAAGAGCAGCGCGAGATGGTGTCAGAGCCAGCGAAGGTGATGCGCGTTGGTTCGATGATTAAGCAGTTGCTTGATGAAGTTCGACAGACCGAACTCGACGAGCCATCAAGAATTCGCCTGCGTGCGATTTACGACACCTCAATCGACGAACTTGGTTCGGCGCTTTCGCCCGACCTTCGCGACGAGTTGAAACGTCTTGCGTTTCCCTTCGCCGAAGATGGGACTCCGACCGATATCGAATTGCGTGTGGCCCAAGCACAGCTCGTTGGCTGGCTCGAAGGCCTCTTCCACGGCATCCAGGCCACGTTGTTTGCCCAGCAGATGGCTGCTCGTCAGCAGCTTGAGAACATGCGGGGAGAACTTCCGCCCGGGGCTGGTCGCCCAGGTTCAGGAATGCCCGAACCCGAGGACCGCCCCGGTACGTACCTTTAACGAATCAGCGTCTGCTCAGCGACCAGAAGCAAGCGTGGCCTTGACCTTGCTCAGTTGGTAGCCGGAGAAAAGGAACAACAGGCCGAGCAGTGTGAGGCCGATGCCGATCACGATGCCGAGCACGTTCGTGGTCGCGGTGGGCCACACCATGATGATGATGCCGATGGCGATGGTGATGAGACCCTCGATGAGAAGCGAGCCTCGGCCTTCGTCCTTACCGATCATGAACGACACAACGATTGCGAGAAGACCGGTAATCACGAAATCGAGTCCGACAAGCCAAACGATGACGGTGACGGTTGCGCCTGTCCAGAAGATCAGCGCGAGACCAAAGCCGAAATTCACCAAGCCACGGATAAGCAGCAAGCCCCAGTAGGTCCCCTTGCGATGGGTGGTGACTGCTTCGGCGGCCTGGCCGAAGCCGGAGACGACGAAGAGGAATCCGATGATGATCGCAATGATCTGGAGTTCTCGATCGGGCCGGAACAGTAGGACGAGGCCTGCGATGAGGCTGATGAAGCCGATCGAGTAGGCGGTGATTCTGGAGCCTCGTAGGAGGTCCATCGTGGAACGATCATCGGATGCAGCAGTCATAGTGACCTCCGGGTTGTAAGGGTGTTGAAAGGTTCTTACAAGGCTAGGACCGGCCTTCGGCGGGCTCAGGGATCCCCGGAGCAGGATCGGGGGAGTGACGCTACGATCGCCGGGCATCACATCGGTGTAATTCGCCGAGTTGCGGACCTTTACGAACGACAACGCCCCGGAGCCCTGGTGCCCGATTCCTTTACCCACCTGCATCTGCATACCGAGTTCTCAATGCTCGACGGAGCCGCGCGTGTGGGCGAAGTGGTGGCTGCGGCAGCGGCCGACGGTCAGCCGGCGGTCGGCATTACCGATCACGGCAACATGTATGGCGTCCTCGATTTCTACAAGGCGGCCAAAGACGTTGGCGTGAAGCCGATCATTGGTTCCGAGCTCTATCAGGCCTACGACAGTCGCACCGAGCGCCCCACCCGCCGGGGCCGTATGGACGATTCGGGTGGCGAGGCCGAAGGCGGCCGAAAGGCCTACTACCACCTCACGACGTTGGCCGAGAATGCCACGGGCTACAAGAACCTCATCCAACTCTCGAGCCGAGCATTCCTCGAGGGTTATTACATGAAGCCCAAGGTCGACTGGGAGCTTCTCGAGGAGCACCACGAAGGCCTGATCGTTACCAGTGGTTGCCTTGGCGGGCAGGTGCTGCAGGCGCTCATGAATGGCGATGAGCGCGGAGCACTTGAAAAGGCGGCGCGCTTTCAAGACATCTTCGGTCGAGACAACTTCTTTATTGAAATCCAAGATCACGGGATCCCCGAGCAGAAGACCACCAATCCACAGTTGCTTGAAATAGCGCGCGCAATTAAGGCGCCGCTGGTTGCGACCAACGACAGTCACTATGTCCACCAGCACGATGCCGTGTCACACGACGCATTGCTGTGTGTGCAAACAGGGTCACTTATGAGCGATCCCGATCGCTTCAAGTTCCATGGCGATCAGCACTATCTGAAGACGGCTGCGGAAATGCGCTGGCTCTTCGACGAGGTCCCCGAAGCCTGCGATAACACGCTTTGGATTGCTGAACGGTGCAACGTCGACATCGAATTTGGAAACCCGCAGCTTCCGAATTTCCCGCTCCCTGAAGGCTTCGAAAACGATGCCGAGTATCTGCGTCATCTGACTTTCGAAGGGGCGAAAGAACGTTGGGGTCAGCAACTTCCCGATCACATCGTTGAGCGTTTGGTCTATGAACTTCAAGTCATCGCTGATATGGGGTTCTCTTCGTACTTCCTGATCGTTTGGGATCTCATCAAGCACGCACGTGACAACAACATTCGTGTTGGCCCGGGCCGAGGGTCAGCTGCTGGTTGCGCAGTGGCGTACACATTGCGCATCACCGATCTCGATCCCATCGAATACGACTTGCTCTTTGAACGGTTTCTTAATCCGAGCCGTGTCTCGATGCCCGATATCGACATGGACTTCGACTCTCGTTATCGAGACGAAATGATTCGCTATGCGGCAGAGAAATACGGCCGTGACCACGTTGCTCAGATCGTGACGTTCTCCACAATCAAAGCCCGTGCTGCTGTGCGCGATGCGGCGCGTGTCCTTGGTTACCCCTATGCCGTTGGTGACAAGGTTGCCAAGCTCATGCCTCCGTTGGTGATGGGTCGCGATACACCGCTGCATGCATGCTTTGAAGAAACTCCGAAATTCGCTGACGGTTTCAAGATGGCGGCCGACCTCCGTGAGGTCTACGCCAACGATGACGACGCGCGTCAGGTCATCGATGTTGCTCGTGGCCTCGAAGGGCTACGTCGCCAGGACGGCATCCATGCCGCGGCTGTGGTGATTACCAAAGAGCCGCTCATCGAATACTTGCCCATTCAGCGAAAGCCGGAAGCAGGTTCCGATCCCGAACTCGCGCCGGTCGTAACGCAGTACGAAATGCATGGCGTCGAAGAACTTGGCCTCCTCAAGATGGACTTCCTCGGCCTGCGCAACCTCGATGTCATCACCGACACCCTCGCGATGCTCAAGGTCACCCAGGGTATCGACGTTGCTATCGATACCGTTCCGCTTGACGATGACCTCACCTTGCAGTTGTTGCGCAACGGCGACTCCATCGGAGTGTTCCAGCTCGAAGGCGGACCAATGCGCTCGTTGATGCGCTCGCTGGCGCCAACCTCGTTCGAAGACGTCGCTGCTCTGGTAGCGCTTTATCGACCAGGTCCGATGGCCGCCAACATGCACAACGATTACGCCGATCGCAAAAACGGTCGTAAGCCGATCGATTACTTGCACGATGACCTCGCCGAACTTTTGGGCGATACCTACGGGCTCATGATCTACCAAGAGTCCGTAATGCGAGTCGCGCAAAAGTTTGCTGGGTACTCACTTGCCGACGCCGACAATCTTCGCAAAGCATGTGGCAAGAAGGTTCGCGAACTCATTCAGAAAGAACGCGAAAAGTTCGTCGAGGGTTGCGACACCTCGGGGTATGGCCGAGAAATCGGCTCGGCCTTATTCGATGTCATCGAACCGTTCGCCGATTACGCGTTCAACAAGAGCCATAGCTACGGATACGGCCTCATCGCGTATCAAACCGCATATCTCAAGGCGCATTATCCGGTCGAATACTTCGCTGCACTTCTTACCAGCGTCAAAACCAATCTCGATAAAGCCGCGGTGTACCTCAACGAATGTCGACAAATGGGTATCGAGGTCCTCGTTCCTGATGTCAACATTTCTGTAAGCGACTTCATTGCGTTTGACAAGCCGGACGGCACTCGCGCAATCGCGTTCGGCATGTCCGCCGTTCGAAACGTCGGTGAGGGCCTGGTCGGTCTCATGCTGGCTGAGCGCGACGAAAACGGTCCCTTTGAAGACTTCTTCGATTTCTGCGATCGCGTCGATGTCAGTGTTCTCAACAAACGGACACTTGAGTCACTCATCAAGGCTGGTGGCTTCGATTCCATGGGCTATTCCCGCAAGGGTTTGCTCGGATACTTCGATCGCATCATTGACGACACCGTTGCGCGCCGACGCAAAGAGGCGGAAGGTCAGTTCGATCTTTTCTCAATGGCCGATGATGACGACGACGGCGCGCTGGTTGCCGGAACCCGAATCGTCATCCCGGAAGAGGATTTCGATAAGCGGCAACGGCTGGCCTTCGAAAAAGAAATGCTCGGGCTCTATGTGTCTGATCATCCGCTCATGGGCGCGGAAGCGTCACTTCGTCGTCGCACCGAGTCGACCATCGCGGAACTCGAAGGCATCGAGGACGGCACCATGCGCACGACCGGTGGCCTGGTTACCTCGCTGCAAAAGAAGTGGACTCGCAAAGGCGACCTCATGGCGGTCTTCACCCTCGAGGATCTTCAGTCCACCGTCGAGGTCATGGTGTTCCCAAAGACGATGCAGAACTACGGCCATCTCCTCGACGACGATGCCGTGGTTATCGTGCGAGGCCGAGTCGACACCCGAGACGACCAGCCCAAGCTCATGGCGATGGAACTTGAACGGTTCGAGCCCATCGTTGACGGAAATCCGCCGGTCCACATCAATCTGCGCCCAGCGGCCCTTTCCGATGAGCTTCTCAGTGCCCTCAAGGCCTTGCTGTCGGAGCATCCCGGCGAATCCCAGGTCTTCCTCCACATCGGAGACCGCCAGGTGTTGCTTCTTCCTGACAATTTCGCAGTCCTAGCCACGGCCGGCCTTCTTGCCGAACTCAGGGAATTGCTTGGCTCAGAGGCAGTCACTGCCTGACATCGGGGGCCGAATTGCGTTAGCGGGCGAGTCGGGGTGAACTAGTACTCCGGTTTTGTCTGTTTCAGGGGCTGTTGAACCATGGCTATCAAGGTCGTTACGAAGGACTGCACCCAACTCAGTGATGCTGAGTTGGCCGAGATGGCAGATATCTGCGCGGATGGGCCGAGCCTCTACGAGGTCGGACAACTCTCTAAGCAGGTCGAGGCATGGGTCCTCGTGTCACTCGCCCGAGAAGGCAATGGCCTCAAGGGCTTCTCGTTCTGCACACTCGAGCGCATTGGTGGTACCCCAAGCGTGCTCATCGGACTTGCATCGATCAAGCGCACCTCCAAGCGTTCCTCGGTGTTGCGTGCCATCCTCGCTGATCAGTTCAAGCGTGCCGTCATGGCGTTTCCTGACGAGGACGTGCTTATGGGCACACGATTCGCTACGGCGAGCGGTTTCGAAGCCTTCCGCACTCTCGATGACATCATTCCTCGTCCTGACCACAAGGCCACTGGCGAAGAACGTGCGTGGGGTCGTCGATTGGCGAAGCGATTCAGCATCAGTTCGAGTTCCTATGACGACAAGACGTTCATTGCTACTGGCGATGGCTCATTCCCATTGGCGCTCGACTACGAATCACTCGAAGCCGACAAGATCGATCCGCAGATCGTCGCGTTGTTTAAGAGCGTCGGTGCCAAGCGAGGCGACTCTCTCGTTGCCTTCGGTTGGGCAATGGCCGAGGATCTCGCCAAGATCAAGTGATCTTTAGGTCGGCGTAGTGCAATTCGCCGACGTTGTTGCAAACAGGCGCATGGTTCGTGCTTATGAAACGCGTCCGGTTCCATCGGAAGTTCTTGATCGCGTTCTTGATCTTGCGCGTCGAGTGCCTGCGGCAGGAAATACGCAAGGCCTTGATCTTGTCGTTCTCGAAGGCGAACAGACCCAGCGTTACTGGGATGCCTCATTGCCAGCGGATCGTCGGGACGCGTTTCCTTGGCCGCGACTTCTTGATGCTCCGGTATTGATCATTCCTGTGTCGTGGCCTGCCGCCTATGTCGAGCGCTACGGCGAGCAGGACAAGGCGCGAACAGGACTCGGGGAAAGTGAAGAGTCTTGGTCTGTCCCGTATTGGTACGTCGACACTGCATTCTCCGCGATGGTCGCGATGTTGGCAGCTGTCGATGAAGGACTCGGTGCGTTGTTCTTCGGTCAGTTCGAGCACGAAGGCGCAGTGAAGAACGCGCTTGGTATTCCCGAAGATCGTCGGCCGATTGGAACGATCGCGATTGGCTACGCCGCAGATGAGCAGCGGCCGAGCGCATCATCGAAACGACCGCGTCGACCATTTAATGAGGTTGTGCATCGCGGCGGCTGGTGACTAGCCGAGTTCGGTGAGCCGTTCGTCGAGTTCTTCGACGGTCGATGCCGGCGCAGCACACACCATTTGGCGACACACGTAGGCCCTTCCCTCGGGGCCGCGTTCATTGCGTCCCTCCCAAAGTGGCGAGGAGCCGGGGTTGCCCCAAGTGAGAACGCTGCGAGGCAGCCAGCGGCGTTGGGCCTCGGTGACAAGGTCTGGGCGATCGCCCGAAATGACGATTTCCTCGATGCCAAGAACGCGTAATTCGGCAGCAAGGAGGAGATGGCCAAAGCCGAGGGGCAATCGGGCTGCTGATTCCGCCAAACGATCGACGATCGCGGTTGCGAACTCGCGGTGTCGCTCATTGCCGGTGAGGGCAGCGAGTCGGAGAAGGCCAACAGCAGCGAGACTGTTGGAGCAGGCAGTGGCGTTGTCCATGAGTTCTTTGGGGCGGGCAACGAGTTGGTCGCCATCGGTGCCGTTTGTGTAGACGCCGATGTCTTCAGGGTCTCCGAATAATTCGATGAGGGCATCGGCGGTTTCCGCCGCTTCGTCGAGCCAGCGGGGATCACCGGTTGCTTCGTGAACGCGAACGAATGCATCGACAAGAGCGCCGTAGTCGGCGCTGAAGGCCAAGACGCGAGCTTCGCCTTGCCAAGAACGCATCCATCGCCGGTTCACTCGCAGGTTGTCGCAAAGAAAGTTTGCGTTGGTGACTGCAGCTTCAAGCCATTTGACTGAACCGGTTGCCGCTGCGGCTTCGGCAATCGTGGAAAGCATAAGTGCGTTCCATTCGGCGAGCACCTTGTCGTCGAGGCCTGGTCGAATTCGTTTGTTGCGAGCAGCAAGAAGTGCAACCCGGCCCCGTTCAACGGCGTCGGGCCGAGCAAGATCGCCGCGAACGACGCGTTCGAGAATGTTGGTGTCCTCCCAGTTTCCGTGGTCGGTGACTCCAAACCATTCGATAACGGCGTCGGCATCGTCGCCGCAAATTTCACGGACTTCATTGATCGACCAGACATAGAACTTTCCTTCGACGCCTTCTGAGTCGGCGTCTTCGGCGGAATAGAAACCACCAAGTGGGTGTCGGAGATCGCGCAGTACATATTCGATTGTTTCTTCAAGCGTTTGGAGAAAGCGCGGTTCACCCGTGAGTTGCCACGCGTGGAGGTAAACACGGGCAAGGAGCGCTTCGTCGTAGAGCATCTTTTCGAAATGCGGAATGAGCCATCGTTTGTCGGTGGCGTATCGGGCAAATCCGCCACCGAGGTGGTCGTAAATGCCGCCAGCTGCCATTGCGTCGAGCGAAAGGATTGCGGCATCGAGCGCAGCGGAATCTCCAGTTCGCGCGTACTGACGAAGCAACGCGTCAATGGCAAACGTTTGGGGGAACTTGGGAGCCGCTCCGAATCCGCCGTCGACCTTGTCGATTTGGCCCACAAGTACAGAAGCGGCCGCGGCAAACAGGGAGCCATCTGGTTCCTGCGTTGGGTGGGGGAGTTGGACGCCCTCATCGATTGCCTCGGTGACGGTGGCGGCTTGTTCAACAAGTTCGTCGCGACGGGTGTGCCACAACTCGTTGATGCGCTCGCAGAGCTCGGCAAAACCAAGATGGCCGCCACGTGAGGTCTTCGGGAAATAGGTTCCGGCAAAGAACGGACGACCATCGGGTAAGCAGAACACCGTCATCGGCCACCCGCCATGTCCGTTCATCGCTTGTACGGCATCCATGTAGACCGCATCGACATCGGGCCGTTCCTCACGGTCGACCTTGACGTTCACAAATAACCGATTCATGAGTTCGCCAGTGGCTTCGTCCTCGAATGACTCATGGGCCATGACGTGGCACCAGTGACAGGCCGAGTAGCCGACAGAAATGAGCACGGGGACATCTCGGCGTTGCGCCTCAGCGAGGGCCTCAGGCCCCCATGGCCACCAATCGACGGGGTTATCGGCGTGCTGGCGGAGGTATGGGCTGGTTTCGTTCGCGAGGCGGTTTGTCACGGCCGGGAGGGTATCGGTGATGAGGTCCTACGATGCGGTCATGTCGCAGATACCTCGTATCGAATTCAATGACGGCCATTCCATCCCACAAATCGGTTTTGGCGTCTTTCAAATCCCCGCAGATGACGCCGAGCAACTTGTAGGACAGGCAATCGATACCGGCTATCGCCACATCGATACGGCATGGGGCTATTTCAACGAGGAAGGGGTCGGCGCAGCGGTGAATAACTGCGGTCTGCCCCGTGAGGACATTTTTGTCACCACAAAGGTCTGGAACAGTTCGCAGGGTCGATCTCTCTCGACTGAGTCGCTCGAACGGTCACTCGAAACCCTTGGATTCGATTATCTCGACCTTTTGCTGATCCATTGGCCAGCGCCAGCAAATGATCTTTATGTCGAAACTTGGGAAACCTTCATCGAACTCCGCGAATCTGGTCGGGTTCGCTCGATCGGTGTTTCAAACTTCGAGCCGGAACATCTGCATCGGATCATCGAAGCAACAGCCGTCGTGCCGGCTCTCAATCAGGTTGAGTTGCACCCGTTCTTCCAGCAAAAGCTTCTGCGCGATTTTCACGATCTTCACGGGATCGTGACCGAAGCCTGGGGTCCTATTGCTCGTGGAGCAGTTGATGATGATCCGCTGCTCGTGATGTTGGCCAACAACTACGGCCGCACCCCTGCACAGATTGCGTTGCGTTGGGAGATCCAACACAGGATCGTCACGATTCCGAAATCGGCAACGCTTTCGCGAATCCAGTCGAACTTCGATGTGTTCGACTTCACGATCAGTGAAGACGATATGGCGATGATTGACGCTATTGATCGTGAAGACGGGCGCTTCGGACCGCTTCCGTCAGAGTTGAACTAACCCAAGCTTCGTTACTTGCCCTGAAAGTTAGGGGTGCGCTTTTCGGAGAATGCTTTCATTCCTTCTTTGGCGTCTTCTGAGCGCATGACAGGCGAAACGAATCCGATCTCGATCGGCTGTGCCTCAGACTCGGGAAGCCAGCCTGTAGCAATGGCCGACGCCTTTGCGGCTTTGACTGCGAGGGGGCCATTGGCGCAAATGACGTCGGCAATTTCTCGGGCCTTGGCCATTCCTGCCCCACTCGGGGCGATGTGGCTGACGAGTCCCCATCGAAGTGCTTCTTCAGCATCGAGAACTCGACCGGTGATGAGCATGTCCATGGCAACGGCGTAGGGAATCTGTCGCTTCAGTCGCATGGTCGAACCTGCGCCGGCGATGAGTCCACGCTTCACTTCGGGAACGCCGAATGTGGCGTGTTGCTCGGCAATGCGAATGTCGGTTGCTTGCAACATTTCGCAACCGCCACCCATGCATTGACCATTCACGACAGCGATGATCGGTTTCGTGCACCAATGGGTGAGCAGCAAGCCCTTGCCGACCACACCTGGATCGTCCTTGAGGCGTTCCTGAATTCGCTTGGCTTCTTCAGTGACTTCACCGGACATCCAGCCATCGTTCAGGTCGCCACCGGCGCAATAGGCAATATCACCGGCGCCAGTGAGGATGACGCAGCGAATGGAATCGTCAGAATCAGCGAGGTCCCACGCATCGGCGAAGCGCACGAGCATGTCGGGCACCAATGCGTTTCGACGATGCGGTCGATTCATCGTGAGGAGAAGCACCGGCCCTTCACGTTCGACAAGAAGGCTCGGTGCATCGGTTTCAGTCATGGGTTCCCCTTTGGTGCAAGCGTTTCTAGAGCGATTTACGTTCGACTTTTCCAAGCGAAGTGCGTGGAAGGGCATCGACGATTTCGATGCGTCGTGGCGCACAGTATGCAGGAAGTGTCTGTTTAACGTGGTCTCTGAGTTCATCGAGTGTGGGCGGTGCTGAGGGGTCGGCTGTCACCACGACGGCGGTGACGATGTGGCCCCATTCGTTGTCAGGCCTTCCGACGATGGCTACTTCGTTGACCGATGGCAGTGCGGAAATTGATTCCTCGACTGGTGCGGGCCAAATCTTCTCGCCGCCAGAAATGATGAGGTCACCGCGACGGCCGTGCACAACGAGGCGACCGTCGACAATTTTGCCGGCATCGTTGGTGGGGAACCAGCCATCATTTGTTCGGGTGTCGGTGCCGTCTCGATAGCAACGCAACAACATGTCGCCGCGTACCTGGATTTCACCGTCGGCGATGCGAAGTTCGACACCGGGGAGGATCTCGCCATCGAATACTACGGC
>JBILIB010000053.1:0-12346 GCA_044350215.1 Acidimicrobiales bacterium
CACCCCTCTTTGACCTGGCCGCGGTCGCGCAGCCCGAGATGACGCGCGGGAACCTCGGTAAGCGCCTGAACGGCGCGCTCGAGACTCAACAACTTTCGTCCCCGAAGTGAATCGGCGAGCAGGCGAGTGGGGTAGGAACCTCCGCACATGCGGTCGAGGTGCGCACCGGCGTCGCTACCGCCGAGAATGACGTCGGGGTCATCCCACAGTTCGCGCCGCATATTCCAGTGAGCGTCATCATCGTCGGGGGCACTTGGCCACAACACCGTTCGGAGATCGTCGGCGATGACAATGTCGATGAGTGTGTCGAATGGCTCGACATCACCCCGCTCGGCAGCGATATCGCGCACCTTGCGGCTGGCGAGTCCCTCGTTGGCAGCACTGAACGTATCGCCAATGATGTAATCGGCGAATCCTGCGAGGCGGCGGAACATGCCAGCTTCTTCACTGTCGGCTCGGGCAACCATCATTCGGCGCGTCGCTTCGTCGCGCAGCATTTCGATGCGCTCCGGAACCGGTGCGTTGAGAATTGGCCCCCATCCGGGCATCAAATTCAGTGCACAGTAAGTACCAAAACTCATGTTCATCGGAACGATCACCGGCATGGTGAGTGCAACGACGCGCCCGCCGAGTTCGCGCGCACGTTTCGATACTGCAAGATGACGATCAACGCGATCGGGGTCGCGTGTATCAACAACAAGTAGGTTCCAGTTGAGCGGTCGGTTGGCCCGCACGGACATTGCCGGCAACAGTTCGAGTTCTGATTCGTCGAACCCGTCACTTGCACCTTCGAAGATTCCTTCGAGGGTGGTGCCGGGCCATTGACCGGTCTCTTCGCATAACGAGAGGATCTCTTCACGGTCGGCGCCCTTCGCTGGCACTGGGTCGCCATTGCCGTCGCTATGTGAGGACGAGCAGTCCATTGAAAGTCCGAGCGCGCCAGCTTCGATCGAAGCACCAAGTGCGCGCCGCATGTCATCGAGCTCGCTCGGGGTTGCAGCTCGGAAATTCGCTTCCGCTCCGAGCACGTAACGGCGCAGCGCACTGTGGCCGACCATGAAGCCAGCGTTGACTGCAATCGTTCCCTCGAGCGCGTCGAGGTACTCACCGAAGGTTGACCAAGACCACGGCACTCCCTGTTCGAGTGCGGCGAGCGGCATGCCCTCGACCTTCGCGAGCATCCGTCGGATGTAGTCGGCGTCCTGCGGCTTAACGGGGGCGATACTGAAACTGCAGTTACCGCCGATCACTGAGGTAACGCCGTGAACGTTCGATGGAGCAGCGAACGGATCCCAGAAAAGTTGCGCGTCGTAATGCGTGTGCATGTCGACGAAGCCGGGGCTCACGATTAGGCCGGTGGCGTCGAAAGTTTCGAGCGCATCTTCGTGCAACATTCCTGGTTCGACGATCGCCACGATACGGCCGTCGCGAATGCCGATATCGGCCGCGAGTGCTGGCGCGCCGGTTCCGTCCACCACAGTTGCACCGATGATCCGATGGTCAAGCACGGTTCCCCCTCTTGGACGGACTTGAGGCCTGTCCTGACCGGGGAATCTAGGCGGTAGTGCAGGGTGACGACGCCTCTGATGTTTCGGCCTTCGGCAAGGTCATAGAACAACCTTGTCTACACAGCCGAGTTTCGCTTGTGGTCTCGGTTCTGGGTGCCAACGCGCCACAATCGACGATAAGCGGTACTCGGTGTCGTATTTGAGTGTGTCGTGGTTTGTTTCAGTTCGTAAACTGCGCGCCATCAGTACTTCTTGAGGGGAAATGATGTCGGTTCGTCCGCATTCGCAACGGTTGGTCCTCATCGCAGGTTTTCTGGCGTTAGCCAGCCTTTCTGTTGTGGCTTGTGGAGGCGGTCGCTCTGATACATCAAGCGACATTTCCTCAACATCGAAAGTTGTTTCTTCAACAGACTTCGGAACAATGACATCGCCATGTGGTAGGGGCGAAGCAAAGGGTGCGACGCAGCAGGGCGTCACCGATACAAGTATCACCATCGGTTTTGGAGATGACGCCGGCTACCCATCGGCTCCGGGCCTGAACAAGGAAATGTCCGACGCAATTAGGGCGATGATCAAGTGGTGCAATGACCAAGGTGGCATCAACGGTCGGCAGGTCATTGGCAATTATCGCGATGCAGCAATCATGAATGTGGCCAACGTGATGACTGAGGCTTGCGCGCAGGATTTCATGCTTGTTGGACAGGGCTGGTCGCTTGATTCGGCGCAAGAACAGATCCGTGTTGGATGCAAGATGGCGTCAGTCCCGGCGTACTCAGTTTCACCGCAGTTCTCGAACGGTCCCCTGATGGTGCAGCCGTCGCCTAACCCGGTTGACTTCGCCAATGTTTCCGCCGCAGCGCAAATAGCCGAGCAATTCCCGTCGCAAGTCAAGAAGGCATCGGTTATTTATGGTGACTTTGTCGCTCTTGTTGATTTGGCAAAAAAAGCAGTAATCGCCTACGAACAGGTTGGTTGGAACTTTCTCGACTGCGAGCAGTCGTACAACATAATGGGTGAGGCGAATTGGTTGCCTTTTGTGCAGCGATTGAAGGACTGTGGCGCCGAAATTGTGTCCTTCTCAGGCTCTCCGGCTCCGCACTTCGAAAATCTTCTTGATGCAGCAAAGACTCTTGACTACGAGCCCCTGTGGCTGCAGGAGGCCAATTTCTACGACAGCGCATTTGCAAAGTGGAATACGAACGGAAACGCCGACAACGTCTATGTGCAGATGCCGTACTACCCGTTTGAACAAGCCGACAAGGTCCCGGCCACTGCAAAATATATTGAAATTGTGAAGGCAAACGGTGGTTCAACCAGCCTCTCTGGTGCACAGGCGACTGCGGCGTTCCTGCTTTGGGCGCAAGGCGTTAAAGAATGTGGGTCGAATCTCACGAGCGATTGCGTGATTAGCGCGCTCCAGAAGGTCACGAGTTATGACGCGGGCGGCTTACAGTCACCGACGAACCCAGGTGGCAACAAGCCCGGGGATTGTTCGATGGTTGTAAAGCTTTCGGGCACGAAGTTTGAGCAGGTGTTGCCCACCACGATCGGAACCCAAGCATGCAATCCGAAATATCTCGTCAGCCTCACTGGTCCAGCAGTCGATCGAGCCAAGTTGGACGGTAACCGCATCTCAAAAGCGGCTGAGTAGAGCGTTGTAATTTTTCAACGGTGCTGGGCAAATCTCGGTAATGTCCTGCCCCATGGATTGGATTTCAGACCCCACCGCTTGGAGTGCGCTTGCAGCACTGCTCACACTCGAGATCGTGCTCGGTGTCGACAATGTCGTCTTCATCTCAATTCTCGCTTCGAAACTCCCGCCTGAGGAGCAGGACAAGGCCCGAAGGATCGGGCTTCTCGCCGCAGGCGGAATGCGCGTTCTGCTGCTGCTGGCGGTGGGTTGGGTGGTCACCCTTAAGAAGGAATTGTTCACCATCGGGTCGGTGGGCTTCAGTGGGAAAGAGTTGATCTTGCTCGCCGGCGGCCTCTTCCTTATTTATAAGGCCACGAAGGAGATCCACCACAAACTCGAGGGAGAAGAGGGCACGACTTCTGCAAAGGTCGCGCCCACAATCGTTGCTGTCATCGGCCAGGTGCTGGTGCTTGATTTGGTGTTCTCGATCGACTCGGTCATCACTGCCGTCGGCATGACCAGCTATGTCGGGGTCATGGTCATTGCCATCATGGCGGCAGTTTTCGTGATGCTTCTAGCTTCGAAGGCGATCTACACATTCGTGAATGCGCATCCGTCGGTCAAGATGCTCGCGCTTGCGTTCCTGCTTCTCATCGGCACGATGTTGATTGCGGAGGGATTCGGACAAAAGATTCCCAAGGGTTACATCTATGCCGCTATGGCCTTCTCGGTTTTCGTGGAAGTTCTCAATATCGGTACCCGGCGCAACAAGAAGCATGTCGAGCCGCTCCACCTCCGCGAACCGATCGTCGACGAGAACACCGTTCGCTGATCTGGGCTCAGTCGTAACTTTCCGCAGCACCGCATTTCGTGGCGCTGGCGCAGGTAGCGAAGACGAACGAACGGTTTGCTTCCCTACGATTCGCGCTGGTAACCATACTGTCACCACATTTCTGGTGGCGTTCACTATGGTGTCTTAAATGCTTGCTCTCCTAGGAAATGTTGTTCGTGGATTTCTCATGGGGGCAGCTGATGTTGTCCCTGGGGTCTCGGGTGGAACTGTCGCTCTCGTGCTTGGCATCTATCGACGCCTCATCTCTTCGGTGCGTGACGGAGCGAAGGTGCTCGGGCGTCTCGTCAAACTCGACTTCAGCGGCGCACGTCGTTCGTTTGCTTCCGTTGAGTGGACACTGATTGCACCGCTGCTTATTGGCATTCTCGTTGCGGTCGCCACACTGTCAGGAGTAATCGAGCATCTGCTCGAAAACAGTCCTGTGCAGATGGCGGGCCTTTTCCTCGGACTTGTTGCCGGATCAGTGGTGGTGGCCTGGGGGTTGTTGGAAGTCCGTGACGTGCGTCGATGGACGATTCTTGTGATCGTTGCCATCTTGACGTTTATCTTGCTCGGGGTGCGCGGCGGGACGAGCGATGACACCGTTAGTCAGGTCGCCGACCCAGCGCTTTGGGCGTTCTTCATCGCAGGGGCGATTGCGATCTGCGCCATGATCCTTCCCGGTATTAGCGGTTCATTTCTTCTCGTCACTATGGGTATGTATGGGCCAGTCCTCGCAGCCGTAAGTGATCGCGATCTTGCGATCATTGTTGTGTTTGGGCTTGGTTGCGTTATTGGTCTGGCTCTTTTTTCTCAGGTGCTCCACTGGGCATTAGTGAAACATGAACCGACGATCATGGCTGGACTCATCGGGCTCATGGTTGGTTCAGTCCGAGTGCTTTGGCCTTGGCCGAGTGGGTTAGACAGCACTGAACTCGGATGGATCGAGGGACCAGTAGTCGTTACCCTCGGATTGATGGTCTTCGGCTTCATGCTTGTCGTGGCGATCGACCTCATTTCTGCTCGGATTGCCGGCCGCGAGCATGTCGATACGACATATCTCCCGCAGGACTGATGTGTGCAGGCGACTGCAATTGAACGCAGGATCTGCATCTCGAGATCGTTCGAGTGCTTCGGTTTCAGTTGTTTCGCCGTTGACGCAGCGTGTGAGTAGGCAACTGCTTCAGGACTTGGTCAAGGCGCGAGTCGCCAAATTCGGCTGAGTCGTTACCGAGACTCGGTGCTCAACCGAATCGGGTCGGGTTTGTTGACAGGGCCTGAAGATCTGCTCCGACTTTGGCCCTAGGCTTTGTTATTGCTATCTAGGAGGCAACGTCATGGGTGATTTTGGTGAAAAGCCGGTTCCCGAAGGGGTGGTGACGCGGCGCCAAGTTCTGAAGGGCGCAGGGGCCATCGGTGTTGCCGCTGCTGCCATGGCTGCCGGAGTATCGCCATCTGGGGCTGGCCCGACAACGCCTACCGCTGTCTCGCCAGCGTTTGTTCCGCGCGGACCGCTAACGGCGCAACCGAACTTTCTCGTCATCATCGTTGATGAGCAGCGATACCCAGTTTCATATGAATCGGCGTCGCTGGCTTCTTGGCGCGCGTCGAACCTTCCGGCTCAGAACCAGCTCATAGCGAACGGAATGCAATTCCGTAACCACCACATCATGGCGACTGCTTGTGCTCCGAGCCGTACGTCGTTCCTTACAGGGCAGTACCCATCGCTGCATGGCGTGACGCAAACCTCTGGTATTGCAAAGTCGTCTCTTGAACAAGATCTTTATTGGCTAGATCCGACAACCGTCCCGACAATGGGAAGTTGGTTTCGGGCTGGCGGCTACGACACGTATTGGAAAGGTAAGTGGCACGTTTCCGACGCCGATCTTTATATACCGGGAACACATCAGCCATACCCCTCGTACAACGCAGACGGATCTCGGAACCTGACAGCAGAGAACATCTATCTCGAAGCGGACATGTTGGACGAGTTTGGATTCCAAGGGTGGATCGGTCCGGAGCCGCATGGTTCCAACCCGCTGAATTCAGGTTCGTCTGCTCCAAGCGGTGGAGGTCGTGACGATGGCTTTGCGGCGCAGAGCGTTGAATTGATGCAGAGTCTGCTGAATTCATCGAATCCATGGTTGGCAGTTGCGTCATTTGTTGATCCGCACGACATTGTTCTTTGGGGCCAGCTCGCGCTTCTCGCTGGTCAAGCAAATCCGTCGACTGCGCTGAACCTACAAGGCCAACTCAACGGGTCGAACGTTCCGTCAGATCTGTTTGACCCGGTTTCGTGGGCACAAACATTCACTGATGACCTCGCGCAGAAACCTGACGCACAAGCGAGTTATCGCGAAACCTATCCGAAATCGCTTCAGCCAACGCTGACAAATTCCGAGTATCAGCGTTTCTATTACCAACTTCAAGAGACTGTCGATGCTCACATCAAGTCGGTGATCGATGCGTTGACTGCTGACAATGCCACCTATCGCCAAACCATCATCATCTATCTCTCCGATCACGGAGATTTGCTGGGATCGCACGGTGGACTTCATCAAAAGTGGCACGTTGCGTACGACGAAGTGATGCGAGTTCCCTTCGTGATCCACAACCCTGACATGTGTCCTTCAGGAGTATCGACAGACGTGCTCACGAGCCACGCCGATTTGTTACCGACGATGCTCGGCCTTGCTGGTCTTGATCAAAGCGCACTGATCTCAATGCTTTCGACGACTCACACGCAGGTGCAACCACTGCCAGGTCGAGACCTGTCGGGCTTTCTTTTGAATCTTGAAGCTGAATCTTCAATTGCAAACGACGCTCAGTACTTCATGACCGATGACGAGCCGATGCGCGGCGCGCAACAAGTCGGTTGGAACGGAACGATGTACGAGTCTGTTGTTCAGCCGTGCCATCTCGAGACGGTCATAGCGAATCTCCCGACAGGGCCATCGGGCCAGATGGAACGATGGAAGTACACGCGCTATTTCGACAACCCGAATTTCTGGAGTTCTCCGAACAGCCGTGACGCGCAGACGATTGTCGATGGCGTGACGCAACGACCGGGTCCGAAGAGCGCGAACACCACGTTGAAGCTGAATGCTGCTCCGGATCAGCTTGAGATCTACAACACGTCGGAAGATCCGCTGGAGATTCGAAACATCGCGTCTGATCCAATTCTCATGGCAACGCCGCAGATTTCTGGGATCGTGCAACAGCTCCAGGCCCTGCTCGCTCAGCAGCGGAGTGCAAAGCGCTTGCAGCCGACAGGGTCTCAATCAGTTTCGTCGACCTCGGGGATGTTCCGCTTCGGGACCGATGCTGATTGGGCACAGATCTCCCAGAACGGTTCGACCGATGCCGAAGAGGCAGTTCCGAAGTTCACGAGTTAGCAGGCTCGTCAACCCAACTGCGAACGTCGTCGTCGGTGAGCTCAAGAAAGAGGGCACCCTCTTCGCCGGCGACGATTGGTCCGAATGCAGCACCTAAGGGCAGTTCGATGTGCGTACCGGCTGGGCACCAACGGTCGCCAAACCACGCCCCGCCTTCGATAACCCAAACGAGGTGCAGGCCAAAGTATCCGCGACGCTCGACGGTCATTCCCGGCGAGTATTCGACATAGGTACTCGTGAAATCGGGTTGCCGGACCAATGATTTCTCGCGAACAATCGACACTGGGCCGTCAGCGTTTTGTTGCTGTTTCACTTCGGACCATTCATAGTCACGAACATGTGTCATCACTGATTGCAGCCCATCGACCTTGGGTGACGGTCGCTCGCCACCCCAATCGCCGCGGGGATCAACAAACCAATCACCAATTTCAAGTGGGGGATCGGGCAGTGGCGTGATGCCGCGCTCGGCAATCTCATTTGCGTAGAGCTCGGGCTGATCGCCCCAACCACCGAATTCACCGAAGCTCAGTTCCCAGCACGTCAATCCTTCAGGGCCGGCAATGATCGGACCGAATGCAGAACCAAGTGGAACGTGAATGTGCGTACCTGGCTCGCACGGTTCGGTTCCGATCCATCCACTGCCACTGAGCACAAACACAACATGGTTGCTTCGGTGTCCGTGTCGGCGCACCACCATTCCTGGTTCGTAGTGCACGTGAGCGGAGAGAAAGCCGGGCCGAATAATCGGCCACTTTTCACGCACCACAGACACAGAGCCGTCTGCATTTTGCTGACGCTGGACTTCGGTCCAGTCGATGTCGTCGAGGTGCCAAAAGACAGCCTCAGCGCCATCAATCTTTGGCGAGGACATTTCTGAGTTTCCTGACTCCGTCATTCGTAGTCCCTGTCCAAACTGGGTTGTCCGGAAGCGGAGATTACACATACGTGCTGATCCGCAGTCATTTTGCAGCGTTGAAGGTGAGATTCTCCCGAGCGAAACATGGCTGCACTGGTCGAGTTCAGGTTGTGGAAAAGTCCTTCAGGTGTGGAGCTCGGCGTTGTCTGTCGTTTAGTCGCGTGACAGGATCAATCCGCTCGTTGGTACGCCAGTCCCGGCAGTGACAAGTGCATGTTCGACGTCATTGACTTGATTAACGGCGGTGCCACGGATTTGGCGGACCACCTCGGTGATGCCGTTCATTCCGTGGATGTAGGCCTCGCCCAGAAGACCGCCGCTTGTATTTATGGGTAGTTCGCCACCGACTGAAAGACGTTCAATCGTGGCAAAGTCCTTCGCTTCACCCCGACCGCAGAATCCAAGTTCCTCGAGTTGTACGAATACGAACGGCGTGAAGTGGTCGTAAAGGAACGCGGTATCGATGTCGGCGGGGGTTAGTCCCGATTGTCGCCACAATTGGCGACCTACGAGGCCGATCTCGGGAAGACCGGTGACAGTGTCTCGGTAGTAGCTCGTCATCATTTCGGCGTCGCCGGTCGCGCCTTGTGCCGCAGCAGTGATGATTGCCGGTGACTGCGGCAAATCGCGCGCCCGCTCGGCCGAGGTGATCACGAGCGCCACCCCACCGTCGCTCTCCTGACAGCAGTCGAGTAGTCGAACAACTGGTTCGACCACCCATGGTGATGCCTGATGGTCGTCGATGGTGATGGGACGCCCGTAGAACCATGCGTTTGGATTAGTGGATGCGTGATGTCGATCAACGACAGCGATACGGCCGAAGTCGGCATTCGTGACGCCGTATTCGTGCATGTACCGCCGAGCGTGAACCGCGATCCATGAAGCAGGACTCAGGAGACCGAACGGCGCGTACCACGACAACCACAACGGCATTGCCGAGAGTGAACCACCGAAGTTGCCAAAGCGCAGCCCTGAACGCTCGTTGAATGCGCGGTACACAACGATGCACTCCGCGGCACCACTCGTGATCGCCATGGCTGCCTGCTGCACTGTGGCCGCAGCTGCACCCCCGCCGTAGGTGATGCGACTGAACATCGTGATCTCATCGAAGCCGAGATTGCGACCGAGTTCCATCTCTTCGGTGGTGTCTTGCGAGAACGTGACGAGGCCGTCGACGTCGGCTGGGGTGAGGCCAGCATCGGCCAATGCGGCGCGCACGGCCTCACATGCGAGTTGCAACTCCGTGCGTCCCGAATCTTTAGAGAATTCGGTCTGACCGATACCGACAATTGCGGCCCGACCGCTAAGCCCGCTCATGCTGGCAGCGCCACGATGGCGGTTCCGGTGGCGTGATCGCCGAGATTGTTCGAAGCGGTTAAGTCGATGTGAACGAACCGTTCGTCACCGATGTTCTCGATAGCGGTGATGTGTCCAGTGAATTTCAATGTTGAGCCGGCAAAAACAGGAACGCCCAAACGAATCTTGAGTGATCGTATGAGCGATTCCGGGCCGGCCCAGTCGGTGAGGAAACGCCCGCAATAGCCGTTGGTCGAAAGGATATTCATGAAGATTTCCGGGGCACCCTGGGCGTTTGCATAGTCGCGATCATGATGAACGGGCATGAAATCCCTCGTTGCAATCGCGCCGGCCACGATCCGTGTTGACGTCATCTCAAGGACAAGTTCAGGCAGTGTGTCTCCAACTTGCGGTGCAACAACGTTCGTCATCGTTTCTCCTCGGGACGAAATTGGTGGAGTACGAATCCGTCGTCGAACTCGGTGAAACAAACTTCGACCGGCATGTCGATCCATGCGTTTTCTGGCTCGATGTCAACGAGGTTGCTCACGAGCCGAATCCCTTCTGCGAGATCAATTAACGCGACGATGTAGGGATAGTCCATGAAGGAAAATTGGGGATGTCGCGGCATCACAAAACTGTGCACTGTTCCGCGTCCCGCCGATTCAATCGTGTCCCATTCGGTTGAAAGGCAGTGGGGGCACATTGGTCGGGGAGGATGACGAAGTGCGCCACACGACGAACAACGTTGAATCAAAAGAAGACGTTCGCGTAGTCCGTTCCAGAAGAATTCAGTGTCGGGTGATACCGAGGGACGTAACGGAGTTGCCATCACGCACCTCCGGCAGCAAATTTGAGAATGCGGAAGCGTTGAGTGCCGACGACTTCTCCGTCGTCGGTGCTGTAGGTCGTGAGCCACGTGACAAAGTGGCCGCGACCGAGACGTGTTTCTTTTTCTTCGGAAATCGATTCGACAATGTTGCTCGCAGAAATGACTTCACCGAGTCGAAGGTGTCGATGAATTTCGAATTCGGATCCAACAGCAAGAGTTCCTGAAAATCCCTTGCGATCAAACACCGTCATGATGCTTGGTCCCTCTGATTCAGTGGGCGCGCCACCTCTCTCTGCAATCCCGGTGATGATCGGACTCGGCATCGTCCAGGTTTGCAACATCAGTGGTGGGGCGACGATTTGGCCGAAGCGGCTGTGTTCGGCAGCCTCGGGGTCGGTGTACACCGGATTAGCGTCCTCGAATGCAGCAGCCCAGTGGCGAATCATGGGCTGATTGACAGGATCGGGACTTCTTGTCACCCCGGAGCCACCAGGTGGTCGACCTATGAGCGTGTTGAGTTCGTTTTGAAAAGAGGAATCGGATTCCATCCCTCGGTCCTACCACAGCGGACAGAGTCCGCGTCGCGAACTCTGAGCGCCATTCATCACGCAAGGGTACGGTCTTTCCTCGTCGTGGGTTTTGTTGTCTTGGGGGCAAGCGATGCGATTCCGATATTTCCGTTTGTTCGCAGGGACACAACCGTGACCGAGACGGCGACGCGCTCAGAGTCCGAAGAGCGTGCGGGTGTGGCTCGACCACTCGAGGGAATCCGTGTGATCGAGTGCTGTCCGGGGATTGCCGGTTCGATGCTGGGAAAGCTCTACGTCGACGCTGGTGCTGAAGTGATCAAGGTCGAGCCGGCCGAGGGTGATCCACTTCGGCGTTTCTCCGCGGGTGGCCCAGTACCCGAGGGTGACGACGGAGCGCTCTTTCGTTTTTTGGGAGCAGGAAAGCACTCAGTCGTTGGCCGACTTGGTGATGACCATGTCGGTGCATTGATTGCTACTGCGGACTTACTCATTGAAGGTGGCGATGATCCTGTCGATCTCGATGCCATTCTCGCTGCGTCGCCACACCTCGTCGTTGTGTCGCTGACGCCATTCGGGCGGACTGGACCTTGGGCCGATCGACCGGCGACCGACATCACACTCCAAGCCGAGTCCGGAGGATTGCAGTTTCGCGGTCCTATCGGTCGACAACCGGTGCAGGCTGGTGGGCGTATTACCGAGTTCTTGGGCGCACTTTTCGCCGGTGCTCCATCGTTAGGTGCGGTACTTCACGCGCGCGGTGGGGGCGAGGGAACGCACCTCGATCTTTCAATTCATGATGTGATGGCTCTTGCCGGCACCAACCATCTTGATCTGGTGCATCAATTGACCGGTGCGCCTGAGGTTGCGGCTCCTGTGCGCATTCTTGATTCGCCGGGCATCGAACAGGCGAGTGATGGTCTCGTTGCCTTCAACTGCAATGCCGGTCACATGATGCAAATGTTTATGGTGATGATTGGTCAGTCCGAACTCATGGACGATCCGAAATTTCTAAGCCTCAACGAGCGACTCGCCATGGGCTCTGAATGGCAGTCGATGATTGATCGCTGGACGTCGCAACGAACGGTTGCCGAAGTCGTCGATGCGGCAGTTGATCTCCGAGTGCCGGTGGCCCCGTGTCACGACGGAGCATCGATCGTGAATGATGAGCAACTACTCGCCCGAGATGTGTTCGCTACCGGTTCCGATGGTTTCGTTCGACCGAGGCCCCCCTATCGACTCAATGGTGACGCAAGGGCTCCGGCGAGTGGAGTGCCGACGATTGGTCAACACGATGATTTCGTTTTCGGTTCTCACGAGCGTTTGCCGTTCCCTTCCTCTTTAACTGGCACTGCTTCTCGACCGCTAGCGGGACTGCGCGTTCTCGATCTCACGAGTTGGTGGGTG
>JBILIB010000003.1:0-40063 GCA_044350215.1 Acidimicrobiales bacterium
GTTGGAGATGACTTCTGCACCGAGCCATTCAACGCTCTCGATGAACTCTGCGCGAGTCTTGCCTGGAAGATTGATTGTCAGTGTGCTCACTCCGATCGCAGAGTAGGCAGCAACGTCATCGACAAATTGCGCGGCGTCTGGGAACGCGCCACTGAAGTGCGCGTATCCGATTGGGGTAAAGATCACTTCAGGGGGAACCTCGCGGCCTGCCTTCTCGCTCGCTACGTACAAGTCGCCAATTCGACGCTCGAGATCCTCGATCGTTTCGATCGGAGGCGTACGAAGCATCCGACTTGCTTGCGCCGGACTTGGCATCGGATTCCAACCATCGGCCAGTTCCACCGAACGCCGAATCGCCCGATTGGAATTTCCGCCGATCCAAATGGGTGGAGATGGTTGTTGCACGGGAAGCGGAAGCGCAACGGTGTCGACGGCGTCGAAGTGGAGACCAGCCATCGTGACCGGTTCACCTGACCACACCGCGCGCATCGCTCGGATGGCTTCGTCAGTCACGTCATTACGGCGGTCGAAATCTCCGCCCACTGCCGCGAATTCAGGAGCGAGATAGCCGGCACCGGTTCCGAGAATGACTCGACCATTTGAGATCAGATCGAGCGTGGCAATCGCCTTGGCTGAGATAAAAGGGTTCCGATACGCGAGGATCGCCAAATTGAAGTGCAGTCGGAGTTTCGACGTCGCCACAGAGGCCACAGTGAGAGCAACAAACGGGTCGAGCGCATGATGGCCGCCCTTGGCCAAGAACTTCACATCGGGTGCCGGGTGATCGGTAACAAAGACAGCATCAGCCCCAGCGGCTTCGCAGGCCTGCGACATTTCGGTAATGGCCTCTGCCGTACACCACTCCTCCAGCGAGTCCACATGGTGTGTGGGCAAACCGACAGAAATTTTCATCGTGCAGCCTCGAGTCGACAGTTTGCGTTTTGTTATATGTCGAAAGGTACCGGCCACGCGTCACCGTGACCAGCACAGCACGCTCTAGCGTGGAGAGATGCCGTTGATCCCTGAAGCCACCTTTGCTTCGTCCACACCGTGGCCACTCATCGTTCTTGCGATTGCGGCGGCCTCGAGTCTGTGCCTTTGGGCCCTCTTCCGTCGTGGATCAATCGCCGATCGCGCCCGATCAGACGATGCTCAATCTCCAGGCGGCGAATGACCGGTAAGGGTCAGAAAAACAACTCTCGCCATACTGCGACGCAATTCATCGCCATCAGCTCCCCAAGATTGCAGGCCATCGATATGGGCCGATACGTGAGCCAGCATGGAAACAAGAACGCCTGCATCAGCCAACGGGTCGACGACTCGTCGGTCGGGCCGATTGCGCAAGACCACAACGAACGCATTCGCGGGCGCACCAAGAAGTCGGGTACGAACATCTCGGAATCGTTGATCGCCTTCATCAGTTGCAAGGTCAATCAAACGAAGAACCGATCGATGTCCATTCCATAACTCGATGAACGCATCGGCAACGCCAAGGGAAGATTTCCAGCCGCTTCGTTCAGACCAATCACTACCTTCGATACGGCGGGCAAGTTCTGGACCTGCAACATCGACAGTTGCACTGGCTAGTGCCAACACTGCATCTTCAGCAGCGCTGAAATACTGGTAAAAGGTCGCGGGGGAAGTTCCGGCATGGCGAGCGATATCGGCAACCGTCAATTCGCGGTACGTACCTTCTTCGAGGAGGGTTTCAACTGCCTCAAGGAACTTTTGGCGTGTGGCTTCACCGCGCCGACCAAGCGATCGGGTCGCGTCGGAATTCACCTCAGACATCACTGCAAGATCCTCGATAACTCGCGTTTCACGACCATGCGTTAATGACATCGTCGGTGGCAACCACTGTCGAAATCATCTGGTAGGTGTTGTCGAGCAATGTTTCGGAGTAATCGGCAGGAACTCCAGCCACCGCATCTCGCGGCACCACAACCTGGTAGCCGTTATTCACCAATCCAATCGACAGACCCAACAGCGCGACGTTCACGGAAACCCCGACTACGACGACGGTCTTCACTCCAAGGTTTCGAAGCACTGGGTCAAGATCGGTTCCGCCCATGGGATCGAGTCCGTGGTAACGGCCCAAGATCATGTCGCTTGGAGAATGACTGAACTCTTCGATTGGCATCGCCAAATGACTACCCGGCTCCATCGCCACTGCACCGTGTTTCTGCATTGCGACGAACAAGCGCCCATTGGTGTTGCCGCCGCGGTAGTCGGGACGACGCCAGAACACTGCGTGCACAACCTGAACCCCGGCAACGCGCGCGGCGTGCAACAGGCGAGCTCCATTCGGTATGGCCTGGACCCGAGCGGCGGCTGCGAGTTCCGGCAAGGAGGTCTCAGGCCCCAGGACTCCGTTCTGGCACTCGGAGGTAACGACCGCAGTCGTGTTTGGGTCAAGCAAGGTGCGCAGATCAAGTGCCATAGGATTCACCTCGGCCCTTCGACCGCAGTGAGCGATCGAGGCCTTTCGGGGAGACGGATGAAGACGGTTCTACCCCACGCTTCCGCCTCCCGCACGCCTTCTCGCCGGATAGTTACCGCTCAGTAGGTTCCTTGCGATAGACAATTCCGACCAAGGGCCCGATCAGGCCCTGCCCGCCGGAGCCTTCCGGCGTTCCGTGCATCAAGGAGCCGTCATGCCCGAAGCAGTCATCGTTTCGACCGCCCGTTCACCAATCGGTCGCGCCCACAAGGGTTCGCTCACTCAGGTTCGCCCTGACGACCTCGCCGCGACGATCATCCGCGCCGCGCTCGACAAGGTGCCATCACTCGACCCGACTCTCGTCGAAGACATCATGCTTGGCTGCGCGCAGCCTGCAGGTACTCAGGGCTACAACATCGCCCGCGTTGTTTCTGAACTCGCCGGCATGGGCCACATCCCCGGCGTCACCGTCAACCGTTACTGCTCATCGTCGCTGCAGACCATCCGCATGGCTGCACACGCAATCAAGGCTGGCGAAGGAGACATCTTCATCTCTGCTGGAGTTGAAACCGTGAGCCAATTTGGTCTCGGAATGTCCGACGGCCTTCCCGGCACGCATAACCCGTTGATGGCTGCAGCCGAGGCTCGTACCGCCGAGCGCGCCACCGGCGGCGCTCCGGTCTGGACCGCCTTCGACGGTGGCATCTCCGACTACTACCTCGGCATGGGCCAGACCGCCGAGAACGTTGCACAGTTCGAAAACGTCTCTCGTGAAGAGCAGGACGAATTCGCCGCCCAGTCACAGCAGCGTGCAACCGCAGCACTTGAGCGTGGCTTCTTTGAACGTGAGATCACCCCGATCCACACTGTCGACGCCGATGGCAACGCCATTGTCGTCAAGCAAGACGATGGCATTCGCGCCGGAACCACAAAAGAGAAGCTTGCTGAGCTCAAGCCGGTGTTCCGCCCCGATGGAACTGTCACGGCTGGCAACGCTTGTCCGCTGAACGACGGCGCTGCCGCTGTCATCGTTATGAGCGACACCAAGGCCAAGGAACTCGGCCTTACCCCGATCGCCCGGATCATCTCCTCGGGCGTGAGCGCGATCGATCCCGAGATCATGGGCCTTGGTCCAGTCGAGGCGTGCCGTCAGGCAATGGCTCGCGCCGGGATGAGTATCAGCGACATCGACCTCGTTGAAATCAATGAAGCATTTGCTGCACAGGTCGTTCCGTCGGCCAAGCACCTCGGCATCAGCTGGGACAAGCTCAACGTGAACGGCGGCGCTATCGCCCTCGGACACCCCTTCGGCATGACCGGCGCACGCATCATGGCCACGCTTCTCAACGGCCTTGAGGACACCGGCGGCACCATCGGCATGGAATCCATGTGCATCGGTGGCGGCCAAGGCATGGCGATGATCATCGAGCGTCTCGCCTGATCAACTTCAGTTCTGCAGTGCAAAGGCCCCGCTTCGGCGGGGCCTTTGTTGTTTTCGATTGCCTTCGGAGTCCCTAGACATGAGAGCCGACGTACCATCACTCTCACCAACGTTCTCCCAGCGCACCAGGATCAACGTGATCGACGCAGACCTCCATTCACTCGGCCGCGAGATAACCGCGATCGCCCATCGCGATCCTCACCGTCGCGCCATCATCACCACTGACGGAAGCGTGATGACGTTCGGTCAACTTGATCACGAGGTTGATGCCGTCGCTGCCTCGCTCGCCGCCGCCGGCCTGGTATCTGGCGACGTTGTTGCGTTGCTTTGCCGTAACCGACCGGAATGGATGGTTACCTATGAAGCAGCACTACGTGCTGGGGTCACGTTGCTTCCTGTGAATTGGCATCTTGAAGCAGATGACGTTCAGTACGTGCTCGAAGATTCTGGCGCCAAAGCGCTCGTTGCGGAATCAGTCTTTTCTCATCAATCTCAAGGTGCTCCTGATTCGCTCCTGCTTCGAATCGCAATTGGTGGACCAATTGATGGCTTTATTTCGTGGGACGATGCGCTCACGTCAGTTTCTGCGCCTGCACAGGAGCGTCCTCGCGGCACGCAGATGATCTACACCTCAGGAACTACCGGTCGCCCGAAGGGCGTTCGCCACGACCCTCAACCTTCCGCGGCCGCCGCCGCAGCTGGTACTGGGATGGTTGCCATGTTTGGAATGGACGGCGACAACGGCGACTCAATGCTGTGCACTGCCCCGCTCTACCACTCCGGACCGAGCCGATTGTGTTTGGAATGGCCCTTGGGCGCGGGCGTCACCGTTGTACTCATGGACAGATTCGAACCACGCCAAGCCCTTGAACTCATCACCGACCATTCAATTACACATGCCTTTTTTGTTCCCACCATGTTCAATCGCATGTTGGCGGTTCCTGATCGCGACTCATTCGATGTCTCGACGCTTCGATTTGTTCTCCATGGTGCCGGCCCTTGCACCGTCGCCACGAAACAATCGATGTTCGAGTGGTTTGGGCCAGTGATTCACGAGATCTACGCCGCCAGCGAAGGTCCTGGTACATGGATTACCCCACAGGAGTGGCTAGCTCACCCAGGCAGCGTGGGACGCGTCGATCCCGAACGCATTCGCATTCGTCGCGACAATCGCTCCGCCGCCGATGCCGACGAGGTCGGAACCGTGTGGTTCTTTAGCGCTTCGAAGTTTCGCTATCACGGAGACCCAGAAAAGACCGCCACGACCTACGACGAAACCGGCGATTGGTACACGGTCGGCGACCGCGGCCATATCGATGCCGACGGCTATCTCTACCTTTCAGGCCGAACAGCCGAGTGCATCAATAGCGGTGGGGTGAATATCTATCCGGCCCGCATCGATGAGGCTCTCGCTGCGGCTCCTGGCGTCATCGACGGTGCCGCCTTTGGGCTCCCCGATGACGACCTCGGTGAAATCGTCGCCGCAGCAATCGTGATCCCTGATGGTGCCGACCCCGATGCGATGATCACGTCAACGATTGACCATTGCCGAGAGGCCATCGGGTCACAACTCACTCCAAAGCGGGTCTTCATTGTCGACGAATTACCCCGCAGTGATGCCGGAAAGTTGTACCGGTCACGCCTCGTTCAACAATTCAACGACGTGTGATTCACACCGAGTTCTAGTTGCGGTGGAGTTGAGACAGATCACGGACTGCGCCGCGTGCGGCTGACGTCGTCATTGCGGCGTAGGCCTGAAGCGCAAGAGAAACCGTGCGGTCTCGGTTTGTTGGCGTCCATGCATCGTCGCCGCGAGCGATTTCGTGGGCATGACGATCAGCAAGTTCTGCCGCTGAAACATCGAGCGTGATCGACCGGGCCGGGATATCGATGGTGATGGAATCACCAGTACGAACCAGACCAATGAGCCCGCCTTCGGCAGCTTCAGGAGAAACGTGACCGATAGAGAGACCCGCTGTTCCGCCAGAGAAACGACCATCGGTGAGCAGCGCGCACTTCTCGCCCAGTCCACGACTCTTGATGTAGGTCGTCGGATAGAGCATCTCCTGCATGCCTGGTCCACCCTTGGGACCTTCATAGCGAACGATAACGACTTCGCCGGCAACGACTTCTTCGCTGAGGATGCCTTCGACAGCAGCATCTTGGCTTTCGTAGACGCGAGCGGTGCCTGTGAACTTGAAAATCGATTCATCGACGCCAGCGGTCTTGACGATGCAACCGTCGGCAGCAAGATTTCCAAAGAGAACCGCGAGGCCACCTTCGGTTGAGTACGCGTGTTCAACCGAACGAATGCAGCCGTTCTCGCGGTCATCATCAAGAGAGGGCCAACGCGTATCTTGACTGAACGCAACCTGTGTGGGGATTCCCGCCGGGCCAGCACTCCAGAAATGGCGTGCTTCAGCCGTACAGGTGTCGCGCATGATGTCCCACTCATCGAGTGAAGCCTTCAGCGAGGGACTGTGCACGGTCGGCGCCGTTGCATCGATAAGTCCAGCGCGCTCAAGTTCACCGAGAATTGCGGGGACGCCACCGGCACGGTGAACGTCTTCAACGTGGTACTTCTCGGTAGAAGGTGCAACCTTGCAAATGTTCGGCAAGCGACGACTGAGTGCGTCGACGTCTGCCATCGTGAAATCGATTTCACCTTCGTGGGCAGCAGCGAGGATGTGCAGAACAGTGTTGGTACTGCCGCCCATAGCGACATCGAGCGCCATGGCGTTCTCGAATGCTGTCTTGTTGGCAATTACCCGGGGAAGAACGGAATCGTCATCCTTCTCGTAATAGCGAATTGCGAGATCGACGATTGTTCGACCCGCCTGCAAGAACAGTTGCTCGCGGTCGGCATGGGTCGCCAGAAGCGTTCCGTTACCCGGAAGTGAAAGTCCAAGTGCTTCGGTAAGGCAGTTCATTGAGTTGGCAGTGAACATGCCCGAACAAGAACCACATGTGGGACATGCTGAACGTTCGACGAGTTCAACGTCCTCGTCGCTGACATTTCGATCGCCAGCCTTCTGCATTGCCGAGATCAGATCGACCTTGACTTCAGCACCGGCAAGACGCGTCTTGCCTGCTTCCATCGGGCCACCTGAAACAAAGACCACCGGAATATTCAAGCGAAGTGCCGCCATGAGCATGCCTGGAGTGATCTTGTCGCAGTTCGAAATACACACGAGGGCGTCTGCACAATGTGCGTTCACCATGTATTCGACTGAATCGGCAATGAGGTCGCGACTGGGAAGGCTGTAGAGCATGCCGCCATGACCCATCGCGATGCCGTCGTCAACGGCGATGGTGTTGAACTCCTTCGCAACGCCACCTGAGGCTTCGATTTCTCGCGCCACAAGCTGACCCATGTCTTTCAAGTGCACGTGACCGGGCACGAACTGAGTGAATGAATTCGCGATAGCGATGATCGGCTTGTCGAAATCACCGTCGGTCATGCCCGTGGCGCGCCAGAGAGCTCGGGCTCCGGCCATGTTTCGGCCATGGGTGGTGGTACGTGAGCGGTAGGTCGGCATAGGAGAAAACCTAGTTCCCGTGATCACCGACCGCTGAGTCGGTTCAACTCACTTGGGTTCGTTGATCTCGGTAAAGGCGGGAAACGGGACCGTCGGGGGCTGAACGCCAAAGGCTTCCCGAAGATCGTGGATTGAGCGATGAGCCATTTCGAGAAGCGGCGCCTCGTTGTAATTCGTGGTGCATTGAGCGCCCCGGACAAACGCCTCAAGTACTAACTCCATCGCCCCCTCGCGAGCGAAGAGCGACGTCTTTGCTTCGAAGTCCTCTCCGCCAAAGATTCCAAGCTCGTAGGCGCCTAGGCCCGCGAGAAACTGCATCCAATGGGCATCGTTGTCCTTCATGCCAATCTGAAAAGCAGAGAGCGCGAGTTCCTCTGGGGCACTCGGCCCAAATCCCGCAATGAGATGACTCATGTCATGACGAACGAAAAACGCAGGGTTTGAAACTCCCTCACCTGGGATGTTGAAGTCGTTCGCGATGTAGAACTCGATGTACTCGCGCCCGAGAGAGCCTCTCGGCAGTTCACGGAGTCTGCGCATCTCCGCCGCAAGTTCGGGGTCCTCGATCTTGGTATCCATCTCTTCGTATCGCGCCCGAATCGTCGAATCACTGATCTGTTCTCGTCCAAGCGCCCAAGCGGCATCGAGATGTTGAACCGCACGCTCAGTGTCACCTTTCATCAGTTCTCTCATCAACTGAAGACCCTCGTTGTCGCCACCAAGGGCCAGTGCAAAACCGTCGACGAGGACAACCTGCTCGTCCGTTATCGGAGCACGGAACATTTCCAGAGGAACAAGCATCATTCGAAGACGACGTCGCGCGACGTCGTCATCGAACATCGCTGCGGCCTCAATGGGCGTTAACGGCGCTAACGAGTCAAGATCAAGATCTGGTCGTTCCCAGATGAGTTTGATAATGAGTCCGAGAAACTGACGTTGCAACTCAGTGCCACCGTCACCAGTATCAATTGCCGATCGAAGCAACCTCGCTGCGGGCTCCACGAGATCACTCCGGTTGTTCAAACTGACGGTCATGTCATTTTCCTCAAGGGGCTCATTGGCACACAACAATAGGGGGGAAAGGCGGATTGGGAGCCTGAGTCTCCGTCGCCGGCGTCGAATGCAGTTCTGATGGCTCGGAGAAACGGAAGAGTTACTTTCCCATTTCCATTCAGCGTGACGATCATTCGCCCGGATCGTTGTACCTGCACAAAGAAACCCAAGGCACAGAAATGATGAAAGCCCCGACGAACTCGACGGGGCTCTCACACACCTGTGGTGGAGGTGAGGAGAATCGAACTCCCGACCTCTACGTTGCGAACGTAGCGCTCTAGCCAACTGAGCTACACCCCCGCAGGGGTCGTCATTCTACCGGACTGTACGAACCGCCACGGAATCGACGATCTGGAAGGGTCAGTTGCCGCCGACGATGAACATCCGGGGAAGGGCTTCCTCGTTGTCATCAAATTCGACCGAAGCAGCGCCGGCCTGTCGGGGCATTACCCCACCGTTGTCTTGCATGTACCGGACCTTGGCCTGTCGCTCGAGCTTCTGCTTCTGGGCATTGGCGAGCAACACCACATAACCGCCAAAGGCGCCAAGGCTGATGAGGAACAACACGATCATGAGGCCGCCGAAAGCGAATGCACCAAGAAGCGTGACACCAGTGGCTCCGGCCAAGCCAAAGAGGATGTCTCGACGGCGCTTCTTCTGCGGAGAGAGCTTTGGGCGATGCGGGGCGAAGTATTCGCTACCCCGGAGTGTCGTCGTGCCCGATGCAACGGGCACGACAGACGATGTCGAATCAGGTGCGGCACGCTCGAGGATCGAGAGGTGATTCGAGAAGGAACTAATTGAGTTGCCGCGGGTGTGCTCGGTACGAGAACGAATCCACGAGACCAGATACACCGCCCAAACAATTGCGAGCACGAAGAGCACCAGTATCGTCATGACGTGACCTTCCTCGCAGAAATCGGGATGGAACCTTTGGCAGGTTTCACGTTGCGAAACGGTTGCCAGTAGAGGTCCATCGGTTGAATGAGAACGTTACGGTTCTACTACAGGGCACCAATAAGGCTCCAGCGAGCTGCCAGCAATAACCCTGATTTTCCTTGCCCTGTATGACATAACGCCGATCCAACAAATCGGTCACACCGAGTGATTTTCGCCATTCTCTGTGGTTCCGGTGAAGGAGCCGTCAAGAACGTCGTCTCCTAAAGACGCGTTTGGATCA
The DNA here is from genome assembly GCA_044350215.1 of Acidimicrobiales bacterium. Lineage (GTDB taxonomy): Bacteria > Actinomycetota > Acidimicrobiia > Acidimicrobiales > Acidimicrobilacustridaceae > Acidimicrobilacustris. The sequence continues at coordinate 9,654 of JBILIB010000003.1, forward strand.
CGTCGATACGCACCGGAACGCCCACCAGTCTTTTCCCAGAGCGCAATGTCGCCGATCACCATCGAACGATCCGAGGATTTACACATGTCATAAATGGTTAGCGCCGCAACTGAACACGCGGTAAGCGCTTCCATCTCTACGCCAGTGCGATCAACAGTTTCGACCTGCGCTTCGATCTCGATGAAGTCATCCTCGATGCGGAAGTTCACATAGACACCACCAATCATCAGTGGATGGCAAAGCGGAATGAGATCTGAGGTGCGCTTGGCCGCCTGAATGCCAGCAACGCGCGCTACTGACAAAACGTCACCTTTATTGATTGCCCCCCGGGCAACCAACGACGCTGTTTCAGGGGTCATATGCACCCGACCACGAGCAATCGCCCGGCGGTGGGTGACGTCTTTGGGCGTGACATCGACCATCCGGGCACGGCCCAGAGGATCGAGATGAGTGAGACCACGGTCAGACATGGCCCAATCCTAGGCCCCTCCCCTCGCGTGATCCCGGTGGAGGAGGCAGACTGAAGCGATGGAACCGACATTAGTGATGGGTGGGTCAGCCGAAGGTCTCGATGACCAGGATTGGTCCGGTCAATCCAATTACTTCGAATACACCCGAGCAGCGAACCCCGTTGGTTCGGGACGCATCCCGCCAGTCGCGATGGAACGCTTCCCTGCTGCCCGACACCAAGCAATCGCAACCGGCATCATTCCATTCGACCTTTCCGAACAACTGTCGATCACCGAAGGTCCGGCGACATCACCAGCGTTGCTCACCTCGTTCATTCGAATCGCTCCCGGCGCTTCGGTCGATACCGCTCCAGTTGCAACCTCCGAGCTTTATCACGTGATCTCTGGCAGCGGCGTCTCACAAGTGAACGGCCGCGAACTCGAATGGGGTGCAGGCGATTTCTTTGTGCTCCCCGCCAACTCTGCAACCGTCCACCGAGCGTCAACCGACACAACGATGTACTGGGTCACCGACGAGCCGTTACTTCGTCATCTCGGTGTTGTTCCAACGCACGCGAAATTCGAACCAACCCGCTTTCCCGCTGAGCGTGTGCGGGCCGAACTTGCCGATGTCGAATCATCACCTCGTGCAACCGACCGCAATCGTTTGTCGATTTTGCTGAACACCACACCGAATGACATGACTCAAACCGTCACCCATGTGCTGTGGGCGATGTACGGACTTCTTCCGGTTGATGCGGTGCAACGACCACATCGACACCAATCCGTAGCGCTTGACCTTGTAGGTGACTGCAAGCCAGGTTGCTACACGCTCGTTGGCCGTTCTGTTGATGAGGACGGGGAAATCATCGACCCGATTCGCGTCGACTGGGAACCGCACTCGGCATTCGTGACTCCGCCGGGCATGTGGCATGCGCACTACAACGAATCGGGCGAACAGGCTTGGATCATTCCGATTCAAGATGCCGGCTTGCAGACCTATCTGCGCACTCTAGACATTCGCTTTGCACCATCGATCCGCAAGTAAGCAATTGGAGTATCGCCGCTACCCGCCGATTTGGCTCATTGATCGTGATGGCCGAATGAAGTGCACCTGGTTGATCTGATGGCCAGCCCACTTCGCGCCGACCTCGCCGGTAATCGCTTCAGCGAGGTCGTCATCGGTCGCTCCATTACGCAGAAGCGTGCGGAGATCGAGTTCCCGAGTTGCAAACAAACAATGTCGGAGCATTCCATCGGCGGTGAGACGAACACGATCACATGATTCACAGAATGCTTCGGTAACGCTGGGAATGACGCCAAACTCGCCGCCACCGTCGATGTAATGCCAGCGCGCCGCCGGATCACTTTCGCGCTCTGCAACTGGTTCCAACGGGAAGACGTCGCCGATTGCAGCAACGATCTCGGCTTTAGTGACGACCTGCTCGTTCGTCCACTCCCCTTGCGCATCGAGTGGCATGAATTCGATGAAGCGGACAGTGACACCGCGTTCGCGACCAAATCGCGCAAAGTCGACGATTTCATCGTCGTTCACACCGCGCATAACCACGCAGTTGATCTTCACCGGCGCTAAGCCAGCGCGCACCGCAGCATCAATACCTTCAAGCACCTTGTTGAGTTCATCTCGACGCGTGATTTGTTCGAAACGTTCACGCTTCAACGAATCAAGCGAGATGTTGATGCGCTCAAGTCCAGCAGACACCAGAGCCGGCGCCAGATTGGTGAGCGTTGTGCCATTCGTCGTGAGCGAAAGATCGACTCCGAGGGATGAAAGCTGCTCAATCAGCACCGAGAGGTTTGCTCGAACGGTCGGCTCTCCACCCGTCAGACGAATTCCGTCGAATCCGAAACGCTCAACACAAACCCGAGCGACTCGAGTGAGTTCCTCGTAGGTGAGGAGATCTTCGCGAGCCATCCATTCGAGCCCTTCGGCGGGCATGCAGTAGGTGCAGCGAAAATTGCAACGATCAGTCACCGAGATACGAAGATCGCGATGGACGCGGCCGAACCCGTCGACGAGAGAAGTTGGTTCGGCAGCCATCACATGAGGTTACGGGCGAAGTAGGCGGACGCGCACGGTGGATCCAGTTTCGAGCGTGTCGCCATCGGGAAGTTCGGCCAGCGCGTTGGCTGCGGCCATTGCCGCCATGTGATGTGAGCCCTGGGCGCCCGCGGATCGCACCTTGTACGTGGAGCTCGAGCCATCCCATTCACACACGACCCGGGCGAAATGGGTTTTCCCGTCAGCGCGGCGCCTGAGCGGTTCGGTGAGTACCCCGTCGATAATCCCGACATCGAGATTGTCATCGGCAAAGCCCGACATCTTCCGCAATCCCGGACGACAGAAAAGTTCGTAACTCACCATCGATGAAACAGGGTTTCCCGGCAGACCAAACACGGGCACCGCAGTGCCGTCCGAGCGAGTCAACGTTCCGAATGCAAGTGGTTTCGCCGGCCTGATCGCAATCTGCATCCAACGCATATCGCCGATTCGATCGAGAACGACCTTGACGTAGTCGAAGTCACCCATACTCACACCGCCGGTAGTGACGATCGCGTCGCATGTTTCTGCTCCTGCGCGCATCGCATCTTCAATGACCTGCTCATTATCTCGAGCAAGCCCGAGGTCAACCGTTTCGAAACCATGAGATTCAAGAAGCTTGCGCAGCGTCAGTCGATTTGAATCACGGATCTGACCCGGAGTCAATGGCGAACCATCGTCAACGAGTTCATCGCCAGTCGAAATCACTCCGACGACTGGCCGACGCACCACCGCAATGCGCGTGACACCGATTGTTGCCAGAACACCTAGGTGCGCAGCCGTCAGTTCTGTCCCGACAGCGATTACAGGATCGCCGGGATTCACATCGTCACCGGCAGGCCGAATGTGTTGGTCGACAGTTGCGGTTGCGGTCACAACGACGGTGTCGCCCTCGGGAGAACCTTCGGTGTCTTCAACCATCACAATTGCGTTGGCCCCGGGCGGAACCGGAGCGCCGGTCATGATTCGAACTGCGCAGCCGGATTCAACTGGCGACTCCACACCCGACATGCCGGCACGAACAGTGCCCGTCACGCGAAGGGTGACCGGAACGGTCGCTGTATCGATGGCGATAACGGCGTATCCGTCGACGGCAGTATTTGCGAAAGGTGGAACTTGTTCCGCCGCGACAACGGCTTCTGTAGTGATGCAACCCAGAGCGTCGTTCAGCGCGACAACAACGTGATCATTCGGAAGACATCCAGAAAGGACGTACTCACGAGCTTCGCTGAGTTCAATCACCGCAGTCGTGTATCGACGAGGTCGATGAGGAAGGCGCGAAATTCAGGGCCCAGATCTTCACGCTCAATCGCGAGTTCCACTGTGGCCCGCAGGTAATCCTGTTTGTTTCCAATATCGAAACGACCATGGCTGAACACCCAGCCGTAGACCTCGTGATCGGCAAGAAGTAGCGCGATCGCGTCTGTGAGTTGGATTTCTCCGCCAACACCAGGAGACACCTTTGCTAGAGCGTCGAAGATGTCGGGAGTGAAAACATACCGACCCATGACCGCAAGATTCGATGGCGCATCTTCAGCGGCTGGCTTTTCTACGATCCCGCGCAAACGCACGAGGTTTTCAGAGAACACCTCGGGATCGATTGACCCGTAACTCGAAATCTCAGAAGACGCAACCTCTTGAACGGCGACGACGGCGCATTCGCGCTCTTCATAAACTCCGATCATGTCGGCTAGCACCGTGGAACGCTCGTCCATGATGTCGTCGCCAAGCATCACGACGAACGGGTTGTCACCAACATGCTTGCGGGCAATCGAGACAGCATGACCAAGCCCCAAGGGCTCACCTTGTCGGACGAAGTGAATTTCAGCGAGTTCAGCAATGCTGCGCACCTCAGCGAGGGCCTCGTCTTTTCCGCGTTCGGCTAAGAAAGATTCGAGTTCAACATTGCGATCGAAATGATCTTCAAGCGACCGCTTGCCGCGCCCCGAGATGATGAGGATGTCATCAATACCCGCACGGACCGCTTCTTCAACCACGTACTGGATAGCGGGCTTATCGACAACGGGCAGCATTTCTTTCGGCTGCGCCTTCGTTGCCGGAAGAAAACGGGTTCCAAGGCCAGCGGCGGGAATAACAGCTTTGGTAACTCGAGACATCGTGACTCCTCGTCCAAGCGGGACCTGCGGGGACGTGGGCGACATCGTAGGAGCCACGCGGCCCATAGCCACGCGCCATCCATTTCCCCGTCTGTAGACCTGAACTCCTCGCTCGCTATGCTGGCAGTCCCTCAGAGCGAGTGCTAACCGCTGACCCTGTCCCCCATCTCCCTCGGCCCCGCCGGAGACCCTCAATGCCCACCTATGACTACCGATGCAAAGACTGCAGCCATGAATTTGAGGCACAGCAGGCATTCACCGACGACGCACTGACCGAGTGCCCGTCATGTGGTGGCGCGTTGAAGAAGAAGTTCGGATCCGTAGGCATCGCCTTCAAAGGCAGCGGGTTCTATAAAAACGACGCTCGTGGTTCCTCCAGCTCCTCGACAACCTCAGCGTCATCTGATTCCGCATCGACAACGAGTTCTGACTCCTCGACGCCTTCGAGCACGACGCCTTCGAGCACGACGTCTTCAAGCACGACGTCTTCAAGCACCAGTTCAGACTCAGGTTCATCCTCGTCGACGCCCAGCACCCCCTGACAAAGGTCGCACGGACCTCCCACGAGGTCGCCGGACTCCCTAGCGTCACCGCATTCCCCCACTGACCACGCCGTCCGTGGAGTCGCTATGCGCCATTCACAAGTCCAAATCTCGCTTCCGCGTACGTTGCGACGCTGGCTTTCCACCACTCGAGTTCGATGGTCGATAACCACGGCGGTCGCTCTCTGCTCTTTGGCCTGGACAGTCTCAACCGTGAATTCCGCCGACGTTGCCGCATCCGCATGGGGTCACCGCAAAACCGTTCCGGTCGCCACATCCGATCTTGAACCTGGGCGCGTCATCACGGCTGCAGACATCACCTTTGTCGATCGTCCCATTGCCGTAGTTCCGAACGACGTCGCCGCATCGCCGATCGGAAGATCGGTGACACGGTCAATCGCGCGTGATGAAGTCGTTCTTGAGCGCCGACTCGCTGGCGGCAGTGCAACTGGTCCCGCATCGCAACTTGATGAGAACTCCTTGGCCTTCGCTATCCCTTCCGATGCCAGCACTCCTCCCACACGGATCGGCGACCACGTCGCCCTCTACGCACCGTCCGAAGTCATCGCCACCTCCGCTCGTGCTTCCGGGCCAGCGTTACGAATTGCCGACCGCGCCGTCGTCATTGCGGTCTCCGAAGAGGCCATCACCGTTGGCGTCGTGATCGCTGAGGCATCCGCGGTCGCCAAAGCACTGCTGTCGGCAAGCGTACTAATTGCCCTCGCCGACTAACCCTTCACCCCTCGCCGCTGGTGAGACCGGTAGCGTCGCGCCATGTCCGGTTCCCCGCCTTCTCTCGCAAAAGTTCGCGGTGGTCGCGTCATCGCACTCTTGCTTGTCCTACTTCTCGCCGCTGGCATCGTCCATATGTTTACCGGCGTGACGCAAGCGAATGCATCTTCAACCGATCAAGCAGAGTCAACCGAAGTAACTTCCGAAGATCAGTTTGCGGCAAAGAATCAAATGAGCACATGGAAAGCCATGGTGCTCGGGGCAGTCGAAGGCATTACGGAGTACCTACCGATCAGTTCCACCGGACACCTAGTTGTGACGCAGCGAATTCTCGGGATCGGCGATACCGATGCGACCAAAGACGCAGCCGATAGTTACGCAATCGCGATTCAATTCGGCGCAATCCTCGCCGTGCTCGTTCTGTATCGGAAGCGCATCGAATCAATCATTCGCGGCCTCTTCGGTCGCGACACCGACGGTCGGAACCTTCTGATTGCGCTGATGCTTGCCTTTATCCCCGCAGTGATCATCGGCGTGGCCATAGAGAAGCCAATCAAGAGCAACCTCCTCAACGTCGGACCAGTCATCGGCGCGTGGATCGTTGGTGGGCTTTTACTTCTCTATCTGGCGCCAAAAATCAAAGCTGACCGACCAGGTCTCTCGATCACTCACATCCGACCTAAACAGGCGCTCATCATCGGCTGCGCGCAGGTTCTCGCCATGTGGCCCGGCACCAGTCGAAGCCTCGTCACAATTCTCGCTGCTCTTGCGGTTGGAATGACGCTCGCTGCAGCAGTTGAGTTCAGTTTTCTTCTTGGCCTCATGACCTTGGGGGCTGCAACGCTCTACGAAACAGCCACGAACGGATCAACGGTCATTGATGCGTACGGATGGCTCAACCCACTTGTTGGTTTGATCTTCGCATTCATCTTCGCCGCGCTTGCTGTGAAGTGGATGGTGTCGTGGCTACAAACGCGCAGCTTGGCTGTCTTCGGCTGGGAACGCCTTGCTGTCGCATCCGTCAGCATCGGATTGCTAATCGCTGGAACGATTTAGAACAGTCGCTCAGGATCCACCAAGCGAAAGGTCGGCGATCACCATCGTTGGGCAGCCGGTACCGCCCGGAAGCCATTCGATGTCATCACCAATCGCAACGATGTCAAGGAGCATTCGCTGCAAGGTCGAAGCAATCGTTACCTCGCGAACCGGTTCAGCCAGTTGACCGTCACGGACCATTAGCCCTTCGATCCCAACGGAAATATCGCCGCTCACAAGATTCACACCGGAGTGGAGTCCCGTCATCGACTGCAGATAGACACCAGTATCGATGTCGGCCAGCAACGATTCGAAGGAACCTGCCCCGGGCGCGACCGCTAAGGCTTGGCACCCAACTGACGGTGTTGAGGAAACGCCTCGCACTGCAGAGCCTGTACTGGGCTGTCCAGCGCGTCTACCTGATGCGCTGTCGTAGAGAAAACCCTGCAACACACCGTCGACCACAAGTTGGTTTCGACGACAGGCCAAACCTTCACCGTCGAACATGTCGGCTGCGTAGGAACGATGATCTGTGGGATCGTCAACAAGGGTGAGCTTGGGCGACGCAATGGTCTCGCCTACTCGATCTCCGAATGGCGAGCGCCCCTTCAACACGCGCTCGCCAGTGAGCGTGGAACCAAGAAGACCAGCAATCGTGGCTGCCATTCTTGGTTCAAGAATGATCGTGACTCGCTGAGACGGAACTGGCTTTGCGCCAAAGAGTCGCGTGGCGCGCAACACCGCATCATCGGCGGCTTCAGCGAGATCAAGATCATCGGGCCGAAACCCGACTGTCGAACCGCCACCGGTATAGGACTCGTCACCATCTTCTGCTAGCGCAAGTGCACTCATTGAGCACCACGCACCGCGTCCAGCGCCAGCGATACCCGTGCTCGTCGCCACAGCAAAACGCGACGAGGAGTCAGAGAATGTTGCGACACGAACACCCGTGATTCGCCGGTCGCCTGCACGAACCATACGTTCGAGCTCAAGTGCAAGGTCGATTTTCCGCGAAGCCTCCATGGTCGCTACCGATGGATCAAAAGCGTCGAAAGGAACAGGGGCTACCCCGTCAGGCTCGGCAAGGCCTACCCACTCATCGGGTTCAGCGAACGTTGCATTGTCCCGAGCATCGGCCAACGCATCGGCGATTGCATCGGGCTCAAGCGTTCCGGCCCACGCAAACCCTTGCCGATGATCGCTTACAACGCGTACACCAATACCAGCGCTGACTGCTGACGTAAACGATTCGACTTCGCCGCCGTGCGCGCGCACGGTCGTGTATGAGGATCGAGCCACGAAAGCTTCGAGCTGCTCTCCGGATCGCGCGTTGCTGGCAACAGACTGTGCCAGCTCGAGGAGATCCGCAGATTCCTGGTCAGGCGGATCGAAGGTCACGAGCCTGAAACAGTGAGGTCGGCCACGACGAGAGAAACGCCAGACGCATTCATGGGAAGGAACTCAAGATCGCTGCCAACTGCCTGAACATCGCGAAGCATCTTTTGCAGTGTCGACGCAATTGTGAATTCGCGAACCGGCTCGGCGAGAGTGCCATTTCGAATTCGAAGCCCTTCGGCGCCAGTTGAAAAGTCGCCGCTTACCGGGTTCACTCCTGAATGGAGGCCAGAGACTTCCTGCACGAGAACCCCGTCGTCGATGCCCGCGATAAGCGCTGCCGGATCAGAGGTTCCAGGAACAAGCGACACTGACAAACATCCGACTGAGGGAGTGCTCTTGAATCCGCGAACTGCGTTTCCAGTACTCACTGTTCCGGCCCGACGAGCTGAGTAGGCGTTGTGCACGAACTGTTGCAACACACCGTTTTCGATCAGCACATTGCGTCGAGCAGCAAGACCTTCGCCGTCGGCATCGGTCGCGGTAAACGAGCGCACATCGGTGGGATCGTCGATCAGAGTTAACAGCGAGGAACCAACGGACTCACCCAAACGGTCGGCAAACAGCGACCGCCCCTTGAGCACCGACTCCCCATCGAGTGTGTATCCCAAAATTCCCAAGAACTGCGCGGTGACCCACGGGTCGAGCACAACGGTCAGGCGACCACTGGGCGGCTGCACGGCACCAAGCATGCGTGTTGCACGAGACGCCGCTTCGAGCGCGGCGCGTGATGGATCAAGATCAGAAGGTTCACGGCCAACAGAAAATCCGAAGCCGGTTTGGGTTTCGTCACCATCGGCGGCCATGGCATAGGTGGCGACATAACAACTTGTTTCGCTTCCAACTGTTCGGATACCCGTGCTCGTCGCGATTGCTGCTTCGGAAATTGAATCGGCATATTCGGCTGATTCGATTCCTGAAATTCGCGGGTCTGCAGCCATCACAACCCGTTCGAGCTCAATCGCCATTGCAATTTTGTCTGATGTCGCAAACGACACCATTGCATCACGATGCAGATCGAGAACAGGGACTGCTGTGCCGTCGGGCTCGGCAAGGCCAGCGAACTCGTCGAACGTGGCAAAGCTCACGTTGTCGCGAGCATCGGCAAGAGTCTCTGCGATTGCGGACTCATCAAGACTTCCCGCATAAGCGAAACCTTGACGGCCGTCGACAACAACTCGAATTCCTACCCCCTGCGACTGGGCCGAAGATAATGACTCGACGTCACCGCCGAATACTTTGATTTCAGTTTCGGTTCCGCGCACAACGACTGCTTCGACCTGTTCCCCCGGTTTGGCCATTGCGACAACACGGTCGGCAATGGCCAAAAGTTCCTGGCTCATGCGGCGGTGCCACCGATTGTGAGTGAAGACACACGCAGAGTTGGCACGCCGTCACCCACAGGAACGCCCTGCCCGTCTTTTCCGCACGTTCCTGGAGGACCCATCGCGAAATCGTTTCCAAGGGCATCAATGCGTTGCAGAACCTCGGGACCATTACCGATGAGGTTTCCTTCCCGCAATGGCTCAGTCACCTTTCCGTCCTCGATGAGGTAGGCCTCGGTCATTCCGAAAACAAAATCTCCGGTCGCGGTATTCACCTGACCACCACCGAGATGTTTCACATAAACACCCTTGGGTGTCGAGGCGATGATCGATTCCGGGTCTTCCTCGCCGGCAAGAAGATAGGTGTTCGTCATTCGAACCATCGGAAGATTTTGGTAACTCTGTCGACGACCGTTACCCGAACTCCGACGTCCTTCCTTTCGGGCACGCAGGTGATCCCACATGTAATCGGTGAGAATTCCGTCCTCGATGAGCACATTGCGTTGGGCAGGGTTGCCTTCATCGTCAATCGCGATGTTTCCCCACTCGCGAGCCATCGTGCCGTCATCAACAACGGTTACCCCCTTCGAGGCCACTTGCTGACCAACGCGTCCCCGGAAAACTGAAGCACCCTTTGAAACAAGATCTGCTTCAAGACCGTGACCACATGCCTCGTGGAACAACACGCCACCGCCACCGCTACCAATGACGACCGGCATCTGACCGCTCGGGGCGGGACGGGCTGCCAACTTTGTGATCGCACGCTCTGCTGCGTTCCGCGCCAGTTGATCGATGTCGTACATGTCGAACAGTTCAAAACCGATTGTGTGCCCAACACTTTCACGACCCGTTTGCATACCGGTATCGCCAGTGGCGACACAGCTCACAGCAAAAAACGTGCGCACCGTGTCGTCTTCGACAAATACTCCATCGGAATTGGCAACGAGAATTCGACGGCGGTTGTCGCCGTAACTCACCGAAACCTGTGAGATCGCATCGCCAACTGAACGAGCCGCCTCATCGGCACGAGTCAGCAATTCAACTTTTCTGGCTTTCGGGACATCGCCAGGGAAGGTCTCGATGTCATAGCCACGCGACGCAGATCCACGGTGAAGAGCAACAACATTTGTTCCTCCGCCGCCGCCACGAGCCGCTGCCGCTGCCGCTTGAGCAGCAGCGATGAGGCCGGCCTCGGAAAGATCGGCAGTGTGGGCAAAGCCAGTGGTCTCACCAACCACGACGCGGATACCCGCGCCTCGGTCGCGGCCAGAGGTCAGTTCTTCGACACGGCCATCGTCAAGAACAGCCGAGGCATTGCGCCGGTCTTCGGCAAATATTTCGGCAAATTCCCCACCCGTGCGCATTGCAACACCGAGAACTTCTTCAAGCACCGACTGTTCGATCATTTGTTCCTTCTCCGGTCCTGGGCTGGGCAAGTGCCTGCGGAAGCAAGCCCCGTCGAGCGCCGTAGCGTACCGGCGCCGGCGTTGATCTGAGTATCCGGAACCGAGGTCCCAAACCGTTCCGCTTCCATTCGTAGACTCAGAAGATGAACAATCCCCATCGGCCGACCACGTTCGGGCCACAGGACGGCGATGGGGCCGAGCCAGGACTCAGCGACATCGCATCGGTTTCCATTGAGGGACTCATCGACGCAGTCGAAACCGCAGGGAGCAAGACCGAACGTCGCCATCGTTGGGCACTGCCCCTTCGCATTGCCGTCAGCCTCCTGATGCTCGGAGTCCTTTGGTGGAGGTTTCCGGAACTCACATGGGCTGACCTCATTCCCACCTGGGATCTCACTGTCGCCCTCTGGCTACTTGCCGCCACAGTTACGACGTTCGTGGCCATTGCCCTTTCGGCTGTTCGCTGGCAATCAGTACTCAGTGCACTCAGGCTTCGCGAACGACTCCGTATTCTCGTACCGCTCTATTTCGCCGGCCAATTTGTTTCAAATGTCCTTCCCACCACTATCGGTGGCGACGTATTGCGCGTCTCGCGCCTTTCTAAAGTCAATGGCGAACCGGAAACAACATTTGCATCCGTTGCGCTTGAACGACTCACCGGCTGGTTGGTATTGCCACTCATCACGTTCTTCGGACTCGCTATCAACCCTGGACTCCGTCAACTTGGCCGCGCCACACTGCTTGCTCTCGCTGTTGCAATCGTCACGCTCGTTGCACTCGTGGTCGTTCTACTTGCTGCGAATCACCCACGACTTGGCGGTCGATTCGCAGCAACCGATGGATGGCGCCGCTTCGTCAATGTCACCCACCGGGGCGTCACAGAACTTCGTCGTCAACCCCTCGCCGCACTGTCCATTCTCGCGGCCGGTCTCGTCTACCAAGTCGCGCTTTGCCTCGCTGCCTTGATGGTTGCCGCGGCTCTTGGCTTTAGTTGGCTCGGACTCACCGCCCTTCTTGCGTTCTATCCGGCAGTTCTGATTCTCCAGGTGCTCCCCATCGGCATTGCGGGTCTTGGAGTCCGAGAGAGCGCTTTTGTCCTTTTCCTCGTTCCGTTGGGCGTTCCCGCCGAGAAAGCTGTGGCCCTCGGTCTCGTTCTCTACGCCATCAACGTCATTGCCAGCCTTTTCGGAGCCCCCGCCTTTGTGGTTGGGGGCCGCAAGGTCCCAGTAACGGCCTGAATCGGTCCACCCGTCTCCTCAATAGATAGCCCTAGAGATAGGGGTTCACCCCTTGCGGGACGGTAGCGTTGCACCACGGACGTCGATCCCGGCGACCGCTCCCCGTCTCCCGTCGCCGTGTTCTCGAAACGCCGCCGACAAGGACTCCGCCCATGATCATTGAGACGATTGAGTCGCCGGCCGACCTCAAGGCCCTCAACCCCGAGCAGCTCACCACGCTTGCGGCCGAGATGCGCGACGTCATCATTGAATCGGTCAACACTCATGGCGGCCATCTCGGTTCCAACCTCGGAGTAGTGGAGCTCACTCTCGCTCTCCACCGCGTGTTCAACTCCCCGGACGACATCATCCTGTGGGATACCGGGCATCAGGCCTACCCCCACAAACTCGTCACTGGTCGTGCAAAAGACTTCGTTGATCTTCGTCAAGCAGAGGGTCTCTCTGGCTACCCCTCTCGCGACGAATCCGAGCACGACTGGATCGAGAACAGCCACGCCTCAACGGTTCTCAGTTGGGCCTACGGACTTTCTGTGGCTGAAGCCACGAAGGGTGCTGATGCCCGTCGCATCGTTGCCATTATCGGCGATGGATCAATGACTGGCGGTATGGCATTCGAAGGTCTCAATAACCTTGGTCATTCGGGGCGCGACTGCATCATCATTCTCAACGACAATGGCCGCTCGTATGCGCCGACCGTCTCCAGACTTGGCGAGAGTCTCGTCAAGATCCGCAACAATCCGGTGTACATGCGCCGTCAGGCGAAACTTGAAAAAATCCTTGCTGACCTTCCCGTCGTCGGCAACATTGCCAAGACAGGCCTCGACGCAACAAAAGCTGCGATTCGCGAAGCATTCGAACCAACGGCGTTCTTCGAAGCACTAGGTGTTCGCTATTCCGGCCCCTTCGACGGACACGACATTGCGCTTCTTGAAGAAGCACTGCGCAACGCCGCAGCAATGCCCGGGGGCCCACAGGTCATTCACGTGCTCACCCAGAAGGGTCGTGGGTACGGGCCCGCCGAAAACGACCCCATCAAGCGCCTGCACGACACCTCCGAGGCCAAACCCGGCAGCTTCACCGCTGCTTTCACCGAAGCACTAGTCAAGGAAGGCGAAGCTCGACCCGAGCTTGTTGCCATCACTGCCGCAATGCCGGACTCCACTGGCATTCTCCCGTTCGCCGAACGATTCCCTGGCCGTATGTTCGATGTTGGTATTGCCGAACAACATGCCGTCACTGCCGCTGCAGGTATGGCGATGGGCGGACTTCGACCAGTCGTTGCTGTTTATTCGACCTTCCTCACGCGTGCATTCGATCAGGTCAACCTCGATGTCGGCCTGCACGATCAACCCGTTGTGTTCTGCATTGACCGCGCCGGCATCACCGGCGATGACGGGCCCAGTCACCACGGGATTCTCGACATGGTGCTCCTTACCAAAGTTCCGAACATGACGGTGTTTGCACCGTCCTCGTATCAGGAAATTGGTCAGATGCTGCATGATGCTCTCGATATCACCGATGGCCCTGTCGCAATTCGTTGGGCAAAGACCGCGGCTCGACAAGCGCCCCCGGAAGAAGTCGGCAGCGGACTCAATGCTCGTCGCACCCGAACTGGCACACAGTTGTGCATCGTCAGCGTCGGCAAGATGCTCGATGCAGCCGAGATCGCGGCCGAGCAACTTGAAGCTCAAGGCATTTCAGTCACCGTCTGGGATGCGCGAGTCGTGAAGCCACTGGACCCCGCGATGATCGACGATGCAGCTCGACACCCCTTCGTGATCACCGTCGAAGATGGCCTCCGAGAAGGCGGAGTCGGGATGACGGTTTCTGACCTCGTAAGCGAGCGCACGATCGGAGCCACCGAACCTCGTGTTCGCGTGCTTGGTATTCCTTCTCAATACATCGCTCACGGAAAGCCCGATGCGATCCTCGCCGACCTTGGTCTCGATGCCGCTGGTATCACCGCTTCGGCACTCGCCATGATCCGCAGCGGAAACTCGACCCCAGCGCCGAGCTAGCTCGTCGCCACCCTGTTCATCGACACGATGCCAGAACCCGTCAGGACCCCGGCAGAACTTTTCGACCTCACTGGTCGAGTTGCGCTCGTCACCGGCGCGTCATCTGGACTCGGCCGACGAATCGCTCTGGTGCTTGCTGCTGCTGGCGCCACAGTTGCTGTCACCGCACGGCGAGCCGACAGACTTGCCGAACTTGAGTCCGAAGCGCCGACGCTCAGCGGCTTCCCCTGCGACCTAACGAATCCGGAAGACCGCGAAGCCCTTGTCACCGAAATCGAATCCCGCCTGGGGCCAATCGACATCTTGGTCAACAACGCAGGAGCAGTGAACGCAACGTCAATCGAGAACGAATCGCTCGATGACTTCGCCAACATGATCGAGCTCAATCTCACAGCGGCATGGCATCTCATGAAACTGGTTGGCGTTTCGATGGTGGAACGCGAACAAGGTTCGATCATCAACATTGCATCGATTCTTGGTGTCGTTGGCGCTACCCCGGCGAAAGACTCGGGCTACTCAGCAGCCAAGGGCGGACTCGTCAATCTCACACGCGAGATGGGACTGCAGTGGGCTCGTAAAGGCGTCCGAGTCAATGCAATCTGCCCGGGGTGGTTCGAGACCGAGATGATTGAAGATCTGACATCAACCGAGAATGGCACCTCGTTCATCACCTCGAATACACCCATGATGCGGGTTGGACAGGTCAACGAAATCGACGGCGCCGTTCTTCTTCTCGCATCTGAGGCCGGAAGTTTCATGACCGGTTCCATCGTCATGGTTGACGGCGGCTGGACCGCCCGATGAAACCGCTTGTTGCAGTGTTCGGCTTCATCGCCATTGTGATCGTGATGAGCAGTTGTTCGAGTACCGCTGAACGGACAATCGCTCCAGTCCACTGGGACCTCAACGCCATCATCGAGCCAACGACCTTGAAGATCGCCGGGTACATCGGGAGCAGTTCGTGCGATGCGTTCGACTCGTTCAAAGTGGTCGAAACCGATGAGCAAGTTGAAATCACTGTCCTGGTGAGTTCAAAACAGCCCGGCCCCTGCACCTCAGATATGAGAATCGAGTCGATCGATGTCGTGCTGGCTGAGCCTCTTGGCGAACGAGAACTGACCGGTTGCCTCCCGTTCGAGACACCGCCGGGCGAACCCGATCTTGGGTGCCGGACCATCGTTCCGTACCCCTAAAAACATCAGGGACGAGGCATCTCGGCCGAACGACGAACCGCATCGGCTTTCAGGTCGCCCTTCGCCACTTTGCCGCCGGACGAACGAGGTAATTCATCGACGATCACGAGATGTTCGGGCCACCACTCGCGTGACACTGACCGTGAGCGCAAGTGCTCAACTATGTCATCGAGTGTGAGTTCCATCCCAGGACGAAGTTCAACATACGCGCACACTCGTTCACCGAAAACCGGATCGGGAAACGCCACTGCCGCCACCATCGCAACAGCCGGGTGTGTGGCAATCTCCGCTTCGACCGCTGGAGCGCTGATGTTCTTGCCCCCTCTAATGATGAAGTCTGATGTTCGGCCAACAACTGTAAGTACGCCTTCTGCATCAATCCGAACAATGTCACCCATAAGCATCCAACCGTCATCGGTGAACAATGCTTTGTTGGCGTCGACATCGCCCCAGTACCCGAGTGCTGTCGCCGGACCCTTACAGGCTGGTTGGCCTTCGTCTACACCCGCCGGAACATCAGCATGCGTTTCAGGATCGAGGAGGCGTACATGCATTTCTGGAATGACGTGGCCTGCGGTTCGAAGTCGAGTTTCGCGATTCGTGGCGTGCGAGGTGTAGCTCAGCGCTCCCGTTTCATTCGAACCATAAAACTGAAGCACTTTCGCTCCAGTTGTCTCCTCGAACTCCGCAGCGCGTTCAAAGGGAACCGCTTCACCACCGGTGAACATTGCACGCAACGATGAGAGATCGCGTGGACGTTCCGCCTGTGCGTTCAACAACATGATGAACTGCGTGCTGACGCAACACAGCACTGTGACGCGTTCGCGTTCGATGAGGTCAAGTGCTTCATGAGCATCAAATCGATCCATCAATACCGTTGGTGCGCCGAGCGCAGCCGGCGTGAAGTGTGCAGTCCACAAACCAAATCCGAATGGTGCAGGCAGAGCCCCAAAGAACACTTCATCGGGTCCGAATCCACCAGCTTCTGCGGCCAATTGATGAAAATAGAACCATCGATTTTGCGTATGCATCACACATTTCGGTAACCCCGTAGTGCCCGAGGTGGAGTTCAGGAGGAAAAGTTCGTCGGGATGAATCGGACGGAACGGGCAATCGGGATCGACTTCAACCCCATCGGGAAGTGCAGCGTCAACAACTCGCGCGTCAAGGCCTACAAGAAGATGTCGGTCAACTGTTGTGTCGATCGCAGCGACATCGGAACGCAACGCCGCAGCAGTTCGACCATGTTGTTCAGGGGCGGTGATGAGAGTGCGAGCCCCAGTAAGCGAAAGCAGATGGGCAACTTCACGGTCACCCGCTCGCGCCCCAATACCAACCGCAACGCAACCGGCGCGCTCGATACCGACGAAGACGGCATGAACTGCCGGGCCATCCGGCATCATCACGGCAATGCGTTCACCACGCTCGGGTTCGGCAGCAAGGATCGCTAAAGCGATGTCGTCGGCATCGGCGTGATACTCCGCCCAGCTGTAGCGACGCCCATCTGCGATGAACGCCACTTCGTCAGGCTGCACAGATGCCCGAGCCGCAACGATCGATCCAACGGTGTCATCACCCCACCAACCTCGCGCGTGGTACTCGGCTGCTACACCAGGATCAGCACGGGTTAACTCCACCGAACTCAACCCGCCGCCTTCGATCGACGAGAAGCGGGAACGGCTCGTAAGTCCGAGACCAAACGATCAAGCTGGTCAACCAGCGCCGACAACTCTTCGACAGACCAACCGTCAAGTTGTTCGGCCATCAACTCATCATTCGCTGCCTCAATCCGGCGATGGGCAACCCGACCCGCAGCGGTGACCGCAACCACAGATGCTCGTCCATCATGCGGATCGGCGGATCGCTCGACGTATCCCTCGGCTTCAAGGGCTTGCACTTGTCGGGTGAGCGCTGCGGGATGTGTTCTGACCGCGTCGGCGAGGTCGCTCATTCGCATCGGACCGTCAGCAATGACCTTGCCCAAAACAGCAACTGCCGCCACACCAATCGCAACGCCAGAACGAACCGCAATCAATCGATCAAGACGTTGGCTCCCTGTGATGCGACGCAACGATCCCATTTCGTCGCGCAAACGACGAAGCAGTTCCGATATTTCGGATGATTCACTGGCACTCACAACCACACCTTTGTGATTCGTTCGACCTCGATTGCTCCCTGGCGCCGACCTTCCCTCAGGGATGGTCCCCGAGTCGCCGGGTCAAGAACATTGGTTCCGAATGCTTCCGTTGATCCTTTGTCAGCTGCGATCACTTCAACGATTGACCCTTGCTCACGCAAGGCTGCCGCTTCGACCTCAACGGTCGGGCCAAATCCACCTGCAAACGGCGCGACGATCACGACGATGTCGCAGCCTTTTGCAAGGTCAGCATTAGTTCCGCTTCGCACGCCACCATCGATGAATCGAGAATCACCGATCGTGACAGGCGGCCAAATTCCTGGGACGGCGCAACTTGCAGCAACAGCGGAAACCAATGACACCCCCGAGTGACGGTCGAATACGTTGAACTCTCCCGTCAGAGCATCGACGGCTGTTATCAAAAGTTCGTTTTCTGACCATTCGTGGGAAGAGAGTCGCGACTCAATTACTGCGAGACGAGCGCTCTCATCAACGGTGGGGGCACCTAATGCCACACCACCAAGACGACGACGCACCTCGATCTCATCGGGGGCGCCATCGAAACACGCAGCGAATTGTTCCATCAACGAATCCAGCGAACTTTCGACTTGCAACTCTGCGCTTTGGCTCGCAGGCACTAATTGACGAGCACATAACGATTCGAGGGATTCGCCAGTGCGGAGTTGCGCCCCGACAGCGGCACCAGCCGAGGTCCCGATGATTCGATCAGCAGTCCTGAGGTCGACTCCAGCGTTTACAAGCGCGTCGAGGACACCGAGTTCCCAAGCAATCCCCGCCACTCCACCTCCGCCAAGCACTAAGGCCGTCGACATCAGTCAACCCTCCACACAACACCTACGCGACGGAGGCGACCCACAAGGGGTCGCCTCCGACACATGACATAACGACGCTCAGCCCAGTGGGTTGAGTGAGGAACCGACTGCCCACATTGCAAAGAACTGGGCGTTGGCGCCGTAGGCCTGAGCGATTGCCAACTTGGCTCCGCCGACCTGATGGTCTTCAGCCTGACCGCGAACCTGCAGTGCGGCTTCGGCGAAACGCAGAAGACCAGATGCACCGATCGGGTTCGAGGAAAGCACGCCACCGGACATATTGACGGGGAAGTCGCCGTCAAGTGCCGTCGCCCCAGATTGGGTCATCTTCCACCCTTCACCAGGAGCGGCGATCTCGTGGGCTTCAAGCCACATTGGCTCGTACCAAGAGAACGGCACGTAAAGCTCGGCGCAGTCGATCTGTTCGCGCGGGTTGGTAATACCAACCGCCTTGTAGATCTCCTGTGCGCACGCGTGCGCTGCTTGCGGATTCACCGGGTCACGACCCGAGTACCAACCCGGCTCGGACTTCATCGCGGTGGCGAGCACCCATGCCGGAGGCTTTGATGCCGCTTTGCCGCCGTCTTCATCAGTGAAGATGACCGCGCATGCGCCGTCCGACGATGGACACGACTCCAAGAAACGGAGTGGATCCCACATCATCGGGGATTCCTTCACCTTGTCGATGGTGATATCGGCAAGCTTGAGGTGTGCGTATGGATTCTTTGCACCGTTGAGACGGTCCTTCACCGCAACCATCCAACCGATGTCTTCAGGTGCTCCCGAGCGTTGGATATAGGAACGGATAAACGGAGCAAATGCTCCGCCGGCTCCGATCGAAGCGCCCTTACCCCCACCGAGGGCAAACTGCGCGTTGCCTTCAGACTGCTTCTCAAAAGCGACGGCAAGTACACGCTTGTGGCGCCCGCTGGATACAAGATGCGACGCCACGATGCCCGTTGAGCCACCCACTGAACCAGCGGTGTGCACTCGGAACATCGGCTTATTCACCGCACCAAGGGCATCGGCGAGATACATCTCGGGCTTCATGACTCCCTCGAAGAAGTCAGGAGCTTTGCCAAGCACAACTGCGTCGATGTCACTCCAGTTCATGTTGGCATCCTCAAGCGCGCGCTGAGCGGCTTCGCGGACAAGGCCGGCCATCGAAACATCGGCGCGCTTGCGCTTGTGATGTGTCTGACCGATACCGACGATTGCTACAGGCTGATGGCTCATTGGTCACCTTCCAGGACGCAGACGAGATTCTGCTGAAGGCAAGGTCCGGACGTGGTGTGGGCCAACGTTCGACTCTTGCCATTCTTGATGATCTGATTTGCGGCTTCACCCACGCGGATGAGGCCGACGGTCATTACAGAGTGAGCCGCAAGCGCACCACCGGAGGGGTTGACCTCGGTGGAACCGTCAAGACCCAGCGATTCACGAAGAATCAATTCTTGGAAACTGAACGGTGCATGGAGCTCAGCGACATCGATCGGGCCCTTACCTGCACCAGCGGCCTCAGCGGCAAGACGGGTTGAGACCGAAGTAGTGATGTCTTTCCGAACAGTCGGCAAATGCGCCTCGATGCGATGATCGATACCGGTGATCCACGCTGGACGCTCACACAGGTCATAGGCCCGCTTACCACGAGCAAGAATGACCGCTGCCGCTTGATCGGTTGTCGGCGGCAGGTCGTGACGACGCAACGGGTTGCGCACGTAGTCAGCTGCGAGCAACTCATCGATGGAGTAATCGCCTTTCACCTGTGCAAACGGGTTCGACTTGGCATTGGACCGGTTTCGAGCGACGACCTCAGCGAAGTCGCGTTCGGTGGCCTTACCGGAATCGATGAGCGCACGTGCCTGCAGCGCCGCCAATGTCCAGGTGTCGGTACCCAACGGAGTGAGGTAGTAGGGATCGAACTCAACGGTGAACAACGTCGAAGGATCAGAGTTGGAGTTCTTGCCAACGCCGACGGCCATTGCGATGTCGATATCGCCCTGAAGAAGTCGAACGTAGGCCTCATACATGGCCCATGCGCCATCCATCTCGACGTGCGACTCATTGATTGCAGGAACCATGCCGTAGGCGTCGGTGTTCTGCACAAATGAGAATCCCTGGCCTGACAGGTAGTCACATGATCCCGAGACCGTGAAGCCGATCTCTGATTTGTCGATTCCGACCTGCGCAATCACCTCGCGGGTGGAGCGCAGAACCAGGTCCGATTCCGTCAGGGTTGTTCGTCGCTCGGGCGGCAACTGCGCAAACCCGACGATTGCAATGTCATTTTCTGAAGGTGCCATCACATCATCCGATCCAAGTAACGATCAGCCGGTTCATCCGGCTCACCAGTGGTACGCCAGCCGACGATGATGTCGCCACCGCTTCCTCGACTGCGGTTATCGATATCTTTTGCGGAACGCTCGTTCTCCGGCGCCCACACGCATTCAACGTGAATGCCAACGCGGATTTCGCCGACCGGCACGTCGAGAATTTCCTGCTGAGCAATAACAGCATCAGCACCGTCAAGAAGGATTGAGCAACGCGCAAACGGCTCGGTCTCAGTCTGACCGGGATACGGCGTCGGTGTCACGATCGTGAAGTTCGAAACCACACCGCGGTCAGGAACCTCGACAATGTGGCTCTCGTCAAGCTCAATCGCGCACACGCTGCACATACCTCGCGGCCCTACGATTGTTCGGGCGCACTGCGGACATTTCTGTCCGATGATGCGACCTTCCATAAGAGCTTCCGCCCACATGATCGTGGTGGGAGACGCGTTGTCGATGTAACGGAGATCGCTAAACGCGTCCATCTCCGTGATTTCGTTCTCCGCCGGAGCCTCAAACGGTTCGCCGGCACCCTCGCTGGGAGCGGGGTCAGAGGCGGGAACAAACGCGATGATGTCGTCGATACGACCGGCGCAGTCGGCTGGAGCCTTGAACTTGGCTTCGACGCGCATGCCCGCAGACATCGCACTTTCCGAGCCAGCGTCGACGATGTGAATCATTGGCGTGTCAGCACCATCGAGAGTGATGAACGCGAAGCCGAACGCATGGTCAAGCGGATGCAAGTTGGTTGGTTCAGGTACCCATGTCCATGACGACACGGTTCCCTTCGGTCCAACGCACACCCAATCGGTCCCGGAATCTTCAGCCGTATCGGGGTCGTATTCAAGCGGCGGTGCAATCACCCGGCCACCGGTGCGAACACCGATGATCTGGCCCTGCGCAATCGCCGAGCTAAACGTGCTGAGTGTCGAACCCAACGTCCGCGAAAACGGGAACGTCAGATTGAAGACGAACTCTTGGACAGTGTCAGCCATCTTCTCCCTTTCCTACTTACAGGTCTTGTGCAGATCATTGATCTGACGACAAAGGGAGACAATCAATCCCCCTCCGATCGGTGCCGCGACCCTAGAGGTACTTAACACCGCTGAGCAACCAGTTCGGGAGATTTCTCGGCGCCAGAACCGTCGAGGAATCAATTGGATCTAGCTCAGGTGTAGAAGGGATTGTCCCCGGCATTGTGGTCAGTGACGTCAATGACCTCGGTGACCTCAGGGATTGCCTCATGAATCGAGGTCGTAATCCCGTCACGCAATGTGGCGGCACTCATTGCACAACCCTGGCAGCCGCCACCCATTGTGAGAAAAACGGTGGTGTCTTCCACGCCCACAAGGGCAGCGAAACCTCCGTGTTGGGCCAGACCGGGATTGATCACTTCTTCAAGGAGCTGTGTCACCTTGTCGGGGATCTCGCCCGTCAACACGATGTCGCGGCCATCAAGCGGATTCACCGGCGCCGGACGATTCGGGTTCTTGATGACAAAGCCGCCCTGTCCGGCCGATCGTGGAAGATCAAGCACCGCACCGCGCATGTTCTCAATGCTGTTGGCCGCAACGATCACGCTGAGTCCGCCCTGCACTGACAGATCATCTTCTGCATCGAGCTCGGAGATTGTGGCCCAACCCAGGTCGTAGTCGTAGTCGGTGCCCTTCACGCCTTTGATCTCGACGCGAAGACCGATCGCACCAGGGTCCTCTTCAGTGTCACGAATACCGAGAACATGTTCAAGCGCCTCGGGAGCAATAGCAAGGACGTACTCGCTGGTTGACGGGCTTTCGTCGGTCGCTGTGGAAGTGAGATCAGACATCGAAACCTCTGCGGGAGAACTGCCGGGTTCTCCCAGCACCGGATGCAAACGTTACCGGCCGGCGATGAAAATGCCTTGATCCGACAACCAGACCAGTGGAATCTCAGGAGATATAGGAGCCTCGACCAAAGGCGACTGCGAACCCAAGCATTACTGCGAGCGAGAGCGGAAGAATGACCGCTCGAAGTTTCGGACGAGCGACCAGAAGTTCTGCTGCCACCACGATGCACGGGAATGTGCCGAGCAGGTAGCGGCCAGCACCGAAGAAATCTTTTGTTCCCAGAAGAGGAAGAGCGATGATTCCAAGGCAATACAAGGCATAGGTCCATCCAAATCGGCGTTTCACCATTGGCACGAGAGCAAGCGCTCCAAAGACAACAACGCCATGCGCTAGGTGGCTAATGGTTGACCACTCGAAAGGTCGTTGCTGCAACTCCTCAATCAGTCGAAACTTCAGCCACGTCGCAGGACCCGCACCTTGGTCCCATCCCTTTGATGCTTGAGTTGCTGCGAAAAGAAACGGGTGACCGAACTTCACCCACAAAAACAAACACCAACTACCAACTCCGAGCCATGACAAGAAGATGGGCGCATCGGCTCTGGTCAGAGCACGCGGGTTAAGGAGTCCTCGAATGCCAGTCGCCCCGTTCGCGACATTGCGTCGCTCGATGACGCGAAGAACAAGTGCAGCCGCAACGACAAGACCGGCAGGACGGCCAGCGGTGGCGAGAACTCCAACAAGGCCTGCCCAAAAGTAACGGTCCTTCTCAACGAGATAGAACGCACCTATTGCTGTTGCAACAAATAGCGCGTCGGAATACACAACTCCGTAGAGATACCAACTGTAGGGAAAGACACAGAGAAGAATCACAGCAGTGATGGCGATTTCGGGAGAAACAAAAACACGCGCCCACTTACGAAGTAGCACCACAGCCGTTGCACCACTAAGTAGCGTCACCACAGTTCCAGTGATGTAGATGCTAGGAAACACCCAACTAACGAAGCTGACGACTATGGGGTAGGTCGGCCAGAACGCAACAGAAGACTGCACACCGGGGTAGTAGACGTATCCCTCACGAACAATCGTGCGATACCACTCGGCATCCCATCGGGCAAAGCCACCAAACCACCTATCACCGACTCCTTCACGCATCGGAAAAAATGCATCGTGAGTGAAATGGTTGTAGCCGAACCAGATTGCAATCCAAACGAGAACGCCTACGGCGGAAAACACAACGAGCGGTGACCACCAGTTGTCGCTCCATCCACGCCGCTCCTTGGATGGATCAGAAACTCGGCTGCGCAGGCGCGAGAGCGCACGGGTTCGAGACGGCTTGATCTGAGCGATTGTGGTCGAAGAGGAATCAGTCATGAGGTGAGTGATCCATCCCCCGACGGACCGGAGGAAACGGTAGTCCTCAACACCCCGACCTCACAGGGGATCAGTGGGTCTCTGACTGGCCGTAACCTCGGACCAATGATCTGCGTGGATGTCGACCGAGCAACAATGACCCGCCCCGGTCGCCCACTCTTTACTGATGTGTCACTCACCCTTTCCACAGGGGACCGATTAGGGATCGTTGGCCTTAACGGAACAGGAAAGTCCACGCTGCTGTCGGTGCTCACCGGTGAGGTCGAGCCTGAATCGGGGGCCGTCCGCCGAGGCCGCAACGTTCGCATCGCCACGCTCCCCCAGCGCCCGGTAGTGCCCGCCGGCAGTGTCCTTTCCGCCGTCGAAGCAGTTGCAGAACGCGACTGGGAAGCCGCAGCCGTGCTTGACCATCTCGGGATGGCTTCACTCACTGACGCTGACACCGGTCGATTGTCAGGCGGCCAGGCCAAACGGGTTGCCCTTGCACGTGCCCTTGTCGCTCCGAGCGACCTGCTCATTCTTGACGAACCTACGAATCACCTTGACATTGATGCGATCGCATGGCTCGAAGATCGACTCGATAGTTACCGCGGCGGACTCGTACTCGTGACCCACGATCGACACGTACTTGATCGCGTCACCAATCGAGTGCTCGAACTCGACCGAGGTCGCTCGTATCTTCATGACGGCGGCTACGCCGGTTACCTCGAAGGTCGCGCTCTGCGTGAAGAACAAGCCGTCACGCAAGAAGCAACACGAAAGAACCTGGCTCGCAAGGAACTGGCGTGGCTTCGGCGCGGAGCTCCAGCGCGAACCAGCAAACCGAAAGCGCGTATCGACGCAGCAACAACGTTGGTTGAAACACGGGCAGAACCGGCGGCTCGTTCCGGTATTCCCGATCTTTGGTTCGGGACACCGCGACTCGGAGACAAAGTTGTTGACCTCATCGACGTGTCGTTCAACCACGACGGAGCATCGCCGTTGTTCAGCGATGTTGAACTCCTGCTTGATAATCGGGAACGACTCGGACTCATTGGTCCGAACGGTGCAGGAAAGTCGACGCTGCTTGACCTCATTGCGGGCCGACGTTCACCCACAGCAGGGACGATCGACATTGGTTCAACTGTTCGTATCGGCTACTACGACCAAATCGGCGTAGAACTTGATCCGCGCCAACGCGTCCGAGAAGCAATCACCGGTGGTCGCCGCGAACCAGATTGGCAGGACGCAGCGCTTCTTGAATCGTTTTGGTTTGACGGCGATGCGCAATGGGCACCGATCGAACTTCTTTCCGGTGGAGAACGCCGGCGACTTCAGCTTCTGCTCGTACTGGCCCAGAAGCCAAATGTGCTGCTACTCGATGAACCGACCAACGACCTCGATCTCGACACACTTCGCGTTCTTGAGGAATTTCTCGACGACTGGCCCGGTGCCCTCATTGTTGTAAGTCACGATCGCGCCTTTCTTGAGCGAACTGTTGCCGATGTCATTGTGATGGACGGTCAGGCCCGCCCATCACGGCGCCCGGGCGGATACGCCGCATGGGAAGAACAACGCCGGGCCTCGATGGTTCGCGGTCGCATTGCAGATCCACGTAAAGCTCCGAGTACACCGTCGGGCTCCTCAACGTCGAAGTCCTTAAAGGCGAGGACTTCAGAGAAGTCAGCTACAAGGTCCCCGAGCACCTTGCGGTTCCTCATCAAGGATCTTGAAAAGGAGATCAAGCGTCTCACCAAGGTAAAAGACCGCCTCGAGCTGAAAGTGGCCGACCTCGCTGTCAGCGGCGACCATGTTGAACTCACCCGTCTAGGTGGGGAATTGACCGCAGTTCTCGCCGAACTCGGGGCTGCGGAAGAGCAATGGCTGCAACTGACCGACGAGGCCGAACGAGCGTCGAACTAGGCCCTCTCGCATCACCGGTAGATTCCTAGACCGTGACCGACGTTGAGACTCCCACCGAAGCGCTGCAGAACCTGCGGCGAACTCGACGCCACAACCGACTTTCCGAAGTCCACTGGATCGACGCGGTCTATCGGGTCTACATCGTTGGCCTCGCTGCGGTGATCTTCATCCTTTTTGCCGTCAGTCAACTCCCAGACGATCGACTCACCAATGAAGAAGCTCTGCGCTTTGCCAATGAGGCACCGATGTGGCTCGGGCTCGGATTCGCGATCGCAATAGGTGTTGGGTTGCGCTCCGGGGGACGCGGCGGACCGCTTGTACTTGAAGCACCAGTGGTCATGCACGAACTCAATGCACCGGTTCCCCGCGAATCTGTTGTCCGCGGTCCGGCCATCAAACAACTTCGATTCATGGCATTCGCCGGCGCCGTGATTGGCGCAATCATCGGCGAAGTCGCTGCGTATCGACTCCCCATCAATACGGCTGCGGCAATTGCATGCGGAGCTCTCTCGTTCGCCCTTGTCGGCGTACTTGCCTCTGCAACGGCACTCGCTGCATCGGGTCGACGTCTTCGTTGGTGGCCTGCCAACATCCTTGCTGCCGTCCTCATTGCGTGGTCTGTGCTCGATGTCCTTGGCAAGAGGACAACGTCGCCCTTTACGCTCTTGGCCGACATTGCGTTCTGGCCGATCACTTTCCGAGCATTGGCGCTCATCAGCATCGCGGTCGTCGCCGTAGTCGTTTGGTTAGGACTTTCCCGGATTGGCAATCTCTCGATTGAGCATGCTTTGCGTCGCGCCGGACTCGTCTCGCAGCTGCGTTTCGCCGTCACACTTCAAGACGTTCGAACCGTTGTGCTTCTTCGCCGCCAACTGTCTCAAGAAAACGCTCGACTCCGTCCCTGGATTCGAATTGGCCGATCGAAAAAGAAGAGTTTTATTCCCCCAACATGGAAACGCGATTGGCAGAGCTACCTGAGATTCCCCCTACCCCGACTCCTTCGCATGGCGATGTTCGGCATAATCGCCGGACTTGCACTCGGAGCGTTGTGGCGCGGAACCATTCCAATGATCATCGTTGCCGGCCTTGCGCTCTACCTCGTCGCCTACGACGCATCGGAACCAACAGCTCAGGAAGTTGATCACCCCACTCGGTGGGAAAGTTTCCCTGAAGCGCCTGGTGTATTGATCCTGCAACATGTTGCTGCGGCATTTGTCGTCATGACATTCATCTGCGCGATCGTTGCCGCCTCTGCGCTGATCCTCGTCCCGTTCGCCGTGGTTTGGAAACTCGCACTCATCATGTTTGTGCCCGTCGCTCTCGCTGCCGCAGTCTCGGCAATGATCAGCACCGCTCAAGGCGCACCAAATATGGCTGGTCTTGCCGGGCTTGGTCCCGATGTCATGGGCTGGCTCATGCTCGCCCGCCTCGTCATTCCCCCGACGATCACCGTCATCGCCCTCCTGCCCCTACTCAGCGCTGGGTCTGACCCCAACGCCATCAACACCACCAAAGTCGGCAATGCAACGGTGTATTCACTGTTCGCCGTCGGCGGTGCCATCCTTTACTTGCGCACACGGAAGCCGAAGCACCTGTGACCTCAGCATTCGCATTACCTAAACAACCACCCACTCCCGCCACTGAGCCGCGTCTGAAACCCGACGCGGCCCTGCAAACCCTCGACCTTTCGAAGGACTACGGCGATGGCATGGGGCTCATGACCGAACTCGATCTCGTCATCGGCACGGGCGAACTCGTCATGTTGGTTGGCCCCAACGGCGCCGGAAAGTCAACGTTTCTCGGACTCGCCGCCGGGATGCTCGAACCAACAAATGGTTGGGCGTTTATCGCAGGCAGTCCTGCTGGCACCGTCCATGCGCGCGCTGCCCTCTCGTACCTACCCGACAATCCGGTGTTGTACGACGATCTCAGTCTCGGTGAGCACATCGAATACGTCGCTCGCCTTCACAAGACCGTCGATTGGCAGGACTACGCCGACGACCTTGTCGACATGTTCGGCCTTGGCGACCGCATCGACGATCTTCCGTCACGATTCAGTCGCGGGCTCAAGCAGAAGACTGGGCTCATCCTCGGGCTTATCCGTCCGTTTACCGTGATGCTCGTCGACGAACCCTTTGTTGGCCTCGACACCCCTGGCCAAGAAACGCTCGTCGAGATCATGAGCGATGTCGTTGATCAGGGCGCAACGATTATTTGTTCGACCCATCAGCTTGATCTCGTTCCCAGCGCAACGCGGTGTGTCGGATTGCGCGACGGAGAACTCGCCTACGACGGCCCCGCTACTGCAGCAAAAATTCGCGAACTCGTCGGCGGCGAATAGAACGTGGCTGAAACGCCCTATCGAAAAGGCATTCTTTCCGAGCCTCTTGATCTCGACGGGGACACACCCCGTTCTCGCCAAAAGCCAGCGGTCATCGCCGCAACTCCTGGCCTTGAAGTTGAAGTCCGAGGCACGCACATCTGGGGCGTCGTCGTTGAATGCGATACATCCTTCGTCACAATTCGAGATCGTCAAGGACGCGACCACAAGATTCGATTGCAAGATGGCGCGTTCGATGTAAAGGGCCGACAGGTCACCTTGGCTCGACCTAAAGCATCGAGTACTGCGGCGGCGTCGCGCACTGCTTCGGGTTCCGTTGCGATGCCTTCTGCGCCGGCCCGCATGGCGCGAGCAAGTCGCCTGCTTGTGGAAGGGGTACACGACGCGGAACTCGTGGAAAAGGTATGGGGAGACGATCTTCGTGTCGAAGGTGTCGTTGTTGAACTTCTTGACGGCGCAGACAACCTGCAAGAAATCGTTCGGTCGTTTGGGCCACGAAGCGGACGGCGCCTCGGCGTTCTTCTTGATCATCTCGTCGACGATTCCAAGGAATCACGAATCGCTGCAGGAATCGACCACCCTGACGTCCTGGTTACTGGCCACCCGTACGTCGACATTTGGGCTGCGGTGAAACCTTCAGTTGTCGGCATCGCCGCGTGGCCAGACATTCCCAAAGGTCAGCCATGGAAGGAAGGCATCTGCGCAGCACTAGGCGTCGATGACTCCCGGCTGTTCTGGAAGAAGATTCTCAATTCCGTGTCGTCCTATGCCGACCTACAACCGCCACTCGTGGGCGCGGTCGAGCAACTCATCGACTTCGTTACCGAACCTTCGTAGTCGGCCGTCACTGGCACGGGTAGCGTGCTCGTCATGACCGACTCCGCCGTGACTTACGAACTCCATGACCGCGTCGCCCTCATCACGATCGACGACGGCAAAGCCAACGCAATCAGCCACGTCATCGCTGCAGGTGTCCACGATGCGCTTGAACGGGCTCGCTCGGAAGCTGGCGCAATCGTGCTCGCTGGTCGCCCCGGCCGATTCTCTGCAGGCTTCGACCTTTCGGTCATGACCTCAAGCCCAGAAGCGGCGCGAAACCTTCTGAAGGCCGGCGCCGACATCGCTATCGAGATTCACGGATTCCCGATGCCAGTGGTGATCGCGTCGACTGGCCACGCTCTCGCCATGGGAGCAATTCTGCTCATGTCCGCCGACGTTCGTATCGGGGCCGAGGGCAACTTCAAGATCGGCCTCAACGAGGTTGCAATCGGGATGCCCGTGCCCAAGTTCGCCGTTGAACTCGCCCGAACCTCGCTTTCCAACGCGGCATTCACCGCGGCGGTGAACCATGCAACCGTGTACGACCCTGCTGGCGCTGTCGTTGCCGGCTACCTCGATCAGGTTGTGGCCGACGACGCGGTGCTCACAACCGCACTGGCCCACGCCGCCGACCTTGCTGAACGCCTCGACTCCGATGCATTCGCTCTCACCCGCACCAACTGCCGTGGTGCATCGATTGAACTCATCCGCAGTGGACTCGCTGCCGATATTGCGACCTTTGTCGTGAAAGCCCCCGAAGCCTGATCAAGCGTTGCCGAATCACTTCTTCGGAGATGATTGCTTCACGCACTCGGAAGCACCACATGCGCACTGTGCACAACTGCCATTGCCCCGTACTCGTGCAAAAACCTGTCGGATAACTCCCCCGAAATCTTTTCCAAAGGTTCACGTGCCGATCACCGAGTTCATCTCAAGTTTGCCTAGCAGGCCACAACACTTTGCTCACCAGACGGGTCGAGGAGTTCCCAGTCGCTAGGAGTCAACGTGTGCCCACCTATTGCGCGTAGCCTCACTCTTGTGAATGAAACAGATCTCGCACTTGCGACCATCCATCCCGACCGTCAGCTCTCCTTCGAAGGCGCATTTAACTTTCGGGATCTCGGCGGCTACACCACCGTTGATGGGCGGATGGTCAAATGGCGCACGCTCTTCCGCGCCGACGCCGTTCACCGCTTACCTGATTCCGAGTTGGACCAACTTGCGGAAATCGGACTGCGAACGGTCGTCGACCTACGCACTGATTCTGAAGTCGATGACGGCCACCTTCACGACCCTCATCGCGGAATTACCCATGTCCATCTCGATGTCCTTGGACAGG
>JBILIB010000176.1:0-3996 GCA_044350215.1 Acidimicrobiales bacterium
CTTCTGCAGCGTTCGGGTATTTCCTTCTCGATTCTTGGCCCATCAGAATTGTGCACGGGCGATCCCGCTCGTCGTTCGGGTAACGAATACATCTTCCAGATGCTCGCAATGCAGAACATCGAAACGCTCAACGGAATGGGCGTGAAGAAAATCATCACGCAGTGTCCGCATTGCTTCAACACCCTTGCCAACGAGTACCCGCAAATGGGAGGCAACTACGAAGTTGTGCATCACAGCCAGTTCCTCGAGTTCCTCATCGACAGCGGCAAGCTTGATTTGTCGAATGCAAAACTCGAAGAGCGCGTTGTGTACCACGACTCGTGTTACCTCGGTCGTCACAACGACGTCTACATGGCACCACGCAACGTCATCGGTTCACTCGGTGGCATTGAGATCGTTGAAGCCAGCCGTAACGGCACCCAGGGAATGTGCTGTGGTGCTGGTGGCGGTCGCATGTGGATGGAAGAAAGCACCGGCAAGCAGGTCAACATCGAGCGCTCGCAGGAACTGCTGCGTACCGGTGCAACAAAGATCGCGGTTGCGTGCCCCTTCTGTTACATCATGATCGACGACGGTGTGAAAGCACAGGGCGTCGAAGAAGACCAAGTGAAGGTCGCTGACATTTCGATGCACATCCTTGAGGCACTCGAACGCTCAGAAGCCGACGCAACGATCACACCGATCGTCTAATCCTCCGCTTCACATCTGACGGGTGGCTGTCAGTAAGGAAGAAGCGGGGAGATCAGCGGAAGTTTTCCCAGTAGCGGCTGGGGCGGGGGCCGATTTGGCCCTGGTACTTCGAGCCGACTGCTGTAGAGCCGTAGGGGTTATCCGCTGGTGTGGTCATGCGGATGAATGAGATCTGGCCGATCTTCATACCCGGATACAGAGTGATCGGGAGACTGGCCACGTTGGACAGTTCGAGCGTGAGCTGTCCGTCCCAACCGGCGTCGACGAAACCAGCCGTGGAGTGAATAAGGAGACCAAGACGGCCGAGCGAGGACTTACCCTCGAGGCGAGCAACGAGATCGGCGGGAAGACCAACGCGCTCGCTGGTGGACCCGAGCACGAATTCACCAGGGTGCAGCATGAAGGTGTCGTCGGGGCCAATCTCAACGAGTTCGGTGAGGTCTTCGAGGTTCTGCTTCACATCGATATGGCCCATCGTGTGGTTCCGGAAAACCCGGAAGAACCGATCGATATGAAGATCGACCGAGGATGGCTGGACGCAGCTGGGGTCGAAGGGCTCGATAACAATGCGGCCGGCTTCGACCTCTTCACGGATGGTGCGGTCAGAGAGGATCACGGCTGCGCAGGTTAGTCGTGGATCAGTCGGTCAGGAGATCTGCGGCATGCTCACTTATGAATTCTTCTTCTTGCTCCGCAACGTCATCGATTCGAGGTCGGGCGGGCAAGAAGAGCAGCACCATCACGACGCCAATAAACGTGGCGGCGGCGGCGGTAACAACGCCCCAATGAACTGCGCTCACAAAGGCGGAATTGGCCTCGGCATTCACCGTGGCTGCTTGTTCAGAAAGGCCCATTTCCTGCAATCTTGGAACGAGACCATTCTTGATGGCTCCAATGCTGTTTTGCGCAGATTCGACGGCGGCTTGGGGAAGTGGAAGTCCGAGCCCAGAGAGGAAATCTCCTATCCGATTGCCATAGGTCGTGGCCAGCACCGAGCCAATGACGGCGACACCCAAAGCACCACCGACCTGACGAGTGGTGTCGTTCACTGCCGATCCAACGCCAGCTTTAAAAATGGGCAGAGACCCCATGACCGACTCGGTCGCCGGGGCCATGGTGAGACCCATACCCGCTGACATCAGCATGAGACGCCAAAAAATATCCGAGTACGGCGAATCAACTTGAAGGCCAACCATGCTCAACAATCCGATCGTGACCAGACCAAGTCCGAAAGCAACGGTGATCTTGGACCCAAGGCGTTGAACAACTTTGGAGCTGAGAGGTGCCACCACCATCATCGCCAGTGCGAATGGAATCATGCGCACCCCAGTTTGAAGTGGCGAGTAACCAAGCACGAACTGGAAGTACTGCGTCAACAAGAACAACGATCCAAACATCGAGAAGAACACGAGTGTGATTGCGCCGGCCGCTGCGGTGAAGCGTGCCTTCTTAAAGAACGTCACATCGAGCATCGGGTGATCGCTCTTTGCTTCCCAAATTCCGAACGCAACGAGCAGCGCGATCCCCACGCCGCCATAGCCAAGTGTCTTTGATGAGGTCCAACCATTGTGGGGCGCCTCGATGATGGCGAAAAGCAACAGAGCGAGACCAAAGATCGACAGAAGTGCACCGATTGGGTCGAGGCGAGGAGCGGACGGATCTTTCGACGTGGGGATGAGAAAGAGGCCCGCAATAAGGCCGATCACAACGATTGGGATGTTCACCAAGAAAACCGAACCCCAATAGAAATGCTCAACAAGAAATCCACCAGCTAGGGGACCAAGCGCGCCACCGAGCCCAGCGGTTCCGGCCCAAAAGCCAATTGCTTTTGACCGTTCTCCGGGTGGGAACACATTGGTGATAATCGACAACGTGGCCGGCATGATGAGCGCGCCACCAATACCCATGAACGCTCGCGTTGAAATTAATTGACCCGAAGTAGCAGCCATCGCTGACGCGATCGAACCGATACCAAAGAGAATGAAACCAATCTGCATTGCTCCGCGTCGGCCGAACTTGTCACCAAGCGCGCCCGCTGTCAGCAACAAACCCGCGAAGACCAACGTGTAGGAGTCAATGATCCATTGCAGGTCACTCGACGATGCATTGAGGTCCTTCTGGATCGTCGGAATGGCAACGTTAAGAATCGAGTTGTCCAGCACAATCACAAGCAGGCCAAAGCACAGCACACCGAGAATCGCCCAGCGACGGTCATAGGCCTTGGCTTGAACGCGTTGAGCAAGAGTTGACATGGCAATGCCTTCCGTCAAGAGAACGACGGAAGGGTACTGCTCATGTTGTTGAACTCACCGAATGACGAACGTTCAGACTTTCTTTGGTCCCTGAACGGGCATGCCCGGCATGTCCTTCATGTACGAGCTTTCCTCGACTCGCTTCGAGATTCGCCAGCCGTCAGCAGTACGGACCATTTCATCGACGTACCAAAGGCCGCACGTGAAAACAATCAATTCCTCACCCATCGGCATGACCATCGGGTTATGACAGATGGTCTTGACCTTGGCGGTATCGCCATCGATCTCGATGCGGCTGGTGGAAATCATGTGCTGGAACGAGGTGAACATCGGCATCGCCCCTTTGAGGTAGGCGATGGTTTCGGTTGGATTACCGACGCTGCCCCCAAAGACTGAGTAATCGATGATGGCATCGGCTGTGAAGACGTTGGCCAAATCGTCGAAATCGCGGTGATCGACGGCGTAGCAGTAGCGGACGAGCAGGTCCTGAATCTCCATACGGTCGGAAATCTCTTCGATGCTCAGAGTCATGATGTCCCCCTTGTTGAACGAGAAGTGGACTTTAGAACGATTCCTCGGGTGTCCACACAAAATTCGGAGACCGTCGCTCGGCGAAGGCAGCAACTCCTTCGGGCATATCCGGGTTGTTCGCGAGAACCGGTGCCCAGCGCTCGATCATTTGCGCTGACACTCCACCGCTCGCCGCCACCCCGTTGACCATTTCTTTCGAGATCGTCTGAGTTAGCAGCGAACGTTCGTTCGCGAGCAGAGAGGTGAACGCATCAAGGCGTTCGATTGCAGCGTCGGTCTCGAGAATTTCGTCAATAAGTCCGATGCGAAGCGCGCGTTCAGCATCAATCAACTCGGCGGAGAACAGCAGATACTTCGCGGCCGACTGACCAACCAAACGAACTGCTCGTTCCAAGGCATAGGTCGGGTAGGCAATTCCAAGTCGAGCGGGCGTGATGCCAAATTTGGAAGTGGTGTCGGCAAAGCGAAGATCACATGCGCCAGCGATCTGCACGCCGCCGCCGACACACGAACCAGTGATGAA
>JBILIB010000054.1:0-12228 GCA_044350215.1 Acidimicrobiales bacterium
CCAACGTGCATCGCTTGGCCGAGGTCAGCGTCAACATCATCGACCAGTGCGTGGCGCAGGGTGTTCCCTTCGCTCGTGAATACGGCGGTCTTCTCGACAATCGTTCCTTCGGTGGTTCGCAGGTCAGCCGTACGTTCTACGCCCGTGGCCAAACCGGTCAGCAACTTCTGCTTGGCGCCTACCAGGCCCTCATGCAGCAAGTGTCGCTTGGTCGTGTGGAACTCCACACCAAGACCGAACTTCTTGACGTCGTCACCAAAGACGGCGTCGCTGCAGGCATCGTCACTCGCGATCTCATCACCGGCGACATCCAAAGCTGGGCAGGACACGCCACGCTGCTGTGCACCGGCGGTTACGGCAACGCCTTTTATCTCTCCACGAACGCCATGAACTCCAATGTCACGGCAGCTTGGCGAGCACACAAGAAGGGTGCGCTGTTCGCGAACCCTTGCTACACACAGATTCACCCCACATGTATCCCGGCCAGCGATGAATTCCAGTCGAAGCTCACGCTTATGTCCGAATCGCTTCGTAACGATGGACGAATTTGGGTTCCGAAGCAGTTCGACGACAACCGTGCTCCGGAAAACATTCCGGAAGATGACCGTGACTACTTCCTCGAGCGCAAGTACCCGTCCTTCGGCAACCTCGCACCGCGCGACATCGCGTCACGCAGTGCGAAGCAGGTCGTTGACGAAGGTCGCGGCGTCGGCCCGATCAAGAACGGCGTGTACCTCGACTTTGCCGAATCAATCGGCCGTCTGGGCGAGAACGTTGTCTTCGAGCGCTACGGCAACTTGTTCGACATGTACGAGCGCATCACCGACGAGAACCCGATGAAGATGCCAATGCGCATCTACCCGGCCTCTCACTACACAATGGGTGGCCTGTGGGTTGACTACAACCTCATGACCAACATCCCAGGCCTGTACGCACTCGGTGAAGCCAACTTCTCCGATCACGGCGCAAACCGTCTTGGCGCTTCGGCCCTCATGCAGGGTCTGGCCGATGGCTACTTCGTTGCCCCGAACACAATCGGCGATTACCTCGCTGGCCTGCTTGGCCAAGCCCCGTTGTCGACCGAAGATCCCGCGTTCACCACATCAGTGGCAGAAGTCCACGAGGACACGCGTCGTTGGATCTCTGTCGGTGGCACCAAGTCGCCGGAGTACTACCACCGCGAACTCGGAAAGCTCGTGTGGGATTACTGCGGTATGGCCCGAGACAGAAACGGTCTCGAGAAGGCCCTTTCCGAAATCCCTGCGTTGCGCGAAGAGTTCGAAAAGAACGTTCGAGTGCTCGGCGATCCCGATGGTGTCAACCAATCACTCGAGAAGGTCGGTCGAGTTGCTGACTTCTTTGAACTTGGCGAACTGATGTGTCGCGATGCGCTCATGCGTGAAGAATCATGCGGCGGCCACTTCCGTGTTGAACATCAGACCGAAGACGGCGAAGCCAAGCGTGATGACGAGAACTTCTCGTTTGTCGGCGCTTGGGAATGGGAAGGCAAGGGATCAACCCCCACCCTTCACAAAGAGCCTCTTGTGTTCGAAAACGTCAAGCCCGTCGTGCGCAGTTACAAGTAACCAGGAGCCATTGTGAACCTCACTCTCAAGGTCTGGCGCCAAACCGGACCCAACGATTCCGGCCGTTTCGAGACCTATCAGGCAACTGATGTGAAGGACGAAATGTCCTTCCTCGAAATGCTCGACGTCGTGAACGAAAACCTCATTGCTGACGGGCACGAACCGATCACCTTCGACAGCGATTGTCGTGAAGGAATCTGCGGTACCTGCGGTCTCATGATCAACGGTCAGGCTCATGGTCCCCAAAAAGGCACCGCTACCTGCCAGTTGCACATGCGCAAGTTCCACGACGGCGAGACCGTCACCATCGAACCGTGGCGGGCAGCGGCGTTCCCGATCCTCAAGGATCTGATGGTCGATCGCAGTGCATTCGACGCCATCATCGAGTCCGGTGGTTTCATTACCTCCGACACCGGTGGCCCTCGCGACGCCAACGAGATCCTCATTCCGAAGGCCGCAGCCGACACCGCAATGGATGCTGCAGCGTGCATTGGCTGTGGTGCGTGTGTCGCAGCTTGCCCGAATGGCGCTGCTCAGTTGTTCACATCAGCCAAGCTGGCGCACCTCAACCTGCTTCCGCAAGGTCAGGCCGAACGCTGGAAGCGTACTGAAGACATGGTCGAAACCATGGAGATGTTCTTCGGTTCATGCACGAACTACGGCGAATGCCAAGAAGCGTGCCCGAAGGAAATCCCGATCGACTTCATCGCAATGATGAACCGAGATTTCCTGAAGTCAAAGATCAAGAACCGCAAGCTGCAGGGCCAGCGCTAATCAGTTTCTGAT
The DNA here is from genome assembly GCA_044350215.1 of Acidimicrobiales bacterium. GTDB lineage: Bacteria > Actinomycetota > Acidimicrobiia > Acidimicrobiales > Acidimicrobilacustridaceae > Acidimicrobilacustris. The sequence continues at coordinate 2,373 of JBILIB010000054.1, forward strand.
TCGCATTCCTGCAGCATTCTCGCCCGGCGCCGAACCACTTCCTTATGGAAGTAGGCGGCGCCGGTCATCGTTTTGCGGTGCCACCCGGCGAAATGCTCGCCCTAGTGCAAGTGGCGGAGAGTAACGACCTAATCCGCCACTCATTCTTTGAGCTCCGTCAGTACCCATCTGCGGGATTCACAACCGACAGAAGGGGTTGATCATTTAGGTACAGGCGGAGGTTGTCGATGAATGTGGCGTACATCGCCTGAAATGCGCCCGACCAGTTCCATGACACGTGAGGGCTAAGGCGCACATTGGGGTGCGAATACATCCAATGCCCGTCAGGAAGCGGTTCGGGTTCGGTGGCGTCGATATCGGCGCAGGCCACGATGCCACTGTCGAGCGCACGCAAGAGCGCATCGTCATCAATGATCGGACCACGAGCGACGTTGATGAGCTGCACACCGGGCTTCATGGCGGCGAAGAGCTCATCATTAAACAGACCGCGGGTCGCGTCGGTAAGCGGCGCTACAAGCACGATGTGATCGGCATCGGTGACGAGTTCTGTGACAGACCAAACCATCAGGACACCGTCGACGGGGCTCGGCGCATCGGAATTGCGCATTGCGGTCACGTTCATGCCAAATGGCAGTGCACGCTGCGCCAGTGCGGTTCCGATTCCGCCCATTCCAAAAATGGCGAGGTTTGCTTTGTCGAGCGTCGCAAACGATGGCGAAGGAATATTCCATTGCTTCGGTTGCTCAGTAACGAACGAACCGGGCATGCGCTTTACGAACGACAGCATGCACGCCATCACCCATTCGGAAATTGGCACGGCACTGAGCCCACGTGAATTAGTGAGGATCAGGTCATCACCAATGAGATGCAGTGGGAACTTGTCGATGCCGGTGCCGATGAGATGCACCCACTTCACGCCTCGACTCAGAGCATCTTCCAGAGTAGGAACACTTGTGGGCGTGGTGATGAGAACGTCACCAGAGATGCTTGCGTCGATTTCGCCTGCCATAGGGATGGCGATGACCTCGACCCGAGAAGCGATGTCATCGGGAATGTGGATGGCGTCGAGCTGGCCGACGTGGCTGAGAATTCGAAGCAACGTTGATCGCCCTCTCTCGTGACCCGCGACGGCATTGAGATGCGCAGCGTACCGGACGCACCCTCGCGGTACCCGAACAACAGCCTGCACCGACTACCGTCCCATCGATGCCCGCATACCTCTCCCCTACCTGGTTCACCGAGGCCGATGCACTCCTTCGCTCAAGCGAGGTCATGAGCACACGGTCGAAAGGTGTGCGGTTGATACTCGAACAGCGCGTTGGCGAAGGTGACAGCGCAACCGTCTGGCATGTGTCTTTCGCCGATGGCGTCGTTTCCATGGCTGCAGGTCCGGCAGATTCCGCCGATGTCGTGTTCGTCACCGATCCCACGACAGCGGAAGGCATTCGCGACGGCTCGTTGAGCGCGCAAGCCGCGTTCATTGCCGGTGATCTACGCGTCGAAGGTTCCATCAACGCACTGCTAGAGCACGCCGAAATGTTCGCTGCTCTTGAGGACGTGCTCGGCCCGCTGCGCTAAGCACAACGGGCCGAGACCAAATCATTTCAGTTTTCGCTGCACCAATTAGTGGTGCAGCCAGAAGGTGCAAGCGGAATCAGATAAGTCCGAGTTCCTTCACGCCATCGCGCTCTTCGACGAGTTCGGCAACCGAAGCGTCGATGCGGCCACGGGAGAAGTCGTCGATGTCGAGACCCTGCACGATTTCGTACTTGCCATTGGCGCAGGTGACAGGGAACGAAGAGATGATGCCCTCAGCCACGCCGTAGGAGCCATCGGACGGAATCGCCATGGAGACCCAATCGCCCTTGGCCGAACCGAGTGCCCAAGTGCGCATGTGATCGATTGCAGCGTTTGCAGCCGATGCTGCGCTGGAAAGTCCACGAGCTTCGATGATTGCCGCACCGCGCTGCTGCACAGTCGGGATGAAATCGTTCTCAAGCCAAGCCTGATCGTTAACCAGCGCGGCAGCGTTCTGACCCTTGACCTCAGCGTGGAAGAGGTCGGGATACTGAGTGGCCGAATGGTTGCCCCAGATCGTCATCTTGGTGATATCTGAAACGGTGGTGCCGGTCTTGGCCGCAACCTGTGCAATGGCACGGTTGTGATCAAGACGAGTCATTGCGGTGAAGCGGTCGTTCGGAATGTTCGGCGCGTTGTTCATGGCGATGAGTGCATTGGTGTTCGCGGGGTTGCCAACAACGAGGATCTTCACGTCAGAACCGGCATTATCCGACAGCGCCTTGCCCTGCGGCTTGAAGATGCCACCGTTTGCCTCGAGCAGATCCTTGCGCTCCATGCCCTTTGAACGGGGACGAGCACCAACTAAGAGGGCGTACGAAATGTCGCCGAATGCTTCATTTGGATCGTCGGTGCGCACGATGTCAGACAGCAGCGGGAATGCACAGTCTTCGAGTTCCATCGCAACGCCCTTGAGCGCGTCCATGGCCGGAGTGATGTCGAGAAGCTGGAGAATGACCGGTTGGTCTTCTCCGAGCATCTGGCCACTAGCGATACGGAACAGAAGGCTGTAGCCGATCTGACCGGCAGCACCGGTGACAGCTACGCGAACGGGGGTCTTCACGGGGGGTCCTCCACTGGGACGTCAGGTTGACGGGCCGACACTAGTCAGCCCGAAGAACCCCTGAAAAAGCGAAGGATCAGAGCGTGACGGGATACGGGAACTTGGAGTCCACACCGCCATCAACAACGAGTGTGCGACCTGTCACATAGGCCGACATATCGCTGGAAAAGAACAGTGCTGCCGAGGCGATATCGGAGGTGGAACCCATCTTGCCCATCGGTGAATTGCCGGCGTTGAGGGCCCGCTGTTCGTCGGTGAATGCCGCTTCCATGCGGGGGCTGAGGATGGTTCCCGGGGCGACAGCATTGGCGCGAATGCCGAAGCTGCCGAGTTCGATGGCCAGGGTCTGCACCCACGCCATGAGTCCGGCCTTGGCTGCGCCATACGCCGCGTGCATTGGTGCTGCGGTCAGACCACTCACCGACGCGATGAACACCATGGTGCCGCCACCGGTCTTCGACATACGACGACCGAATTCTTGTGACAACAAGAACGCGTGACGGAGGCAAATGTCGATTTCCCAATCGAACGTTTCGTCGGTCATGTCGAGGATGGATTCCCAACGAGCCATGCCGATGATGTCGACGAGACCATCGATGCGACCGTTGATTGCTTCGGCGTCGGCAGCGAGTTTCTTCGCGCCTTCACGAGTGGTCATATCGCCGACCCAGGCAACACCGGCGGGACCAATCTCGGCTGCGATTTCTGCAGCGCGATCGGCATCAACATCGACGCAAACAACGGTCTTGGCACCGGCCTGCACAAGCGCGTGCGAGGTCATGCGTCCCATACCGACGCCGGCACCGGCGACCACAAATGTGCGGCCGTCAACACGCAGACGGGAAAGGAAATCGGGTACTGGAGAATTGTCACCGGTTGTCATCGCAAAGTTCCGTTCTTGAGTTGTTTAATCGAGAGTTGCTTGTTGAGTGAGTACGTCATGCCATCACCACGCCACCGTTAGGTCGGATCACTTGTCCGGTGACGAATCGTGAGGCATCGCTAGCGAGATACAGCATCGCCCAGGTTTGATCTTCGGGTGTGGCGATCGTGCGCAGCGGCGATTGTGCCGCGCGGGTTGAGGTGTAGGACTCGCGTTCGGCTTCGTCGATCGAACCATCGGCGTTTGTCCAACGTCCCTGCACCATCGGCGTGTCGGTGAAACCGGGAGCAATGGCATTGACGCGAATGTCATTGGCGCCAAGTTCAACGGCTGCACAACGAGTGAGATGCGACACTGCAGCTTTGGTCATCGCATAAATCGAAAGTGTCGGTGCGGGCATATCGCCACCAGCCGAGGACACGTTGATGATTGATCCGCCGCTGGTCATTGTTCGACCTGCCGCGGCAACACCCCAATACGTTCCCCACAAGTTCACCTTGGTGATGAACTCAACATCTTCAGGAGTTGCATCGACGATGTTCATGTAGCGAATGACGCCGGCAACGTTTGCCCAAACGTCGAGACGGCCGTGTGTCTTGATCGCGGCCTCGGCGAGGGCATTGACCTGATCACGATCAGAAACATCAGTCGGCACGACGGTGGCCTTGCCGCCCGCAGCCGCGACCATCGCAGCCGTTTCTTCAAGACCAGCGACACCGACATCGGCAATGAGCACGTTGGCGCCGGCTTGCGTGAAGGTGATTGCCGCCTGACGACCGATACCGCCAGCAGCACCAGTAATGACGGCGGTGCGGCCGTGGAGCGAGAACTGTTCGATGAGTTCATTGGAGAGGGCCGGACGGCCGTCAGTATTCGAGGTCATTGCTCGGTTCCTCTCCTCTGCGTCGTCGACGCCGGGCATACGGCACTTGTTTCGCTATTGCGAAGAACTCTTCGCTATGCTGCGGCCACCGTAGGACACCGGTCACATCCGGTCAATCGACTCGAAGGTGCCCTCATGGCCCGTCCCGCACCGGCTGCGAGCCGAGCGATCCAAATCCTCGACCTCCTCGTCACTCATCCCACCGAGCGATTCACGTTGACCGAATTAGTCCGACGTACCGGAATGAGTTTGGGTTCGGCTCACGCCACCCTCGCCGTCCTCGAGGGCAGTGGACATGTTTCACGCAACGCAACGACGCGCGCCTACTCACTCGGACCCGCGCTTGTTGTTGCTGGTGTGGTCGCGCTTGAACATCACCCTGCGATTAGTGCCGCTCGGCAGGTGATCGAACCCTTGGCTGCAGAACTTGATGTTGAAGTTTTGGTGTCAGCGCGCACCGTTGACGAAATCATTTTCGTGGCGCGCTCAGGGCAACACAGCGCGTTTGGTCCCGGAGTTCGCGAAGGCGAACGCGTGCCGTTGTTACCGCCACTTGGCGTGGTATTTCTCGCATGGTCTGATGAGCGCGAAATCAAACAGTGGTTGTCGCGTTCTCCCGATAGTTCGTCGACGGCGATTGCGCGTTACGAAGCGTCTCTCGACTTAGCTCGCACGCGTGGCTTCGCCGTTACTGCGGGTTCCGACACACAACGACAACTCGGTGAACGCACGTATTCGCTGTCGGACTCCCCCAGCAGCACTGAGCTTCGTAATGACGTTGCCGAATTATTCGCGATTCTCGCTACCGAGGACTACCCCGTTGTCGACCTGAGCACCAACAGTCGCTTCGAGGTCGGCACGATCGCCGCTCCCGTCTTCGGTGCTGACGGCGAAGTCATCGCTGCAATTTCGGCAACTGGATTTCCACCCGGACTTGATGCAGAAACCGTGATCAACGCGGGAACCAAGATCCGAGATGCAGCGGCGATCGCCACTAGGTCTTCCCGCGGTCGGTTTCCCTCGACGTAACTCGCTCAGGCGGTGACGCGGGCGACGAACTCGGCCATTTCGGTAACACCTTCGACGGCTTCCGGGAATGCCGGGTAGCTCATCGTCCAGATATGCGGCATTTCTGGGTAGATGCTGAGCGTCACGTCGACTCCTGCTGCCTTCGCGACATCTGCGAGTTTGCGTGAATCGTCGAGCAACACCTCGGCATCGCCCACGAGGATGAGCAACGGCGGCGCGCCGTTCCAATCTCCGAATAGCGGCGAAGCGATTGGGTTCATCGGGTCGGCGCCACCAAGATAGGCCGGCGCTGCTTCTTCGGCCGAGATACGAGAGAAGAGCTTGTCCGATTCGGCATTGGTGTCGTAGGTGTCGGCGGTGATCGTGAGATCGACCCACGGCGAACAACAAATAACGCCAGCGGGGAGAACGCCATCGGCAAGCGCATGCATCGTGACCGATGCCGCAAGACCACCACCAGCTGAGTCACCAGCAATCACGATGCGGCCGGTATCTATTCCTTCGGCAAGCAGCGATTCCCAAACGGCGAAGCAATCGTCAACCGCTTTGGGGAACTTGTGCTCGGGAGCGAGTCGATACTCAACCAGCAGCACTCGAGCTCCGAGCACTGCAGCGAGATGTGACCCGTAGGAGCGATAGGCCAGCGCTGAGGCGATTCGGAAACCGCCACCGTGGAAATAGAGAAGGATCGGAGCGTCGTCCGCCATTTCGACTGGCCGACATTCAATGCCTGGAACACCGCTTCGAACAAAAGGCTGGGTAACGGTTCCCTCGGCCAGTGGGAGTTGCGCCATGGCTTCGTCGATGCGAGTGCGCTGTTCAACAATGTCTGCCGGGGGCGGCGGAACCGGTCGTGCTGCCATTGCTTCTTGCAGTGCGTGAAATTCTTTGCTGGCCATGGGCTGACACTAGAGCGTCGAGCCGCACAGACAGGGCGTGTTTGGCGACTTCTTAGTCAGCTTTTTGTCCGGTGTTGCCGAGCCAACTCCGGTAGAGCTCGGCATAACGGCCGCCTCGTACGACAAGTTCGCCATGCGAGCCGTGCTCAACCAGTTCGCCCGCATCGAACACGAGCACGAGGTCGGCCTGTTCGGCAGTCGAAAGTCGGTGCGCCACACTGATCGTGGTGCGGCCTTCAGCCAAACGATGCAAGGCCGTTGTGAGCGCACGTTCGGTACGCGGATCAACCGCGCTCGTGGCTTCGTCGAGAATGAGCAGACCAGGGTCGGCCATTTGGGCACGAGCGAGCGCAACGAGTTGCCGTTCCCCAACACTCAGACCTTCACCACGCTCGCCCACCTCAGTGTCGAGCCCACGAGGTAAGCCCGCTACCCATGTTTCGAGACCAAGTTCGGAAATTGATGTACGAACATCGTCGATCGTTGCCCCTATGCGACCCATGGCGATGTTCTCGCCGAGCGAGGTGTCGAACATGAAGCCGTCCTGGGGCACCATGCGAATGCGTTCGGTGCGCGACTGGCGATTCACCGTATCGAGCCCGATTCCGCCAACGAGTACTGAGCCCTCCACAGGGTCAGCGAGGCGATCAAGCAATTTCACGAAGGTGGTTTTGCCCGAACCGGTTTCGCCCACGATCGCGACCGACGCACCAGCCGGAATATCGATAGTGACGTCGCGCAGCACGGGCCCGCCGGTTTGATAGGTGAAGCCAAGATGTTCAACGCGCACATCAAGCGGGCCATCGGGCAGTTCCACTCCCGGCTCGGGCTCAACAAGGTCGACAGGCGTGTCGAGAACACCGAGCACCTTGGACCAGCCAGCAATTGCGGTTTGAGTCTGGTCAAGAATTTCGCCAATCTCTGCGACTGGTCCGAGAATCAGCTGTACAAGGAATAAACAGGCGATCAAGCTTCCCGCGTTCAGTCCCCAGGATTCACCAAACCAAATGCCGGCCATCGCAACCGAGGCAAGCGCAACACCACCGAATGCATCGCCGAGCGGGAACATGAAGGCAAACCATCGGGCTGCGCTCATTTCCGACTTGAACTGGTCCTGAATGGCATCGTCGAGACGAGCACGCGAACGGCGCTGCAAGCCATAGGCCCGAATCGGCGCTGCACCCTGTACCGCCTCGCTCACTTCCGACAGCGTCGTACCCACTCGGTTACGAACCACCGTGTACGCCTTCAACTGACGACGCTGCATAAGCCGGAACAACGGCAAGACCGGCAACGCAGCAACAACCGTGATGGCCGCGAGCTGCCATGCATAAAAGCTCATCACGATGAGCGTCCCAATGATGATAACGGAGTCGATGATCCAGGCCATCGCGCCGTACTGAACAAAGCGAGCAATAGTTTCGATATCGCTAGTGACGCGAGATGTGAGTTCACCCCGGCGGGTGGACTCATGATCGGCCATTGGCAACCGATGAATATGCGAGAACGTTTTCACCCGCAGATTGCGCAACATCAATTCGGCTGTCGTCACGAGACGCACATAGGTGATCCGAGCGAGGAACATGACCGCAACGAGGATCGCAGCAGCGACAGCACAGGCCGTGATCGTGAAGCCAGCGTTGAACCCCTCGTCGGCAAGCAGGCCCTTGTCGATCACCTGCTGAATCAGCACTGGAATGATCAAGCGGCCGACTGCGCCGATCATGGCGAACAGAACCGTCAGTCGAAGGCCTCTTCCCAGTTCGGGGCTCTGCGCGAATCCGCGCCGCAGGACCGCAATCGCTCGCAGTCGTCGTTCATTGGTCCTGTCTTCTTCAGCTGATGCCGCTAACGCTTCGTGTTCGAGCGCAATCGGATCATCGAATGCCGCTGCGTGTTCCATCCTTGCGAGTTCGTCGTTTGCCTGGCTCGAAAGTTCATCCTTCTCAGGCGGTACATCGTTGCCTGAACCGGAGTTTCGCTTGTTGCTCATGACGGCAACCTGCTTGTACCGAAGTCGGCTACATCGTGATCGATGCCTTCGGTCATTGATTCCTGATCGACATAGGCATGCACGAGGCGGGCGTAGTCGGGATTATTCGCCAGCAGCTCTGGATGCGAACCAGTGGCAACGATGCGGCCTCCATCGAGGAACACCACTTCATCGGCGAGTTCAATGGTTGACACTCGGTGAGCAACCACCAACGTGGTTGTTTCCAGTGAGGTACGCAGATCGCGCAGAATCGCCGACTCGATCACCGGATCAACAGCGCTGGTGGCGTCATCGAGGATGAGCACGCGAGGGCCGCGCAACAACGCACGAGTCAGGGCGAGCCGCTGGCGTTGACCGCCCGAAAGTGTGACTCCCCGCTCTCCCAACACGGTGTCCCAGCCATGGGGCAAACGATGTACAAACGCACTTGCGTGGGCGATTGAAGCGGCCCGCTCAAGTTCCGCGTCGTCAATCGGATCACCGAGTGTGACGTTCTCACGAACCGTGTCGGCGAAAAGGAATGTCTCTTGGAACACCAGCGCCACTTCGGAGCGCACAGCGACGGGGTCGAACTCGCGGATGTCCACGCCATCAAGCGCCACAGTGCCGCTCTCGGGATCGACGAGGCGGGGAATCAGTTCACACAATGTTGACTTCCCCGAACCGGTGACGCCCACAAGCGCAACGATTGATCCGGCGGCGATGTTGAGGTTGAGTCCATCAAGCACCGGCGGATCATCGCCATAACGAAATGACACGTCTTCGAACGACACCGAAAGTGGACCATCGCCAACTGCCGGTGGAGTATCCGTGGCAGCTCCGGGCTCGTGAGGTGCAGCGACAACCTTGTCTAAGCGTGCACTTACGACGACAGCTCGAGGAAGTTCCTGCAAGAAGAACCCGAACACGCGCATAGGAAATGCGAGCAATCCAAACAGTGCAGCAGCCTGCACAATGTCACCAGTATTGAGGCGATCAATCGATACTTGCCATGAACCAATCAGCAACAACGCAATGATTCCGAGGCTCGGCAACGCATCGATCATCGGTTCGAACACAGCACGAATACGGCCGAGCCCAACACGAGCAGCCCGAAGTTCGTCTGCAGCCCCTTCAAGCCGTGCGACTTCCTCGTCTTCACGGCCGAGTGTCTTCACAACGAGTACGCCGTCAAAGGATTCATGCGCAATCCGGCTGACCTGACCGACTCGCTCTTGCACGACACCCAAAGGCTTCTCGGCCCGAGTGGTGTACATCTGATTAATGATCGCCAGCAGCGGGAACAACACCACTGCCACCAACATCAAGAACCAGTCGACCGTCGCCAAGCTGATAATGGCAAAAACTGCGAGGGTGATGACACCAACGCTGAACGGCAGCGGATTAATAACTTCACTTGAGGCGACGATGTCAGCATCGGCATGGGCTAACAACTCGCCAGTCGGAGTTTCACGGTGATACTTAAGCGGCACCGACAAATAGGTGTGGGCGAGTTTGCGACGCCAATCTCGCTGCGTTCGATACGTCA
>JBILIB010000055.1:0-12197 GCA_044350215.1 Acidimicrobiales bacterium
AGCGGCGCATGAACGCTGCGAGCGCTTTAGGGTCTTGATCCGGAGCTTGCGCAAGTTGGATGAAATAGCGAACGATTGGGTCGTCAGCGTCGCCTGAGCCGTCTATCGCAGACGCGATCGAATCACCAGTGCCATCTCGTTCAAAGAGGTTTTGGCCCACACCGGCGACGATCAGCGAGTTGAAGCGATCGGGATGGAGTGCGGCCAGAACGAGAAGAGTACGAGCACCCAGCGAAAAGCCGATTGCGTCAACCGGTTCGTTGGGAATTCGATCGAGTAGGTGTTGTTCGAACGCTTCGTAGGCCTCTGGCGTGTGGGGCTTTTCAGCGGTACCTGATCCAAGAACATCAAGAGGAATGGCGGTGCGGCCCATGTCAGCAAGGAGATCAACCCAACCGTTGTCTCCCCATGTTCGGGCAGCCGAGGTTGCAAAGCCAGGCACCAGCACGACTGGCGGGGTCATTAGCGATGACCCTTCTGACGGCGAATCGCGTCTTCGGCCAGCGGTGTAAATGTTCCTAAAGCAGTTGCTGTCCAAGTGAGAGTTGCCGCGTGTTGGAGTGCACCAACAGAGAGACGGTCGCGCAGCGCCGTGTTCGTCAGCACGGCAGCAATCTGTTCGGTGAATTCTCGCGGGGTACGGGCGAGAAGGCCCGAGAGATTCGGCGCGACAGAGTCGCGATGACCCGCGATGTCAGTGGCAACAGAGGGAGTGCCACATCCTGCTGCTTCTGTGAGGGTCATTCCCCAGCCCTCTGCGATCGACGCGCTCGCGACAAGCCAGGCCTTGCGATAGAGAGAAAGCAGTTCCTCATCAGACACCCGGCCAGCTAAGCGGATCCATGATTGCGCCCCGAGTAGTGCGATCTGCTCTTCAAGAGCGGGACGTTCGTAGCCATCTCCGACAATGACAAGTTGAACTGTGGGAACAAGAGCACGGACCTCTGCCATTGTTGCAATGAGGTCATCGAATCGCTTTGACGGCATGAGGCGACCTACTGCAACGACGAGCGGAGTTTCCGACTTGTCGCCTAACGGGTGAAACCTCTGATCAATGCCGGGCGGCACAACGCGAACTCGTGATGCAGGAAGTCCGAGATACTCAATGATTTCTGTTCGGCTCGATTCGGACAAGGTGACGATCGGCGTGCGGCGATACAGCGGGGGAGCAATGCGATGCTCGAAGAATTTCCCGGCCTTCGCAAGACCAGGTTCGAGAACCATTTCCCACATGTCGCGATGAACATGATGGATCCAGGTGCTGCGCGGACCACGAGCCCACACCGGGGTGAGAAAAGGTACTCCGTTCCAAATTTCGATAATTCCGTCACGAGGACCCAAACTTCCGAGCAATTCGCTCACGACTGTTGTGGGGAAAACCATAAAGCGTCCGTGTTTGCGAACGATTCGGTAGCCGTCTCGAGTACCGGTGTAAGGATGGCCCTGGGCATAGGAGGTGCGCATCGTGATATCGATCCCGGCTTCAGCCCACAGGGAAAGGACTCGAGCCGCGTGGAGCTCAGAACCTCCGGCTTCAATATCGACAAGGTCCCGCCAAGCAAGAACGTGAACCCGCTCGATACAAGCCTCTTGGGCGAGTGCAGAGATATCGCCGATCGACGGCGTAGTAGGCATGTTGGATCAGGACGGAGGCTGATGAACGGGATGCCCAGCGTCGTATGCGTCACGCTCAATGACTGGAGCATCTCGACCCGTGCCTGAGCCACCTGAACCCGATGCGGGAGCCTTCTCCTCGTGGTATTCCTCTTCCACGTTGACTTCCCAGACGTCGTAGGTGGTGCCATTCACAATGTTTTCCACGGTGAGCATCGCGGTGTACATCGAGTGATCCTGATTGTTGTAACGGTGCATCCCATTTCGACCAACCGGATGAACATTGGTGGTGCAATCATCGAGCCACTCGCGAAGTCGCTGCACATTTGCCTTGTACCGCTCGTCATAGAACGGGTACGCCTTGGGAACACGTACGACGTAACCGGCTTCGACACGACCTGGTTCAATGAGGCCGATCGCTTCGAGCTCCCGGGTTGCAAGAGCAACGAGTTCGTCATCGGAGGAGTTCCAGAGCTTGTCGCCTTCAAAGACGAAGTACTCAAGACCGAGACAGGTACGACCTTCCTTCACCATGTACGGCGACCACGAACTGAAGTTCTGAATTCGCCCAACAATGACGGCTGGAGAATGGATGTAAATCCAATTATCGGGGAAACCGGCGCTCTCGGGCACGACGAGCGCAACGGTAAGGAAGTCGCGGTAGCGCAGGTCATTGGCGGCTGCGAGCACATCGGCAGGGGGAGGAGGATCCATCGCCTTCAGCAGCGACGACATGGGCATCGATGAAATGAGCTCGTCGCAAGTGATGGTGTTCGCACCGTTGGGTCCCGAGGTGGTTACCGAGGTTGCTCGACCATTGTGATGCTCGATTCGAGTGACCTTGTGTTCCATGTGGACAGTTGATCCGGAAGCGACAACCTTGTCGCGAGCGGTCTCCCACATCATTCCTGGACCAAACTTTGGGTACTGGAACTCTTCGATCAATGAGGTGATGTCAGTGGATTTGCCCTTATGCACAAAAGGGACCCATCGAGGGATCGTGTCAAGAATCGCATTGATGCCTGCATTCCAGAGGGACATATTTTTGATGCGCTGTGCGGCCCAGTCGGCCTGGAGTTTGCTGGCCGGAACGCCCCAGACTTTTTCGTTGTAGGTCTTAAAGAAGTGATCAAAGAGGCGTTTGCCGAAACGATTGGTGATCCAATCTTGGAGGCTTTCTTCGGGTTTGTGTCGGCCAAAGAGTTTGGCGACGCTGACTTTGGCTCGCGCCCAGAAGTAGGAGGCCACGCAACGAACTGCTTCGATGATGCCTAAGTTCTTCAACGCGTTCGACGCCTTGAGTGGATAATCGAAGTATTTGCCGTCGTAGAAAATGCGGCTCATTCGGGGCCGCATGAGGAAATCCTCATCGGGCAGGATTTCGTGCCAGAGATCTTCGACGGGTTGCACCTTGGTGAAGAAGCGATGGCCGCCAAGGTCAAATCGCCAACCGTCGACTTCGACGGTTCGGGAAATGCCACCGACGGTGTCGGTTGCTTCAAAGACTGTGCTGATACGTCCGGCCTTTGCCAGTTCGAACGCAGCAGTAAGGCCAGCCGGTCCAGCGCCGATGATGACCACCGAGGGGTTGGAATCGGTGCTCGAGTCTGTTGCAGTCATCACCAGGTCACTTTCGCAATGAGGAACGTGTCGAGTGTAGTGAGGGTGGCCATAGGAGATGTCGACCTAGGTGACCGATTTCATCGGTAGCCGGCAGTACTGTGCGTTTCTATGGATGACATTGAGCCGGGTCAGCCGTCCACCCAGCCCGACACCGAGCCCGACACCCAGACGGATCGGGATGCCCGACCCGAAATCGTTGTGCTGGCTGGTGTCGCTCTCGCTATTGGCCTCTTCACGAGGTTCGTGACCCGTTCGTCTCTCTGGCTCGACGAGGCCTTGTCCGTCAACATTGCTCAGCTGCCGCTCGGCGACATGACCGAAGCCCTCAAACACGATGGTCATCCGCCGCTGTATTACGCCATTCTCCACGGCTGGATGAACGTCTTCGGGTCAGGCGATATCGCAGTGAGAGGTCTTTCGGGCCTTTTCGGTATCGCAACGCTTCCATTGGTGTGGATTTTGGGCCGGCGGAAAGGCGGGACCGTTCTGGCGTGGGTGGCTGTTGCCGTTGTCGCAGTTTCTCCCTTTGCCGTTCGGTATTCCAACGAAACTCGGATGTATTCGTTGGTCATACTCCTTGTGGTCATCGGTTGGCTTCTGATCGATGACATCGTCGACCGCAAGAAACCGACAATGGGCCGCTTCATAGGCCTTGGATTCGTCGGTGCGGCACTTCTCTACACCCACTATTGGAGCATTTGGCTCCTCGGGGCAGTCGGAATCACATCTCTCTGGAAGATTTGGCGCGCCTCGGACCGCCCAGGTCGTCGGCCCTGGATCGGCATCGCGATCGCTGCCGTTGTCGCCGGTGTGGCGTTCCTCCCGTGGCTTCCGACAATGCTTTATCAATCTGCAAATACAGGAACACCGTGGGCCAAGGCGTCACGACCTACCTCGGCGCTGTCGGTTGTTTTGGCCGACAATGGAGGCGGGGCGTACGGAGAGCAAGCTCTTGTCGCCGCCATGTTCGCCATGGCGATGGTCCTCGGTCTTCTTGGTGTTGCCATCGATCGACAGACAACAGCGTTGGATCTGCGTACCCGACCACAGTTGCGAGGTGCTGCATGGATTGCTGCGCTGACCTTCGCAATCGGTTGCATCGTCTCCTATGTCACGGCGAGCGCTTTCGCTAGCCGCTATTCCGCTGTGATTTTTCCGTTTCTCGCCCTCCTCGCCGCTGCAGGATGTGTCTGCTTTCGTGCGCGCTGGGTTCGCTTTGGAGTCGTGGCGGTGTTTTGCAGTTTCCTCGCCGTCGGAGCCTTCTGGAATGTGATCTGGCAACGAACGGAACTCAAGGTAATTGCCGATGCAGTTGCGGCCTCGTCACAAGCAGGCGACATCGTCGTGTTCTGTCCTGATCAGCTTGGTCCTGCAGGATCTCGTGTGATGCCGTCTGGGCTCACATTGGTCTCGTATCCAACCTATGACGATGGCAAATTTGTTGATTGGGTCGATTATGCGCAACGAAACGCTGCATCTGACCCCGACGCTTTTGCTGCACGCCTTTTGGCCGAGGCAGGTTCAACTCGTTCGATCTATCTCGTTTGGAATGACTCCTACAAGACGTTTGAAGGGAAGTGCGGTGGGCTGCTCGCTGCACTCGCAACAGGACGGCCCCCGGAGCAGCTGATTGGCGATGACGGCGAGCGCTACTTTGAGCGCGCTGCACTCACCAGATTTGCTGCTCCCGCATGAACGAAGCCCTCATTGCACGTCTGAGGAGCGTGCTGCTTGACCTTCGAGAGGTCATCATCCCGTGGTTGACGACCAGAGTCTTAATCGCTGTTGGTTTCGTCACCGCGTACGCAGCTTCTGACCACCTAGCGCCTTTGAATCGCCCGAATGCGCTGACCGAGGGCCTTATTGCTTGGGACGGCACCTGGTACCGAGATATCGCCGAGTTCGGCTACAGCGCAATAGATCCTGAAGGTCTGCGATTCTTTCCCCTCTTCCCACTTCTCGGCCGAGCCGTTTCGGTCGCTACTTTGGGGCGTACGGATCTAGCGCTGATCCTGATCGCGAACATCGCATCACTTTTCTTAGCGATCGCTATTCGACGTTTGGTTCTCTTCGAACGGGGCTCGAAGGAACTCGCAAATCGCGCAGTGTGGATCGTGTGCCTATTCCCCGGAGCCTTTGTTTTAGCTTGGGGTTACGCCGAATCGTTATGGCTGCTTGGTGCTGTCTTCGGATTTTGGGCCATCCGCACGCGTCGCTGGGGTTGGGCGATTGTTGCTGGACTGATAGTTGGATACTCGAGACCACTAGGTATCGCATTTGCTGCCCCTGCTGCAATTGAACTCATTCGTATTTGGAAGCAGGCGAAGAACACTGAGCGACTCGTCGGTGCTGGAGCTGTTCTCGCTCCCTTCGCAGCGACGGGTGCCTACTTGCTGTGGGTGAAGTCGACCTTTGGCGATGCGTGGCTCCCATTTTCTGTGCAGGGCAGCCTTCGGGGATCAACGGAGAATCCGCTACTTCGAATATGGGATGGATTCTCGCAGATGTTCGGGGCCGAAAGACTCGGAGATGGACTCCACATCCCGTTTGCCCTTGTTTTTGTGGCTCTGCTCCTTCTGACATTCCGTTGGTGGCCGGTCTCGTACGGAATTTTTGCAGCGATTGTTCTTGCTGCGGCGCTAGGTGCAGAGAATCTCAACTCGCTTGAACGATATGGACTCAATGCGTTCCCGTTGGCCCTGTCTCTTGCGGTCGCAACGAGCAACGCCAAGTTCGATCGCGTCGTGACAACAGTTTTGGCCGGGGGAGTTGTGGCATTGAGTGCCCTTGCATGGACAGGCGCGTACGTTCCGTAGCTGTCACCAAGTGATTGCCGAGGGTGCGCGAGACTCGTCCAATGGGTAACGATCTTTTTGACACCGCTCCACTTCACTTCATCTGTCCGCGGTGTGAGTTGCCTGCCAGTGCGCGGTTCTATGGCCCCTGCGACGATTGTCGGGGAATCATGAGAGCCACGCTGGGCACAGAGGCTCGTGCTATCGAAGCTGAGGCCTACGAGCCGAAGATGAACGTCGTGCCAAATGCTGTCGCCACGAAGGACTAAGCGTTTGTCTTCGAACGATTAGTCCTCGATTGGCCGTTCTTCAATGGTTACCGATGTCATGACGTCGCCCACTGTGATGGTTTTGACGACATCAAGTCCAGCAACTGTCGTGCCAAACAGGTTGTATTGCTTTGGCAGTCCCATTTGGTCGCCGAGGCAAATGAAAAATTGCGAACCGTTAGTATCGGGTCCTGAATTGGCCATAGCAACGGCGCCATCGCGATAGTTGCCCTGTACCGGTTCGTCGGCGAACTTGTAACCCGGACCGCCGGTTCCGGTTCCCGACGGGCAGCCGCCCTGGATGACGAATCCGGGAACAACGCGATGGAAGGTAAGACCATCGTAGAAACCGCCGCGAGCGAGGGTGACGAAGTTGTTCACCGTCTTCGGGGCGATGCGGGGATCGAGATCCATGACGATGTCGCCCTTGGGCGTCGTAATCGTGACTCGGTAAATGGTTGATGTGTCGATCGTGAATTCAGGTGCGGAAGCCATGGCCTCATCGTGGCACAAGTTGAGCCCCTCCTAGGCTGTGACCATGGCCGCTAAGCACCTCAGAGCTGTTGAGTTTCTCGCTCAGCGAGATCCGGTACTGGCGGCGTTGGTGGCGAGACACGGTCCGATGCGGATCGGGGTGGCTCCACCTGTAGCAAAACGCTTTGAGACTCTTGCGAACGCAATTGCGTCGCAGCAACTCAACGGGCGTGCTGCCCAGACCATCTGGGGTCGGGTGCGGGAGAAGGTTGAGGGTCCGTTCACCGCCGAGGGGGTCTTGGTCGTCCCCGAATCCTCGTGGCGGGAGGCGGGCCTCTCCAGAGCGAAAGCCACATCGCTGATTGATTTGGCAGAACACGTAGCTGATGGGCGCGTCCAGTTTGAGCGTGTCGGACGCATGTCAGACCACGAGGTGCTGGTGCATCTCACTTCTGTCCGCGGTATCGGTCCTTGGACCGCACAGATGTTCCTGATGTTTTCTCTGCACCGTCTCGATGTCTGGCCGACCGGTGACTATGGAGTGCGGAACGGCTTCGGGAAGGCGTTCAATCAGGGTCTCGTTCCCACCGCGAAGGAGCTTGAACCTCTCGGCGAACGTTTTCGTCCCTACCGAAGCGTGGCCGCCTGGTATTGCTGGGCTGCAGCCGACGATCCTGAGTTCGTTCTCTAGATGCCGACCAACTAGAGAGCCACCGGCGTTCCCTCAAGGGGGAAATGGCAGGCAACGTAATGATCTTCGCCGACAGCGGTCATGACGGGTTCGACCTGCGCACAGAGTTCCTCGGCCTTCGGGCAACGGGTGCGGAAACGACATCCACTTGGGGGAGCGATGGGCGAAGGGATCTCGCCAGAAAGGCCCGCGAAATCTCCCTTGGGTGCGTCGGGATCGGGAGGGGGAATCGAGTCGAGAAGGGTCTTTGTGTAGGGATGGGCAGGGCTTGCATACAGACGATCGGGATCTCCAACCTCGCAAAGCTTGCCGAGGTACATCACTGCAACTCGATCGCTCACATTCTTCACAACGGCGAGATCGTGAGCAATAAAGAGCATGGTGAGTCCGTAGCGCTCTTTCATGTCCTGCAACAGATTCAAAATTTGCGCTTGCACCGAAACGTCGAGCGCCGACACGGGCTCGTCGCAAATAAGGAGTTTCGGCTCGAGCATGAGTGAGCGTGCGATACAAATTCGTTGGCACTGACCGCCTGAGAATTCCGATGGCCGCCGCGAACGAGCGCCTTCGGGGTCGATGCCAACTGATTCAAGTGTTTTGTCAACAAGGGCTGCTTGCTCCGCGGTTGTGCCGCGTTTCCAAATACGTAACGGCTCGGCAACGATGTCAGTCACTTTGCGGCGTGGATTCAGCGAGGAAATTGGATCCTGAAAGATCATCTGCATCTGCGGGCGGATCTCCCGCAGTTCTGAGCCTGAGAGTTTGGTGAGGTCGTGCTGTTCGAGCAGGACCGAACCGGACGTGGGGGAAGGCATCTGCATGAGCGCCCGACCCGTTGTGGATTTACCCGAGCCTGATTCGCCGACGAGGCCGAGGGTTTCACCCGGGAGGAGATCGAGGCTGATATCGCTCACTGCGTGGACCTTGAGCCCAGTGGACCCGATAGGGAACTCAACGACAATATTTTCCGCGCGCAAGATCGACGATGACGCATCACGGAGATGAGCAGTACCCGACCCCGCCATTAGCTACTCCCTGCCGAACTCATCGCGCCTGGCGCTGGCACGCCAACTGGCACACCGGCTGCGGTATTTCGCGCAAGAGCCTCACGGTTGCCTTCAGAACCAACCGGATACCAGCAACGCCAGAAATGGCCGTTGGCTGACTCGAGCGGCGGCTCCTCATTGAGACATTTCTCTTGCACATAGCGGCACCGGGGAGCGAAGTTGCATCCTTTCGGAGGTGACAACAGATTCGGTGGACGCCCCGGAATGGCTTCGAGTCGAGTATGGCTTGGGTGCTCGATCCGAGGAATCGAGCGCAGCAGTGCCTCGGTATAGGGCATCTTCATCGAGCGAAAAAGGTCTGAAGTAGGGGCCTTCTCAACAACCTTGCCGCCGTACATCACCATGATTTCGTCGGTACGGCTTGCCACGACGCCCAGATCGTGGCTCACGAGGATCATTGCCATATGGCGATCACGCTGGAGATCATCGAGAAGGTCAAGGATCTGCGCTTGAACGGTGACGTCGAGTGCCGTGGTGGGTTCATCGGCGAAGAGGATCTTGGGACCACATGCCAATGCGATTGCGATCGTGACCCGCTGGCGCATACCGCCGGAAAGTTGATGCGGGTATTCGTTGAGGCGACGCTCTGGTTCGGGGATTCCGACCTGCCGAAGAAGTGAGGCAGCAGTCGCCTTCGCCTCATCCTTATCTACCCCAAGATGGTGTCGAAGAGATTCGGTGATCTGCTTTCCGATCTTCATGACCGGATTAAGTGATGTCATGGGATCTTGAAAAATCATTGCCATCTCGACGCCCCACACATGACTCATCTGCTTTTCGTTGTAGCCGATGACATCGGTGCCTTCGAAGAGGACCTGACCCTCACGAATGACATTGCGATCGGGTAGCAAGCCCATTACCGACCGAGAGAGGACTGTTTTGCCCGAACCCGACTCGCCTACGACGCCAAGAGTTTGACCTCGCTCAAGGACAAACGAAACCTCATCAACTGCGTGAACAACGCCATGCTCAGTGCGAAACGATGTCGAGAGGTTCCGCACTTCAAGTAAGGGTGAGTTTTGGGAATGGGGTGATGTGTCGGTCACTGTCAGGCCTCTTTCACATCGGTGTACTCACGAATGCGGTCGCCGGAGAAATTCAGGGCCAGCACAGTAAGAAACAAGACAGCACTGGGGATGAGAGAAATCCACGGTGCACCATTTTCGAGCGCAGGCTTACCGCTCACGATCATGTTTCCCCACGTCGGAGTAGATGCAGCATCAATCGAGAGACCAAGGAAGGAGAGCCCCCCTTCTGCCACAATCGCAACAGCAATCGCAATGATCGAGAAGGAAAGCAATGGCGGAATGATGTTCGGGAGTATCTCTCGACGCAGAATTCGAATGTTGCTCGCGCCAAGAGATCGTGCTGCAGTGACGAACTCTCGCTGACCATAAATTAAAGCATTTGCCCGAACGAGTCGAGCAGTAGGAGCTATGGCAACGATGCCAAGGGCAATCGAAACGGTGACCACCGTCTTCGAATCTGTGAAATTCACAATGGCGAGGGCAAGCAATAGCGCAGGGAATGAGAGCAGAACATCCATCAACACCATCAGAACTGTTTCGGTTTTCCCTCGCAGGTACCCCGCCGCCATGCCGACGGTAGTGCCGATGATTCCGCCGAAGAGGATCGAGAGAAACCCAACCGCAAGTGATGCACGGGCACCCCAGATGACCCGAGAGAAAATGTCGCGTCCGAGAGCATCGGTTCCAAACCAGAACGTCGCGTTGGGGGCGAGGCGCGGACGCCCGACAATCTTCGAAGGACTCTTGATCGGCAACCAGGGAGCAGTAATCGCTAAGACGACAATAAGGATGAAGAAACCAGCTGCGATCCAGAAAAATAGGCCCAAACGTTTCTTCGCTCGAGCACCTTCGACTTGATCAGGGTCAAGCGTGTGAAGAACTTCGAGATTGCGGGAATCACCATCGGCAATTCGCGTCACTTCGGTAGCGAGATCGCCACTTGCCGAAAAGACCGAATCGGCTGAGGGACGGCCGGCAGCGTCAGGCGAGGGCGCGGGCATGGCGAATCCTGGGGTCGAGGGCGGCGTAGAGAAGATCAACAAGGAAATTTATGAGCACATACGCACAAGCAATCACAACGATTGCTCCTTGCACAGGCACGTAGTCCTGACCTTGAATCGCTGCGTAGGTGTAGCCGCCGAGGCCGTTGAGGCCGAAGATGACCTCAAGAATGACGGCGCCACCAATCAGACGACCAAAGTTGAGGCCAATCACTGTGATGATGGAGAAGGTCGAGGGCTTAAAGGCGTGACCGTAGAGTACCCGGCGAGGAGACATGCCTTTCGCTCGCGCCATCGCAATGAAGTCTTCTTGCATTGTGGCGATGAGGTCGGTGCGAAGCAGTCGCATGTAGATAGCCATTTCGGCGACAGCGAGACAAACCGCTGGAATCGTCAGCGACGCAAGGCTGGCGATGGGTCCATCGCTAAACGGGGTATAACCAGTGGCGTTTCCGATTCCGAGTGTGACTGGGAAGATCCAAATCAGGAGCATCGCCATCACGAAGTTCGGAACGGCTAAGAGCATGAAAAGCGTCGCACTCGAGGATCGATCGAGAACTCCACCGGATCTCTTTGCCGCAGCAAACGCGAGGGGAACAGCGACAAGCAATGCAAGGAACTGCGAATACAGCAGAAGCTCAATCGTCACCGGCATTCGCTCTGCGAGAGCTTCGGAAACAGGTTGAGCATTTCGCGCCGAGGTACCGAGGTCACCAGTCACCGCATCCCCGAGCCAACGCACGTAGCGAACGGGCATTGGATCATCAAGCCGAAACTCGGCTCGCTTCTGGTCGACGCATTCCTGGCCGCCGGCGCCGGCGCACAAACGAGTTGCGGTATCGCCCGGTAGAAGCTCGAGGAGCAGGAACGATAGGAATGTCACGCAAAGAAGCACAAAGACCAGCTGCACGATCTTCCTGCGTACGAATCTCATCGTGTTGCCTCGTTGTGCGTTGAGACTGGTAAATGCAACATGGGGATCGGATCTCGGATTTCGATTCTCGAGGGGCGATCGCCCCCATGTGACCTACGCCACAGACCGGAAACTAGGCACTACCTGCTGTCATGTCAACAATCCTCAGACTAGGCGACGGTTTCGAAGCTTGTGAACCGAATCAAGTTGCAATTCTCAATGGGTGACTCGTGGTGGTTCTTCAGGCGCGGACCACTGTCCTCTTGACTCCATCACCGAGCGCAAGACCGCTGGGCGGTCGGTCATGATTCCGTCAACGCCGAGGTCGAAAAGCCGATGCATCTCCTCCATGTCGTCGATTGTCCAGACATGCACGGGGAGGCCGGCACGATGGGCCCGTCGAATGAATCGCCCATCGACGAGGGGAACCTTTCCCGCGTGGGTCGGAACCTGAAGGCAGTTGCCTTCAGGGATTTTGCGGCCTAGGCCAAAGCTTGCAGCCCGCATCCGAGCAACAGCCTTCGGTCCCATAGATGTGCAGACCTCGCTGGCGAAGAGGGTTCGGAAGTGATCAAGCCGTTCGTCTGAGAATGACCCAATGCACACTCGATCGAGCGATTCGGTGCGACTGAGTAGATCGGCGAGAGGCTTCACCACTTCATCGTGCTTCGCATCGATGTTTATTCGTAGGTCAGGCCAGGTCGCGAGGAGTTCCCGAAGAA
>JBILIB010000056.1:0-12115 GCA_044350215.1 Acidimicrobiales bacterium
ACGAGGGTGAACCGTGGCAGATCGAGCCGGATCGAACGAGCGGCAGGACCTTTGCCCAACACAATGTCGAGTTGAAAATCTTCCATTGCGGGATACAGCACTTCTTCGACGTTTCGACTGAGACGATGGATCTCGTCGATGAACAAGACATCGCCTTCGCCGAGACGCGTGAGGATGGCCGCGAGGTCTCCGGCTCGGTCGAGTGCGGGACCAGAGGTGACGTGGAGGCCAACTTGAAGTTCGGCAGCGACGATGCCGGCCAGAGTTGTTTTTCCGAGCCCTGGAGGACCAGCAAATAACAAGTGATCAACGGCTTGTTCACGGCGACGAGCGGCTTCGAGAATGATGCCGAGATGTTCTTTCAATTCACGCTGGCCAACGAAATCGTCGAGGTGCCGAGGACGGAGGCCGCCTTCTTCGCCAATGACGTCGGTGCCTGAGGGTTGATCGGTGAGCACCGGTTCAACATCGTCGGGAGTGGGTTCAGGTGAAAGGAGTTCGTCGCGCATCAGGCCGCCAATCGTTGCAGAGCGAGGCGCAGCAATTCAGCAGTGTCGTTCGAGTCAGGAAGTTCCTTCACCGCTTCGGCAACTTCGTCTGGCCCGTAGCCAAGCTCAGAAAGCGCAGTGCGCACATCGGCAATTGATGAGGAGCCACCGGTTGCGCCGTCGACAGAAACGGAACCGGCGCCGATATCGAGACCAGGAATGTCGAGTTTTGATTTCAGTTCGATGAGTAGACGCGCAGCAGTCTTCTTTCCAACACCCGGCACCAAACACAGCGCATCGATGTCGTCGTTGGCCAAGACCCGAACCAACGAAGCGGGCGGATGCACGCTCATGATGCCGAGAGCAAGTGCGGGGCCAACTCCGTGAGCCGACAACAACGCTTCGAAGACCATCCGTTGCTCTGAAGAGGTGAATCCGTAGAGCGTTTCGGCATCCTCGCGACGGTGGTGATGGGTATGCAGAAACACTACGGAACCAGTTTCACCTAGTAACGCTGCCGTTGAAGGCGCGACGATGACTCGGTAACCAATTCCTGAAACCTCGACAAGCACCTCGCCCGATGGCAACCGTTCGAGCAAGTTGCCACGAACTGAGCCGATCATTTCGCGCTCACTTTTGCCACCGCACGGTTCGCAGCGGCACGCATCGGAGCCATTGCCACATGACACAGTGCAAGTGCTGCAGCATCGGCAGCGTCGAATGGATGCGGTGGCTCAGCAAGGCCAAGGAGGGTCTGCACCATTTGCTGCATCTGCACTTTGTCGGCGTTGCCCCAACCGGCCACTGCAGACTTGACCTCGTTAGGCGAGTACTGCACGACCTCACAACCGGCATTGACTGCTTCGACCATGGCAATGCCACTGGCCTGACCAACCGACATCGCCGTACTCACATTCATTTGGAACAAGACCCGCTCGACTGCCATTGCCGTGACCGGAAATTCAGCGAGTAACGCGCGCAGTTCAGACTGAAGTTCGGCGAGCCGATGATGAACCTCGTCAGACGGCGACGTGCGCATCACGCCCAGTGCCACGGCCCGCGGCGAGGCGCCGTCGCGCACTTCGAGCACGCAATAGCCGCATCGGGTCAGCCCCGGGTCAATACCCACTACGAACATGCGTACGATCGTAGCCACTTGCCCCGCATAAACAAAGGACCCGGCTCGAAAGCCGGGTCCTCACGCCAGATCTGGATCAGATCACTTCGGGCTGAAACGTGCCCCACCATCAACGCGAATCGTCTGAGCGTTCATGTAGGAGTTGGTGATGAGCTGCATCACCATTGACGCCAGTTCGCTGGCATAGCCAAGACGGTCGGGGAAGAGCACGTCCTTGGTGAGCTTCGCCTTGAAAGCCTCGCTGCCTTCGCCTTCGCCATAAATCGGCGTGTCGATCAGGCCAGGAGCAACCGTGTTGACTCGGATACCCACAACAGCAAGGTCACGAGCAATCGGAAGGGTCATTCCCGCGACGCCACTCTTCGAGGCGGAATAAGCGGCCTGACCAATTTGTCCGTCAAACGCAGCAGTCGACGCCATGTTCACGATGGCACCGCGCTCGCCGTCGTCGGAAACTGGTTCTGTCCGGCTCATCGCGGTCGCTACCAAACGGATGCAATCGAACGTGCCAGTGAGGTTTACGTCGATAACTTTGCGCCAGTAATCAAGATTGAACGCCGAGTCATAGGATCCGTCCTTGCCGATAGTGCGGCTTGCAGCGCCGATTCCCGCAGAGTTCACAAGGGCGCGAATCGGGCCCATTTCCTCGGCCATGCCAATGGCGGCCTTAATGTCGTCGCTGTTGCACACGTCGACGTGAGCAAATGCGCCACCGATTTCGCTAGCAAGCGCGTTGCCCTTTTCATCGTTGAGGTCGGCGATGACGACCTTTGCGCCGCCAGCGGAGAGTTGACGTGCACATGCTTCACCGATGCCCGAAGCGCCGCCGGTAACGATTGCTGAGATTCCATTGATTTCCATGGCTGCAGAGAATACGGGGAGCGACTGCTCCACACCGCATTTCTGACCACAATCGATAATTAGAAGAGCGAAAGTTGGTCGTCATCGGGATACGCCCGAGAAGCGTCCACGATTCCTTGCGCCGATTCGCCGGTTCCGAAGGTATCCGGTGGTCCGAGATCGGTCGGTGGCTTCGAGCCTGAGGCTTCCATCTGAGTGGTGGCGGCTTCGACTGCCAGACGATCGACAAGGTCATTCATGGGATCGCCCGAGTGGCCTTTCACCCAGCGAAATGTGACATCGCCACGACTCAAGACAAGATCGATGAACGGTTCCCACAGGTCTCGGTTTGCAACGGGCTTGCGCTGAGAGTTTCTCCAACCCCGACGCTTCCAGCCGTCATGCCAACGATCACGGAAGCAATGCACGACATAGGTCGAGTCGCTCACGATCTCAACAGGGCCCTGATGCGATTTCACCGCCTCGAACGCCGCCATGATTTCCATACGCTGATTCGTGGACTGCGCTTCTCCCCCGCTAGCAAAGCCACCGTCGACAACCGCCCACGCCCAACCACCAGGGCCGGGGTTACCGCTGCACGCACCGTCGGTGTACACGACTGTTGTCACTGTTCCAGCGTCCCACAGGTCAGAGGGAACAACCGACATCCATAATTCAAAAAAAATCAACCGGGCTACCTGCCGGTAACCAATCCCATGTGGGCATCATGGTGAAACGCATTTTCTGAAAGGCACCTCGTGGACCTTGATCAGTTCGTCAGCCAACTTCCCGATTCCGACCCCGGAGAAACGGTTGAGTGGCTCGATTCTCTCGACGCTGTCATCAACACCGCCGGGAAAACCCGGGCCCGATATTTGGTATCTCGGCTCACCGAGCGGGCACGCGAGTTGCAGATCGGTACACCAGCAGAAGTCTCGACTCCCTACATCAATACGATTCCCGTTGAAGAACAGCCGTGGTTTCCAGGCGACGAGGAGATCGAAAAGCGCATTCGCCAATACTTGCGCTGGAACGCAGCAATGACCGTCATCTACGCCAACAAAAATGCCGAAGGCATCGGTGGCCATATTTCTTCCTACGCGTCATCAGCAATGTTGCTCGAAGTTGGCTTCAATCACTTTTTTCGCGGCCGTTCAGGAACGCTGGTTGGTGATCACGTCTACCTGCAAGGCCACGCTGCTCCCGGCATTTATGCGCGCGCTTATCTCGAAGGCCGACTGAGCGAAGAAGAAATGTCGAGGTTCCGCCGAGAAATCGGAGGCGGCGGACTTTCGAGTTACCCGCACCCGTGGCTCATGCCCGAGTTCTGGGAATTCCCAACAGTCTCAATGGGACTCGGTCCGCTCAATTCGATTTATCAGGCGCGATTCAGTAAGTACCTTCTCAACCGCCAGATCGACGACACAAGCGCAACAAAGGTGTGGTGTTTCCTCGGCGACGGTGAAACCGATGAACCCGAAACGCTTGGATCCATTTCGCTTGCCGCACGTGAACAACTCGACAATCTCATTTGGGTCGTTAACTGCAATCTGCAGCGACTCGATGGTCCCGTCCGCGGCAATGGCAAAATCATTCAAGAACTCGAATCCGTGTTCCGTGGCGCGGGCTGGAACGTCATCAAAGTTGTGTGGGGAGCAGGCTGGGACGAACTTTTATCTCGCGATGTCGACGGTGTCTTGCTCTCCAAGATGAACTCAACCCCCGATGGCGAGTGGCAGCGCTACGCCATCGAAAGTGGCGCCTATATCCGCGAGCATTTCTTCGGACCCGACCCACGCTTGCGTAAACTCGTTGAACACCTTTCCGACGATCAGTTACGCGCACTTCCTCGCGGCGGCCACGACTACAAGAAGGTGTATGCCGCATATCAGTCAGCGGTAGAAACAAAAGGGGTGCCAACGGTCATCCTTGCCAAAACCGTGAAGGGTTGGGCTCTTGGTTCGACCGTCGAAGGCCGCAACGCGACTCATTCGATCAAGAAGCTAAGTCATGAAGAGATCCTCGGATTCCGAGATCGCTTACAACTCACCGAGCAAATACCGGAATCGGCAATTGATGCCGAGATACCACCTCTTTATCGACCACCAGCGGACTCACCAGAAGCGATGTATCTCGCTCAACGTCGTGAAGCACTCGATGGATTTGTCCCAAGTCGTTCGCTTCAGGTCCGTCGCCCACTCGCACTCCCCGATCCTTCTGTCTATAAAGAATTCGCGGAGGGCTCTGGCACAAAAGCCGTCTCCACAACGATGGCGTTCACCCGTCTACTGCGCGGGTTATGCCGAGCAGAAGGCTTTGGGCCCCGCGTCGTTCCGATCATTCCCGACGAAGCACGGACCTTCGGCATGGAGGTTCTATTCCGCGAACTTGGTATTTACGCCTCCCAAGGTCAGCTCTACGAACCTGTCGACCACGAGTTGCTTATCTCCTATGTGGAATCCAAAAGCGGACAGTTACTCGAAGAAGGAATCACCGAAGCCGGATCGCTGGCGAGCTTCACTGCTGCCGGAACGAGTTACGCAACCCGCGGCGTTCCAATGGTTCCGTTCTTCACCTTGTATTCGATGTTCGGATTTCAACGGGTGGGCGATCTCATCTGGGCCGCTGCCGATGCCCAGACCAAAGGTTTCATCATCGGCGCAACTGCCGGGCGCACAACATTGCTTGGTGAAGGTCTCCAGCATCAGGACGGCCACAGTCTTGTGCTCGCGTCGACCGTGCCCACATGTCAGGTGTACGACTCTGCGTTTGCCTACGAACTCACAGCGGTCATTGAGAACGGACTTCAGCGCATGTACGGCGGTCCCGATGGCGCAGGCGAAGGTGTCTTCTATTACCTGACCGCATACAACGAAAACCAGGTCATGCCTCCTCGTCCGCACCACGTCACCGACGCCGACATCATGAGTGGCCTTTACAAGTGGGCCGAAGCTCCAGAAGGTTGCGAGGCGAAAGCAACGATCGTGTTTTCCGGCACGGTGAATCGAGGCGCACGCGATGCCCAAGCTGCGCTCGCTGCACGCGGAATCGGCGCCGAACTCTGGAGTGCAACCTCCTATAAGCGAATTCGAGAAGACGCGCTTGACGTCGAACGCTGGAATCGGCTGCACCCAACCGACACACCGCGATCGGCACAAGTCACCCAACAACTCGGCGCAGCCCCCGGCCCGATTGTCGCTGTTACCGACTTCATGAAGTCCGTTCCCGATCAAATTGCTCCGTACGTTCCGAAGCGTTTCGTCTCACTCGGCACCGACGGATTCGGTCGCTCCGACACCCGCGAAGCACTACGGCGCTTCTTCGAAATCGACGCCGCTCACATTGAAATCGCCGTGCTCTCAGCGCTCGCTGCCGACGGGGTTATCGATGCATCAGTTGTTGCTTCAGCAATTTCCGATCATGGCATTGATCCCGATGCGCCCAACCCGCTCTTGAGCTAATTCAACTGGCGCGTTCAGCAGCCGCCGCAGCGCGCTGCCTGTCGAGCCATCCGAGCAGCACCGCAACGGCGCGCGGATCATGGCGCAACTGATGTGCACCGCCTTCGATGATTCGGAGGTCAGCGCTTCCGTGCGCATCGGCGAGCACACGGGCGTCGTACACCGGAACGGTGTCGTCTTCCGAGCCATGCATGATCAACACGGGACGAGGTGCGACCTCCCGAATCGCAGTGACAGCGCGCACATCGCGGATTTCCTTCGACCATTTGTCAAGATTCGATGGGAATGACGATGAACGAATGATTCCGGTGGCGCGTGCATGCTGCAGCAGCAAGCGCGGGTGATTGGCCCAGTCGTCAAAGTCGGCAGGCGACCCCATCGCTGCGACACCGCGGATTTCCGCATCAAGGGCCGCAGCCGCTATTGAAAGCGAACCACCCGTTCCGTATCCGGCAGCCCATACGCCGTGCACACCTTCAACGGCTCGTAGATACGCGGCCGCCGCAAGTAGATCGTCTCGCCAACCGTGCAGCGAAAAGTCACCGCTGGAATCGCCAGCACCACGGAAGTTAAACACCAACACCATCCAACCCATTTCGGTGGCGATGCGTTCCGCGAGTTCAGGGAATGATCGAGCCGAAAGTGCACCACCCTGATTCAGGTTGGGAAAGCCATGACAAATCAGAAGCCCCGGCGCTGACGTACCCGGCGCAATGCGCGGGCGCGCTAGGTGACCTGCAAGTTCGATATCGCCGGACCGGAAGAGCTTCTCCACGGCCGGAGACAATCAGGCTTCTGCGTCGACGAGGCCGCTGCCGTTGCCCTTGTAGGGCTTGTAGCAGCGATTGCGTGCTTCATCGACCGTGTCTGGCCCGAAGCAAATGAACGTCTCGGCTTCCATCAGTTCTTCAATGATGGAGGGGTCGTCAATGTTGTCGACGTCGTAGACGACCTGCGTGCGCTTGTCGCCCACCCAACGGTTGTGTTCGAACTTCGTTGGACGATGCATGAGGTCATCGTAGACGGCTGAGAACTGTCACCCGTTCTTTTGTAGGCGATTACTTGCCGGTTGGGTCCTCTGGCATCGGAAGCTCATTACCAATCGCCCCGATGGCCTCGAGGTACTCTTCGTTGCCCTCGATCACCTGCACCACTGTCACATCGTCGACATCGAGTCCAGCGTCGGTTGCTCGACCGATCACGAACGCCAATGCATCATCTTCGGCAGCGACAAGTGGCCCACTGGCAACGTTCTCGACGCCCTGGGCCCGCGCCACACCCAGTTCTTCGAGATAGTCGAGATGCCATTGCAGGAGCTTCGCAAGTTCGTCGTAGGTCAATTGTGCTGTGACATCGTCCGGTAGGCGATCAGCAACAAAGTCAACTGCTTCAGCGCGGTCATAGAGGGCAGGACGAGGCTGCTCCGCCAGTTGGCCCGCGAGCCGTCCAACGGCAACAAGTCCGATGGCCACCACCGCAAACGCGGAGAGGATGATGAAAACGACGATCACAATCGGCTCGTCGCGTACGCCAGCGGGTCAGATGCCGATGCGCTGAGCAAGTAGCTCACGGTGATAGGTGGGATCACCGAAGAGAAGTTCCGAAGACTTCGCACGCTTGAAGTACATGTGCGCCGGGTGTTCCCAGGTGAAACCAATGCCACCGTGAATCTGAATGTTCTCGGCAGACGCATGGAAGTACGCATCAGAGCAGTAGGCCTTGGCCAGCGACGCCACTGCGGGCAGTTCGTCGTTGAGTTCTGATGCACACCAGCCGGCGTAGTACGCAGCGGACTTTGCTGACTCAACCTCGAGCAGCATGTCGGCGCACTTGTGCTTGATGGCCTGGAACGAACCGATGGGACGACCGAACTGCACCCGATCCTTGGCGTATTGCACCGCCATGTCGAGACACATCTGAGCGCCACCGACCTGCTCTGCAGCGAGGCCGACAGCAGCAAGGTCAAGAACGGTGGAGAGAACGTTCCAGCCAGCACCGTCGGTGCCAATGAGTGTGCCTTCAACGTTGGAGAAGTCAAGCTTGGCCTGCTTGCGGGTCTGGTCCATGGTGGCCAGTGCAGTGCGGGTGAGGCCGGCGCCGTCGCCAGCGACGGAGAAGAGGCTCACGCCAGCAGCGGTGCGGGCCGCGACGATGATCACGTTCGCAGTGTGACCGTCGATGACGTAGGACTTGGTGCCATTGATCTTCCACGTTCCGCCATCGTTGGTGGCGGTTGCTTCGATACCGGATTCGTCCCAGCGACCATTCGGTTCGGTGAAGGCAACCGTGGCGATGGTTTCACCCGACGCAATGCCCGGAAGGATCGCGGCCTTGGCGCCATCGTCACCGGACTGCATCACGGTGTTGGCGGCAAGAACAACAGAGGAGAAGTACGGCGCGCACAGAAGCGAACGGCCCATTTCTTCAAGAACAACGATGAGTTCGACGTAGCCATAACCCTGACCACCGAACTCTTCGGGAATGGTGAGGCTCTGCAGGCCGAGTTGCTCGGCCATCTGCGCCCATACGTCGGGGTCGTACCCGCGCTCGGTTTCCATCTGCTCACGGACATCGGCTTCTGAGGACTTGGCCTCGAGGAACTGACGAACGATGTTGCGAAGCTCTTCCTGCTCCTCAGAGAAGGCAAAGTTCATGGTGGTGGCCTCCGGTCGCGAACGGGGGTCGGTCCCCCGCCGGTTGACGTGTGCAGCAACTGCCGCAGGGGGTAGTTCTAGCCGACACAGGGGGCGTGCGGCACATCTCTGGGCCGATTCGTTTCCGTCAGGGAACGAGGATTGCCTTGCCTGCTATTCGGCGTTGCTCAAGGTCGGTCAGCGCCCGAGCAGCCTCAGCCAAGGGGTAGGCGACGGGTTCGACCGGATTCAGGGTGCCTTTCTTGATTTCCGCTAGCACCTCAGTTGTCAGCCCCTCGTTGCGCTCGCCATTTCGCAGGGCCCAACCACCCCAATCGACGCCGACGACTCTGCGGTTTCGCAGCAGAATCTGGTTCGCCGGGAGGCTCGGGATTCCGGCCACGAATCCGATGACCAGATAGGCCCCGTTGTCGCCAAGAGCGCGCAGACAGGTCGTCCCGAGATTTCCGCCAACTGGGTCATAGAGAACATCCACCGAGCCGCCGCCAAGTTCCTTGGCTCGTTCCTTTACATCCTCTGTTGTGGAATCAATGACAGCTTCGGCACCGCGTGAACGAGCGAGTTCACGCTTTTCCTCCGTGGACGCAACAGCGATGACGCTCATCCCGAGCATGGAACCAATATCAACCGCCGCAAGGCCGACGCCGCTTCCCGCTCCGAGCACTAGGAGACGTTGTCCGCTCTGCACCTGCGCGCGTTCACGAAGTGCAAACCAGCCAGTGAGATAACTCTGCGTGAACGTCGCTGCTTGTCCGTCGGTGATCGAATCAGACAACAGCACCGTACGCGCTTCGGCGACAACAACTTCACTGACGTATCCGCCAAGACCAACGTTCACAAAGACGCGATCGTCAATCGAACGAGTCGTGACGTCAGAGCCAATTTCAACGACTCGACCCACAACCTCCATGCCGGGAACGAACGGAACCGGAGGCTTGATCTGATACTTACCCTGAACGAAAAGTCCATCGACGTAATTGACTCCGCACGCGGTAACAGCAATACGAACGTCTCCTGGACCCACCGCAGCGCTTTCACGTTCAACTAGTCGGAGGTCGCTGACCGGCCCAAATTGCTCGCAGACGATTGCTTTCATCGCCAAACGGTAGCCCTCCAAGGCCAATCTCCTGCGAGACTGTTGCCATGACGCTTCTGCTCGCTGAGACCGGATTCGAAGTCCATGCCGTTGTGGTCGGACCGATGGACAACAACGTCTTTGTTATTCGCTGCACTGAGACTGGCGATGGCGTTCTGATCGACGCTGCGAATGAACACGAACGATTGCTTGAACTCTGCCGCGCGCTCGGCGTACGCCGGGTGATCGAAACCCACGGTCACTGGGATCACATTCAGGCTGTTCCTGCCGTGCGCGATGCCGGTTACGACGTCGCTGTTACTGCTGCCGATGCCGAAATGCTCGAGGCCTACGACAGTATTTTGGAAGATGACAACGTCATTGAGGTTGGTCGGCTTCGCCTCCGCACGATCGCAACGCCGGGCCACACACGCGGTTCGATGTGCTTTGCCCTTGAAGGAAGCCCGTTGTTGTTCTCGGGCGACACCTTGTTCCCCGGAGGCCCCGGCAACACCTCGTTCGAAGGCGGAGATTTCGCGACAATCATTGACTCGCTTGATCAGCGACTCTTCACCTATTCCGCCGACACCATCGTCCTTCCCGGCCACGGCAACTGGACCACCATCGGCCACGAACGACCCCATCTGCAGGAATGGGTCGACCGAGGCTGGTAGTCCCCTGCGCTGAAGTCAGTAATTTCTCCTACGGCGGTAGTGCGAATCCCCCCGTGGCTCTAGACTGCAGGCATGTCCCCCCTCTTCACCATCGAGGATCTTCACGTCTCTACCGCCAGTGAGAATCCCGTCGAGATCCTGCGTGGCGTCAACCTTGTCATCAGTGCAGGTGAGGTCCATGCACTCATGGGCCCCAACGGTTCGGGCAAGTCGACCCTTGCATCTGCCCTTCTCGGAAGCCCTGAGTATCAGGTCACCTCGGGCCGCATCCTTTTTAAAGGCGACGACGTCACCGATTGGTCCACCGACGTGCGGGCCAAGGCCGGCATGTTCCTTGCTTTCCAGTACCCGCAAGAGATCCAGGGCGTCTCGGTTCTGAACTTCCTTCGCCAAGCCTGGTCGGCCCGTCGCGGCATCGACCTTTCCATGCTCGAATTGCGACTCGAGATCATGGAGTGGATGACCAGACTCGATATGGATCCCTCATTCGCCGACCGCTACCTCAATGAAGGTTTCTCTGGTGGCGAAAAGAAGCGCAACGAAATCCTCCAGATGGCGATCCTTCAGCCTGACATCGCCATCCTTGACGAAACCGATTCCGGCCTCGACATCGATGCATTGCGCATCGTCGCCAAAGGCGTGCGCGAAGTGCTCGCCGCCCGTCCGGAACTCGGCATTCTCGCCATTACGCATTACCAGCGACTTCTCGATGAGCTGAACCCTTCGTTCGTGCACGTGCTCATCAACGGCCGCATCGTCGAATCAGGTGGTCCCGAGCTTTCCCGCAAGCTCGAAGCCGAGGGGTACGACGCATGGCTATAAGCATTGACCCGATTGACGGGACCGCTATGAAGGCACAGTTCCCGCTTCTTTCGCGCGAGGTGCACGGCAAACCAATCGTCTATCTCGACTCGGCCGCCACCTCGCAGAAACCGCTTGCAGTTCTGGACGCGATGGACGACTACTACCGCACGATTAATTCGAATGTGCATCGTGGCGTCTACATGATCGCTGAAGAAGCCACGAACCGTATGGAAATGGCTCGAGCACTTGTTCGCGATTTCATTGGCGCGCGTTCCTCTTCCGAAATCATCTTCACCAAGAACGCAACCGAAGCTCTCAATATGGTTGCGCAGAGTTGGGGACGAGCAAATCTTTCTGCCGGCGATGTCGTCGTGCTCAGCCACATGGAACATCACGCCAACATCGTTCCGTGGCACATGCTCGCTGCCGAGATCGGAATTCAACTGCGTTGGATTCCACTCGATACCGAAGGACGCCTCGATCTCACCGAACTCGACGCGCTTCTCGATGGCGCCAAAGTTCTCTCGGTCACCGCAATGTCGAATGTGCTTGGAACCATGAACCCGGTTCGCACACTCACCGCCGCCGCCCGCAAGGCCGGCGCAATCAGCATGATCGACGGCTGCCAATCGGTTCCCCACAGCACAACCAATGTTCAAGAACTCGGCGCCGACTTCCTTGCGTTCTCTGGACACAAGATGTGTGGCCCCACCGGCATCGGTGTTCTTTATGGACGCGAAGATCTCCTTGAGGCGATGCCGCCGTTCCTCGGCGGCGGGGAAATGATCCGCGATGTTCGCCTCGACGGATTCACAACCAACGATCTGCCCTGGAAGTTCGAAGCAGGCACGCCAGCCATTGCTGAAATCATCGGACTTGGCGCGGCGGTCGAATGGCTCAATAGCGTTGGCATGGACAACATCCGCGCTCACGAAATTTCACTTACCGAGTACACGATCTCGACGCTTCACCAGCGCTTTG
>JBILIB010000177.1:0-3942 GCA_044350215.1 Acidimicrobiales bacterium
TATGGCATAACTGCCGCGGCGATTGCCGAACAAAAAGCAGCCATCGAGGTCTTTGGTCCTGACGCGATCGAAGTCGTGCGATCCACTCCGAATCCTGCAGTCACCACTACTGCCCCACCATCCGAGTTTCTCTCGGGCTATACCAATTTTCTGATAACTGCCGGCAACGCGAATCTGGACTACCTCACAGCAGTTATTGGGTCGAAAGCAACAACCGATTCCAGTGGTGATCCTGTGTTTGTTGCACTTGGCTTGAATGCACTTTCAGCAACAGTCGCGGCAACTCCTTCAGATACTCAGCTAGTTAATGAAGAAATTCAGCAAGCCTCCGTCGCCGTTACCCACTTCATCTTCGGCACCGGGCTCGTGTCGAATACCGGGGCAAATGGCATCATCGGCAATGGCGTTGGTGCAGACACTCGAAGCACCGTGACACTTCCTGGGCTCATTAACTCGGTCCTTCTCGCTGAATCGGGAGTTACTGCACTCGTCGACCTCCTTGCCAGCCGAAACGTCGATCCCGCATCTGCTCGATGGTCAGCGCAATGGGGTGTTGCTGCAGCAAACGCGTTGAATGGTTCGGGCCGAGATGCTGCTGGTGAGTACCTGGCCCTTAACGAACTCTGGTACGACGGCATTAACTGTTCTGTCCTGTACGCAGCCACCGCACCGTCGTAGATTGATACCCGGGCCACTGGACCGGGGGGTGCAATGTCCGCTTCGCGACATTCGTTGCGGTGGATCACCATTACTGGATCCATCGTCGCGGCTCTTGTCTTCGTTCCGATCATCGTTCTTTTATCGATGTTCGTTTTTCGTGACAATCCCGGTGCGAAGTCTTTCGATGATGCACTTCAGGCATTTCGCGATGGCGACCCCTCAAAAATTGAATCCATCGGTGCGGTTGTTGTCCGCCCACCGGCCGGTGTGTATCAGTCTGAGGCTTCAGGGAAAGCCTCAATCAGTTTTCCGCCGACAAGTCAGAACTACGGAACCTTTGCTCCCGTGACAGTGACCCATCAAGGTGACAACTGCTGGACAACAAGTGTGGATTTCAATGCTGCCTTCCAGCAGCGTTGGAACTATTGCATCGACAATGGCGTCCTCACCGAACACGGCAATCAAACGACAACCAGCTGGGATCTCGGAGCAGCGTCGATCACCAACATCTCTACGTTCATCTGCTCTCCTCCCGGCGAGATCATCAAGATGGGTGAGCGTCGTGAGGAAGTTTCGACCTCTACCTGCACGGGAATTAGCGACAGCATTAGCGGAACTACCACCTCTGCCGTCACCTTCGAATCGCTCGGCGCTGAGTCTCTCGACATCAATTCAGTCGCTACTCCGACTTTTCACTACCGCGAGACCGACCTCCTCACCGGCCCGCAAAAGGGTACGACCACCATCGACTACTGGTATTCCCTGCAGGACATGCTGCTCGTGCGGATGGAACGGCATATCAACTTGCGGACCGATTCACCCGTAGGGGAAATCACCTACAAAGAAGATGGCGAGTGGCAGTTGTCCTCGCTGACACCCGTTCGGTGACGCTACGGCCAGGCAAGAGGACAGGCATCATTCAATAGTTCGCCTTCGACAAGTGAACTGTGATGTTCCTTCATTGGTGAACCAGGCACAACCTTGAAGCGCGTGTTGTCTCCGGTGTAGCGAACGCTGATCGCTCGGCGGCGCTGGGTACGACTCAGATTTCCGCTCGCGGCGTGAATTGTGCGCGCATGGTGAACGGTGAGGTCACCGGGTGCGGTATCGAAACTAATAATTCGCGCCTCGCCGACCTGCTTGTCATAGTCGGGAACCTCTGCACCTTCAGTTCCGGGCATCGCCAGTTCCGAAACGAACATGCTCGGCCGATACTTCGTGGCGTCGAGATGGGAGCCAACGACAAACCGAACTGCTCCCATTTCCGCAGTGACAACATCGAGTGGAACCCACGTCGTGCAAACGAGATCGCCATCGAGATGGAAATACGCCATGTCCTGATGGAATCCGGTCTTCTCCTGCGTTCCCGGTTCTTTCACCAACACACTGTCTTCATAGAAACGCACCTCGTCGCTTTGAAGAAGCGACGCAACGATTTCAGGAAGCGGAGATCGAAGTGCGAATGCCTTGAACTCTTCTTGAATGAGCCAATGGTCAGTGCCTGCCTTGAATTGACCGCGTGGCGCACCGGACGAAGCGACGGAATCATCGACAAGGCGCGCAATGCCACCGGATTCGAGGGCGTCGGCCATCTCGGAAAGATTGGTCGTTGCGGTACTCGAGAGCGCATCCTCGATGGGAGCTTCCATTGAAGCAACAAGATCGATCGGAAGGATCGACCTCAGACAAACAACACCGTCGCGCCAAAAGGTGTCGATCTCTTCTTTAGTGACTGCTCGTGTAGGAGAAATCCGATCCATCTCCTCATCCTGCCCCAAAAGAGAGAGCTCTGCGCAACGGATCTACGCGATGAACGTCCGAAGCGCATCGGCATCGGCCACTGCTTGACGTTTCGCCATGGCGATGGCCTCGGGAACCGACTTTGGATCCATCAGTTTGGTGATGTCCATAGTTTCCGGGCTGCGCAGAAATACCTTTGTGCCAGATGCTTCAAGTGCTGACACCTCTTTGGCAAAGTTCCCTGGTACCTGTGTCATCGCCCCAACCGGGGCCGGAGTGGTTGTCGTAAGACTCAGGATGACAGCGCGATCGCATCCGGCGAGTAGGTCGAGGTGAGTACCAGATCCACTCACTCCCCCATCCATACAACGACGATCGCCGATGGGCTGCGGACTGAAGATTCCAGGAACAGCGCTACTTGCCGCAACCGCGCGCTCGATACGAACTCCGGCGCTGCGCGTGATGACACAACGTTCACCTGTGAGTGTGTCGACACAGGTGATGTGTAGTGCATCGGCAGGCCATGATCGTGAGAGCAGCATCGCGGAAACGCTTCGGGCCATCTTGTTTGCCGAGGGAGTGAGAGCGGCCAGCGCTTCATGCCCAATGGCCCGGACCAGTTCAGGTTCTGCGTTTTGTGCAGCGACAAAGACATCGAGAGCACGCTGTTGACTTGGCTTCAACGAACCCGAAGGCGCCAACATGCTGACAAGGGCTGGGGTCTTGGCGAAAAGGGAAACTTCACGTTCGAATCGACGCAGATTTCCCGCCTCGAGAATTGACGCGACCAATGAACCTGCCGATGTGCCAACAACACGACCGGCGCCCTTTATGTCCACGCCTAACTGCGCTAACTGCTCGAGATAGGTGACCTGCCAAGCAACGAAGAAGATTCCACCGCCGCCTAACGACACACCAAGATGAATGCCTTGGGCAGAACGTGCAGAAAAATCGATTGGTCGAGCCAGTCCATCCGAGGTCATTCTGAAAGCCTACCGAGGCTCTTTTGCCTTCGCCTGAAGAGCCTGGTGCTAACGAAGAAAGATGATTGCACCACTCGATGCGAGGACAACGAGCAACGCACAACCCAAGAGTGCGAATTTCACGTCCCGAGATTTGGTCCAATCCACGACAAGCCATGTCACCCGCAAAACTGGCGCAGCAATCAAGATGACGATGCACGCAGTTCCGCTCCAAACACCCGCCGTTCCTGGGAGAAATGCGCCACCAAGTGCGCATACAAATGTCACCACAAGAGCGATCATCAGAATCTTTGAAAGAACTCCGAGATCGTTCATCGGCGCACAATCAGCAAGACGCCGATGACGGCGAGGGTAAAGGAAAGACCTCGGCGCACCAACGGAGGCGGCAGGAGATGTTGCAGTCGAACGCCGACGGTGCCACCAACTAAGCCAGCAGCCGCAACAAGCGCAGCGTCAGAAACCACAATGCGTCCCTGTGATTCGTAGACAAGAAGACCAACTGCAGCAGTCACACCAACGGTAAAGGTTGAGGTAGCCGCAGCGACCTTCACCGGAACAT
>JBILIB010000057.1:0-12094 GCA_044350215.1 Acidimicrobiales bacterium
GTCACCACCGCCATGATGGGAAACTGCGGATTCAGCATCGCTCCGGCCGACCCCGAGAGCGTGGCTTGGCTCATCAACATGCTTTCTCGTGTCGAAGGAATGGAAGTTGCTGCACTTCTTGAAGGCGTCGACTTCCGCGGTGGCGATTACGGGGATTTTCTGAACGGCCTTGAAGGCCGCATCGGCATCAACCTCGTTGGCTACGTCGGCCATTGCGCGATTCGCCGACTCGTGATGGGCGCTGAAGCATCGGAACGCGCTGCGACCGACGACGAAATCACACAGATGGCCCAACTTGTTCGCGTTGCGATGACACAAGGCGCGATCGGGTTCTCAAGTTCGCAGCTTGATATTCACTCCGATCATGATGGCAAACCGGTTCCCTCGAACTTGGCTGAGCCCGCCGAACTCATCGCGTTGTGCGCAGTGCTTTCCGAATTCGAACACGGCGTCATTGAATTTCTTCCACGCTCAGGTTCGGCCGATTTCGATGACGCCGATCAAGAATTACTGCTCGCTATGAGTGAGGCCTCAGGTTTCAAACTCATCAACATCAATCCGCTCACACTTTTCCCCGGTAATCCCGAAGGGCATCGCAATGCGCTTCGGTTCTGTGAAGAAGCGGCGGCCGCTGGTCACCATATTCATCCGATGTACATGATCAACGTGAAGGGCATTCACTTCTCGTTGGACTCCACGTTCGTGCTCGACGAAATGCCCACGTTCCGTCGAGTGCTCACCCTTCCGATGGCCGAACGAGCTGTCGAACTCGGGCTTGAACCAAACCGTGCTGCGATGCGCAGTGAGTTCGCTGATACCGCCGGTCGCTCCTTCGTTTTCGGTTGGCAGGATGTCAGTGTTGCTTCGGTAAGTAAGCAGTCGCTCAACGCTGCGGTCGGAAAGACGATCGCTGAACTCGCAACTGGGGCCGGCATCGACGGGGTCGATGCCATGATTGATCTCGCCCTTTCCGACGGACTCGAGACCGTTTTCGTATGGCGACGCAAAGCCGACCCTGCGTTGGCAGCTGCAACCAAAGAGATCGTCACCCATCCCCTCACATTGGCGGGCTCGAGTGATGGTGGCGCGCATCTGCTCACCTTCTGCGGCGCCGACTACACCACCCGCACGCTGACCGAAACCGTTCCCGACATGATGACGTTGGAACAAGCAGTTGCTCGACTCACCTCTGAGCCCGCCCGCCTTCATGGTCTGACCGACCGAGGTGTTCTCGAAGTTGGCAAGGCGGCCGACATCGTGGTGTTCACGACTGATGAACTTGGAATCGAACCTATTGAGTTGCTCCGTGACTTCCCCACCGGCGCTGGCCGACTCGTGTTCGGCGCTCGCGGTTACGACGCAGTGATTGTGAACGGCGAGCCACTCTTCATTGATGGCGTGCACACTGGCGCATTGCCCGGCGCGATTCTTCGTCCCTGAGAGCGTTCGACCTAGGGGGCGATTCTCAACCCGTGAACGAAGGTATAACCACCGGAGTCAGAACGTAGGTGAAACCTCGGACGAGAGTCGCTGTCTGACCATCGGCAGTTGTCACGACCACATCAAACACCCCGGGATCTTGAGGCCCTGTGGTGCACATCAGCTGTGAAGTCGTGACAAAAATGACCGGCTCACATGGAACGCCTCCGATTTCGACGGTGGTTTCCGTTGTGAGGTTTGTGCCGTCAACCGTTACCTCAGTACCGCCTGACTCCGGGCCCGATCCAGGTGTCACCGAATCGATTGTCGGAGCAGCAGTCGTTGCCAGTGGAGTGAGGTCCATGTCGTTTTCTGGGATCGGATCAGCGGTGTTTGAGGCCACGACGACTTCGGTGTCTCGCGATGTCGGAACCGGCGTGCGCGCCGAGCGCACCTCTATCTCGATCGTTGCTGATGCTCCGTTTGCGAGGTCTCCCAATGCACACGAAACCGTGACGCCCGATGCGGTGCATCCGCTAGGAACAGCCTCTACCGAAAGCCCGGTCGGAATCGTGACAACCATCGTTGCTGCGACGGCGTCGGTGGGACCGTTGTTGAGAGCAGTGAACGAGAGCATTGCGGTTTCACCGGGCGCAATAATCCCAGGACCATTCGCTGAAGCTTCCAAATCAGCAAACGGGGTGATTCGAGTCGTTGCAAACGCAGTGTTATTTGATGGATCGAAATCGTCAGTCACTGCAAAAACTTTGGCGTTGTTGATTGCGAGTCGATCAGTAGCAGGTACCACGGAAGAGAAAGAAGCGGTAATTGTCACGCTTCGAGTAGCGCTCGGTGCCGTTGCGCCGCTCCATAAGCAACTCACAGTGCTGTTCGTTTGAGTACAGGTGCCTCCGCTACTCGGGGTGGCAACAACTGTTGCTCTATCGACTGCTGACGGAAGTTGATCAACAATCTGCAGGTTTGTTGCAGATGCTGCTCCGTCATTGGAAGCAGTAACTGTCCATGACACTGCGTCGCCCTGCTGAGCGACCTCGAGTGATGTGGTCTTTGCAATTGACAGATCGGTTGCCGGTCGAATTGTAAGCGGAGCGGTGTCAGTCACGGGCGTCGGAGTGACGTCCGAGCCTGCTGTTGCGGTGTTGATCACCGTCGTACCCGCAAGTTCCACCTGCACACGAGCACGAAGAACCACCGTGACAGTGGTTCCGACTGGGACGGTGCCAAGCGCACACGAAACTGTCGTTGGGGATCCGCCACCACCCGTTGTCGTGCACGAGCCTTGAGGGGTCGTCACTGTTTCGACATCCAGATAGGCAGGAACGGTATCGACAAGAACGGAATTTCCTGCTGCTGCTGGGCCAGAGTTACGCAGTTCAAGTCGGTACCCGGCGAGAGAACCCACACTCACTGTTCCGGTAAGCGCTGACTTCGCGAGGCGAAGATTGGCGACTGGAGAGATTCCCGCCGACACGTTTGAAACATCGTTTAGCAGCGCAGGGCTGTTCGGGTCGGTGGGTTGACCTCCACCGGACACCGTCGCGGTGTTTGTCACCGGTTGTCCTGCCGCGAAATCAGCTTCAACAAAAAGCGGGTCCAACGAGGTTCCGGGGAGAAGCCCAGTAAACGAGTTTTCACAGTTCAGCGTTTGGGCACCACCGGAGGAACACGACCATCCGCTGCCAGAGGAGGTGATGTTGGTCGCCGCAGATCCGAGCACATCGCTCACGGAAATTAGTTGTGACGACGCCGGGAG
Organism: Acidimicrobiales bacterium; assembly: GCA_044350215.1. GTDB lineage: Bacteria > Actinomycetota > Acidimicrobiia > Acidimicrobiales > Acidimicrobilacustridaceae > Acidimicrobilacustris. Next base: position 3,194 of record JBILIB010000057.1, read on the forward strand.
AGTCCCCGCGTTTGAGACAAGCACCTTGAATCGATAGCGAGTGCCCCCTGAGACGGGAGTCGTTGAATCGATAGTCTTTACAACTGCTGGGTCGGGATAGGTAACCGTCGCTAAACGAGTGGCGACTTTCGAGATCGGAAGCCCAAGATCGGGAGAGACAAATCGCAACTGAGCGGTATTCGTAATTGCGCTACCTAGCGCAGCATCGCCATCAATCACAACATCAAACTCCACCGAGGCAGACTCGCCAGCCCCGAGCGTGCCGCCACTTGATGGCGTGGCACCCGACCCAAGCCGCGCTGTGACCGAGTTACTTTCAAACGTCGCGTTCCCGACTCCACTCGTCACCGTCGGTGATCCGCTACTTATCGTTCCGCCTGGCAACGGATCAACCAGTTCCACGTTGGTTGCTGGTCCCGTCCCGTTGTTCGTGGCGGTGATTGTGTAACGAATAGTTGCGCCAGGTTCAGCGTTCGTTGACACCGGAAAGCTTTGGGTCTTTGTCAGATCGACCTGTGGAGAAAACAGTTCCGTCGCGAAGGTGATGGCCTGCGGTGCATACGTGTCTCCGCTGGTCTTCGCGCGAAACATCGCGGTTGTTGCTCCGTTAGGAAGAAATCCATCGGCGGAGAAAAGACTTGAGTCGTATCCAAGTTGGTTACGCCAATCAGGGTTCTTCGTTGTGACGTGCGCACCACGATTGGCAATAGTTGAATTTTCCGCGTTGTTCGGAGGGTGCACCGCGTCGGTTAACAAGTTGTCATTCACTGACAGGTAATCGCCGGTTGCGCCCGCGTCGCCTTCAGCGGCGACCACACCGATCGTTGTGCGAACAGTTCCGGCCGACGGAGTTTTGAATCCTGACAACGCAATATCAATGGCACTAGACCCGGAGACAACCTTTAAGCCATCGAACACTGAGAGATTCCGAAGCGGCTCGGTTTGATCTGCGTAGGCAACGACAAGGGACCAACCCGCAGCAGTGTTCCCGCCAGTACCAGTTTGAACGTCGGCAACCGTGTAGGTGCCAGGTCCTGCCTCAGTCACCAACTCGGTGACATCGGCAAATGCTCCGTAGCCGCTCCCAAGCGAAATGGGACCCAAGTCAACATTCGCGGCGGTGACGGTTTGATACGCCGATGAGTCCGGAAGTTTGAACTTCACCTGGCCGATTGCGGATGCATTCGGAGGTGGCAACGGCACACCCACATATCCGTTTGCACCGGTGATGACGTCGCCCTTTTTCTGGATACCCGTCCAGTAGAGGCCGGCAAAAAGAACAACCCCGTCGGTTGGGAGGTTAAGTGTCGCCTGCGATGAATTGAAAGTTGTTGGATCTGCATCAACATCGAGCCAACCCATATCGAATGTGTTGTTGTTGCGGGCGTTTGTGCCGGCACGGGCGCCTGCACAGCCGCTATTCACTGTGGGGTCAGGGGTTGCTATAGGGCACTGCATCAACGTGTTGGCGGCAATGGTGATCTGACCATTGATGTTGTTCGAATAGCGAAGCGTGAAGTTACGTCCCGAGTTGGAAATGATCTGAGCACTCGACGTCGCTGCCGACACGACAATGGCCGGGGCGAGCAATGCCCCGGCCAACAACGCGATCAATAACTTCAACGAACGACGAACACCCACCACGAAACCTCCAGAAGGAACGAACGAACGAACACTATCTGTTCGCTCTACTTCCCTCCTTCGAATCCTGGTGCGAAATCGCTCCTGAATTCAGCCTCAGTAGGTAAAGCCGGTTGCCGTGATCCAGGCCGGGTCAACCTGGAACACACCGGCGCTGGTCACCGTATTGACGGTGACTGGCGCAGGAATGCGGTTTCCGGTTGTCGCGTCGAACGCAACGGTGCCGGTCCAGCCCTTCCAGCCGCTGGTGGCTGCGAGTGCGCTCTTCAGTGCTGCGGCAGACGTACCACCTGCGCGGCCAATGGCGTCGGCGAGGACGAGCACCGAGTCGTAGGTATAGGGCGACCATGAACCCGGAGCCGAATTGAACTGCTTGGTGTAGGCCTCGACCAGCGATGCGCTATTCGGGAAGTCGCTCGGTGCGGGAACGCCAACCACCGGGCACTTCTGCGCGGCCGGGATTCCGGCTGCAGTGATGTACCCGTTGTCGTAGGCGCCGTAGTCAGCGAGGCAATTCACCGCAGTATTCGAGGCGAGCATCGCCTGCGCAATGAGCCCAGCTTCGGGGAAGTACGTGATGACATAGACCGATGACGGATTCGTTGCGAGAACCTTGGTGACCGTGTCGGCGTAAGACGTTGCTCCCGGCGCAATCGACTCCGTGGTCGTGATCTTGACGCCAGCCTTACCCAACGATGTGGTCATCGCTTCAGCAGCAGACTTGGTGTAATCGGTCGTGGAATCAACGATGAGCGCAACTGATGAGGCCTTGAGTTGCTTCACAAGTGCATCAGTTGCAACAGGTGCAATCTGCGAAGTCATCGGCTGCAATGTGAAGCCCATCCCCGCGGTTTGGTCAGACGAGGTCAAACGCAACGGCACAAGCCCTGCCTCCATGTAAATAGGAAGCGTCTTCAGGCCAACGCCTGAGTTGTAGGGACCAACGACGGCGTCGAGTCCAGCCTTCACGGCGCTATTTGCAGCAGCGACGCCGGCGTCGGGGTCGCCCTTATCGTCGATGGCGACAATCTCGATCTTCTTTCCGCCGACACCACCATTTGCGTTGACATACGTTGCGGCTTGCTTGGCACCGTTCAACATGCCTTGGCCCAATTCCGCGAGCGATCCCGTAATGGGTGCTTCGAGACCAATACGAATTGTGTCGGAGGACTTTGGCGAAGAGGAGGAAGAACATCCCGCCGCAAGTGCCAGAACCGCAACAACGACAACAACGGCTGAAAATCCAGCGATTTTCGACTTCATAGGAGCTCCTTAGTAGACCGGACAAGACTAGTCAGGCGTAGTGTTCAAAGGTGCGATCCGAAAACACAAGATTCTGAACAATTACCCATAAGTAAGAAAGTTGTTTTGTGTCTGACAACAACGAGTCCGAGACTTCGAAACCAGAGTTGCCCTGCTGCGAAAGCGGCCTTTGCAAAAACGACTGGCACCGCAATCCCATCCGACTCGGTTCGTTCTTTCTCGTTGTCCTTCTCATTCAGGCCATGGATGTGGTGCTGAGGCTCCGAGTTGAAGGCATCCGCAACGATGCTGATTTCACCGAGAAACTCGTTCGAGCAATCGGCGATATCTCCGATGTCCTTTTCGTCGTCGTCTTTGTTGTCGTCATCATTGAATTTGTCCGCCGTCGATTCAACGCATCTCGAGAATCCCATTCACGATTCACACTGATCATTCTCTGCGTCTACCTCTCGGCGGCGTCTCTCAATGTCATCATCAACATGATCACGTTGGTCATGGCGCGCAGCCTTCAAAACACCAGCCAGAACTGGTTGATCCTTGACTTGGGACTGCTCTTCGCATCCAACATGCTGGCGTTCTCGCTCTGGTATCAGCTTGCCGACGCCTACCTCAAGGGTGGGGCGTTTGATTTTCCGCCAAATGGCGCGCACCCAGACGATCCGCCTCGCTGGATCGATTACCTCTTTCTTTCCTTCAATACACAATCAACATTCGGGCCAACACTCGAAGGCATCCGAACACGACCGGTCAAGGTCATGATGATGCTGCAGACTGCGCTGTCGGTAATTCTTTTGGTCGTGCTCGTCGCGAGAATCATTGTTGCGCCCAGTTGATTCGAAGCAAACGCGTTTCCGTTTAGAGCCGAAGGATCAGACGCCCACTAAGTCCATAGCCTCTGCGGTGAGTTCGATCGATCGCAAACGCCCTTCGACTGTGGGTGACTGATGACACACCATAAGTTCATCGGCCTCGGCATACGCCGTGAACTCGAGCAATTGGTCGCGGACTGCAGCCGGTGTCCCCACAGCGGTGTGCTTCATCATCGCTGCGATCTGCGCGCCTTGAGGAGACGCCAGGATTCGGTCGACTTCAGCATCGGGGACATCGACATTCGGCTTCAACAAGAACCGGCGCAGACGCGCGCGGCGAGTCGTGGTGAATTGCGACTGCGCGTCGTCCTCGGAATCAGACGCGATCACGTTCACGCCAGCAATGACATGCGGATGGTCGAGTTGCTCGGACGGACGGAAGTTTGATCGATACAACGCAACCGCTTCACGCAGTTGATGCGGAGCGAAATGCGAAGCGAATCCGAACGGCAAACCAAGGACTGCAGCCAGTTCTGCACCAAAAAGCGATGAGCCAAGAATGTAGATCGGAATATGGGTTCCGCGGCCTGGGGTTGCATGAACGCCCGGTACTCGCGTCGTATCGCCGAGGAAGGCCTGAAGCTCAAGAACGTCTTGGGGGAAATGTTCCGCGGCGCGTGGGTCACGCCGAAGTGCTTGCACGGTGACCTGATCGGTTCCTGGAGCGCGACCAAGTCCGAGATCAATTCGATTGGGATGCAACGTCGCAAGTGTGCCGAATTGTTCAGCAATGGTGAGGGGCGAATGATTCGGGAGCATGATGCCGCCCGAACCCAAACGGATTGACTCAGTGTTTGCCGCCACATGGGCGATGAGGACCGCCGTTGCCGACGAAGCAACTGCGTCCATGTTGTGATGTTCGGCGTACCAAACCCGGCTATAGCCATTGGCTTCTGCGGTCTTCGCTACCTCAACACATGCGTTGAGACCATCGGCAACAGAATCTCCAGAACCGATGATGGCAAGATCAAGAATCGCAAGAGGAACACCCATTCGCTAAGCCTAGGACGACTCCACTGAGTCGAGTCAGGCGCAGCTGCGAGCGACGGGCCACAATGGGACATGCCCGCCGTTCCGATCGTCGACATTTCCAATCCCAGTGCCACTGCACGAGAGGATCTCGACGCTGCGTGTCGTGACCATGGATTCTTCCTCCTCGTTGGCCACGGTCTTGATTCGGTCATCGCCAACACATGGACCGAGACCGAGCGATTCTTCGACGCTCCCCGGTCAACCCGCACTGCAATTCGACGCACCGAACAGAACCCCCTCGGCTGGTTCGATCGGGAACTCACCAAACGAGTTCGAGACCATAAAGAGGTCTTCGACTTCGTTGACCCTTCTGTTGGCGAGGCCATGAACCGCTGGCCAGAACTTCCCGGCTTTCGCGACGCAATGGTGCAGCATTTCGAGGCAATGAGCGACCTCGCTCATCGAACGACGATGCTGCTTCATTCGATCCTCAAGCTTGGCCCTTCCTCAAGCACTGCTCTCAACTGCGCCCGCCAAGGAAGCACCGTTCGTCTCAACCTCTACACGCTTGGCGATCCCGTTCCCGACGATGAACGAGATGGACTCGCCGACCTTGGTGAGGTTGCCCTTGGCCATCACACCGATCCCGGCACTCTCACACTTCTTCTTCAAGACGACACTGGCGGACTTCAGGCGCTCGCATCTGATGGCATCTGGATCGATGTCCCACCCGAACCAGGCACGATTGTGGTCAATCTTGGCGATTGCACCCAGGCCTGGACGAACGATCTCTATCGCGCCGCGATCCATCGCGTTCTCCCAATGACCGAACAGCGTCGGTTCTCGATTCCTTACTTTGGCAATCCGCCGCGCGAATCCACCATTGAACCTGTCCCCGAACTCTCAACATCTGGCCCGCGCTATCGGCCCTTTGCGTGGCGAGAATTCATGGCGGCTCGGGCCTATGACAACTTCACCGATCTCGGTACTGACGACACGCAGGTCACCGACTACAGAATTGACGTACCGGAAGACGTTTCATGAGCAGTCGTAAAAACGTCGCCATCGTCGGCGCTGCTGGATCCTGTGGTCGGCAATTAGCAGTACAACTTCTTGATCGAGAAATTCTCTCTCCTGATGCTCGGCTGCAACTCGTTGCTCATCACGGTGGCGCAAGCGAATACGAAACTCATGGACTTCGCGCTGATCTGCGAGACGCGTTTGCCGACACCGCCCCAACGATCGAACTCATCGATCAGCCGGAACAACTCGATGCTGACATCCTTGTGATGCTGGCTGGGTCCACTGTCCCCACTGATCCCACACAGAACGTCGACCGCATTGCACTCGCCCGAACCAATCTGCGGATCTTTACGGCGTTTGCTGAGGAACTCGCACGGCGAGATGGCACACCGCCACTTGTCATCGTTCAGTCCAATCCGGTCGAACTGGGAGTCGAAGTTTTCTCTCGCGTAATCGACCGCCACCTGGTTGTAGGAGCAGGTGCCTATTCCGATTCCATCCGCTTTCGCCGTGAAATCGCTGATTCGCTTGGAGTTCGCCGCTCCGACGTGAACGCGGTGATGCTCGGGCAGCACGGCGACAACCTCATCCCTGCATGGAGTCAGGTTGCCGTCGACGGAATTTCCTCAGAGGTGTTGGCGTCATGGATTGCCGAACAGCGAGATGGCCGCTCACTCGAACAACTCCCTGAGGAAATCGTCATCCACCGAAGCGAACTTCTTTCAATCGTTGCCGGCCGCGATGTGCACGGCGCATTCGCGCACGCCGCGCAGTTGCCACCTGAAATTCGCGCTGCGGTGAAACCATTCCTTATTCACACCACCGCAGGACACACAACCGAAATCGTTACTGCCCATTCCGTTGCCGACATCATCGACACAGTCATCAACGGAGAGCCCACGGTGCTACCGCTCCAGGTGATGCTCGACAACGAATATCTGGGACTCGCCGGCGTTGGCGGAGTTCCGGTCCGACTTAGCGCACAAGGGTGGACCGAAGTTATTGACTTAGGACTCGCTGAGGATGAAGTTGCCGCACTTCGGCGAGCATTCGATGCAGTCGCCGCCGTTTCGGCCGCAGTTCAGGCTTCCTAACTTCGACACCCAAAACTCCGTTTGTGACTAGTCGGCCAGTGTTTCGACGTGATTAATGAGCGCGTGCATACCGATTTTATAGGCATCTTCCGTAACTTCGCGGGTTGACTTCACTGTTTTCGCGGCAACGTCGAATGCAGGATTTTCAAGCAATCGGTAACGGGCACGGCGAATTTCCATATTGTCTGGCGCCCGCGACAAATCGAAAATGCTTGAACCGATCGCGTAACTCTCGATGGTTTGGTATCCCTGCACCAAATTCGCGCCCGACAAACCCATAGCTTCAAGATTGGCGATTGCACTTTTCATAAGTTCAAGTGCGGCTGGAGTGTCTCCCTCGCTCACCGCAATAGCGGCAGCTAACTGCGGATGGGCAACCATCTCGCGACGCGACGCCAACATCTGGGCTTCTAAGCGTTCCCGAGGTGAGCCCGAATCGGGAGCTGCGTCAAGGATTGCGAGAAAGAGTGCATCGACCATCGCAGCGAGAAGCGCGCCTTTGCTGCGAAAGTGGCGATAGCACGCGGTCGCATCGACCCCGAGAAGATCGCCCAACACGCGCATCGTGAGTGCATTCAGCCCGTTCTCGTCGACATATTTGGTCGCAACTTCGACGAAGTCGGCTTTGGTCAGAGTTCGGTTTCTCGCCATCGTTGTAGTCTACGGTGTTGACATCAAATTTTTGAGCAACTCTCGGGCCTCCGCGACGCAATTGCTCCCTACGATTCCGACGTGGCCATGACCTCGACTCCTCGCCGATCCACCTTCATTGGTGCACTCGCGCTCCTCATGTTGGCCATTGCCCTGCCGGCCTGTGGTGAGGGCTCAGAGAGTTCAAAGGGCTACACCATTAAGGCGCCGGTGTTGTGGGCGGGCGCAGGGGCCGACGGCAAGATCAATTCCGGCGTTGAAGACGCGACGGTGACTGCCGGAGATCTTGAAGGTCCTGGTTTCACCATTGATCTCGCGTCGGTCAAAGCGAAAGATGCCGGACCACAATGGCTCGCGGCTTCAGCTTCCGCCGCTGCAGTTGCCACACTCTTGAGCAGTAAAGATCCTTCTCGACTCGACCTCTCCTACACAATCACCGGTCAGATCGATGGGCCTTCAGGTGGAGCGATGCTCACCGTCGCGTCGCTCGCAGCAATTCGCGGTTTGAAACTTGCCGAGAAGACAACCATGACCGGAACGATTTCACCCGACGGCAGCGTTGGTCGCGTTGGTGAAATTCCCGCAAAGCTTCGCGGTGCCGCCAAAGCCGGTTACAAAACCGTGCTCCTCCCCATGACAAATCTCACTGCCTCTGGTGAGTCGTCGACCTCAGACATGGTGGAGTTCGGTCGAACGCTCGGACTCGATGTCCAAGGCGTCGAAGATGTTGCAACGGCGTTCTACGCATTCACCGGCGAGACGATCTACCCACCTGCGACTCCTGCACCTGCTCCAACATCGGCAACGACAGCACTCGTAACAAAGCAGGCAACGCGTCTTCTTGATCGGATCCGGTCCGAAAGCACACCGTCCACGAGTGCGTCGATCATTGTCCAACTTGGGCAAGCTTCCGCGTCCCTTGCAAGTGGAGATATTGCGAAGGCCTACGGGTTAGGTGTCGATACCTACACACTGCTCGTTCGTGAGAACGCAATCGCCACTATCAATTCGTTATTCGCCAGCCAAGGTACGTCTGCGCAATTAGCCGCTCTAAAGGAGACAAGTGCTGCGCTTGAACTCCTCAGTTCTGCTGCAATCAAGACTACGTCGGACACCGCCGGATTAGATCCTGTTGCGCAACTTTCCCTTCCGTTTGCCATGGGATGGTTCACCTGGGCCGACGCGATTCTTGAGGGAACGTCAAATGCTCTCGCTGCCGGTTCCATCACACCGAATTCCTATGGCATAACTGCCGCGGCGATTGCCGAACAAAAAGCAGCCATCGAGGTCTTTGGTCCTGACGCGATCGAAGTCGTGCGATCCACTCCGAATCCTGCAGTCACCACTACTGCCCCACCATCCGAGATTCTCTCGGGCTATACCAATTT
>JBILIB010000178.1:0-3929 GCA_044350215.1 Acidimicrobiales bacterium
ATCGTTCGATTCGAGTGACCGAAGTCCTTGAACTTGTTGGTCTTGCTGGTTTCGGGGCACGCGATGTGGCTTCGTTGTCCGGGGGAGAGCGACAGCGCGTCGCGCTCGCTCGAACGATTGCGCCATCACCCCGACTGCTTCTGCTTGACGAACCTATGGGTTCACTTGATCGAGTCCTGCGAGATCGCCTCGTGACAGAACTTCGGGAACTCATCGTCGACCTCGGCCTCACCGCTCTCTACGTCACGCACGACCGCTCCGAGGCATTCGCATTGGCCGATCGCATCGCAGTTCTCGACGAGGGCGCAGTGGTGCAGTTCGACACCCCCGGAGTTCTCGACGTATCTCCAGCTACCGAGCATGTGTCGCGGCTACTCGGTCACCGCTGATCGTTGTTCTTGGGACACAATGGTCGCATGGACCTGACAGCGACTCTCGACGCTTCGTGCTCACTTGAGCAGTTGCGGGTTTGGGTAGTCGAGCTGTCTCGCTATCCCGATTGGCTCACGATCGTTCCGCGAGCAGATTTTGAAGAGGGCAGTGAGCCCAATGCGTGGGCGGTGGAACTTCGAGCGAAGGTCGGGCCAATCGCTCGGTCAAAGCGGCTGCGCATGATCCGCACGATCGACGAGCCCGGCCATATTCGTTTTGAACGAAATGAGGTGGACGGGCGCAGCCACTCGTCTTGGGTGCTCGACGCTCAACTTGAATCAATCGAGATCGGAACCCGTCTGACGATGGGCCTGCACTACGGAGGCTCGTTCGGCGCCGGTCTTTTCGAACGCCTTCTGGCTGATGAAATTGAGTCCTCGAAGCAAACTCTTCGCTCGCTGGTGGAATGAAGCCTCGCGGTTCCGTAGCGTGTGGTCATGACCGTGTACGAAGATGCTGACCTCAACGCCGCCGACGTCGCTTGGGACCTCGATCCACTTGTAGGTGGTGAGGGTCAAGAAGGCGTCACCCACCTACTGGAGCAGGCGGAAGCGCTCACTGGCGAACTCGAACAGTGGCGTGGCCGCATAGGCACCCTCGAGGCGCCAGAGTTGGCCCAAGCGATGTCGACGCTCGGCGAGATTCAGGATCGGCTTGGGCGTGCCGGCTCTTGGGTGTCGTTGCGCTTCTCGGTGGACACCTCCGACCCAGCGCGCGGTGCGGCGATGCAGAAGTTCCAAGAACAAGCGACGGAATTGTCGACGCGTTTGATCTTTCTCGAGCTGGAGTGGGCCGAGGTACCCGAAGCGAAGGCGTCGGTACTGCTTGAATCCGAAGAGCTTCATTTTTGTCGCTACTACTTAGAGTCGGCGCGTCGGTACCGTCCTCATTTGCTCACCGAACCTGAAGAGAAGATTCTTGCGGAGAAGGAGGTCACGAGTTCTTCGGCCTGGAGCCGTCTGTTCGATGAGTTGACCTCAGCCATCGTTGTCGAACTTCCTGATGGTCCCACGAGTCTTGAACAGGGGCTGTCACGACTTGGTTCCCCTGATCGTGAAGAGCGGCGTATCGCCGCCGACGCTGTCACCGATGCGCTCGAACCTGGTCTTCGAACGCGTGCGTACGTGTTCAACACGTTGATGGCCGACAAGACGACCGATGATCGCCTCCGTGCTTATTCGTCGTGGGTGGCGAGCCGCAATCTGGCCAATCAAGCAAGCGATTCATCGGTGCAAGCACTCGTCGACGCCGTTGTTGATCGCTACGACATCCCGCAGCGGTGGTACCGCTTGAAGGCACAACTCCTCGGGGTTGAGCAACTTGCTGATTACGACCGCAATGCCTCAATCGCAACGGTCGAAGAAGAGTTCTCATGGTCCCAGGCCACCGAGATTGTTCTCGATTCTTACGGATCGTTCTCCTCAGAATTGGCAGGCGTCGTGAACACCTTCATCGATGAGAACTGGATCGACGCGCCGGTACGATCAGGTAAGCGACCCGGAGCGTTTTGCGCTTACACCGTTCCCAGTGCTCATCCCTTCTTGCTCCTCAACTGGACGAGTCGCCGTCGTGATGTGCTCACCCTTGCCCATGAACTCGGCCACGGACTTCACGCGTATCTGGCCCGCGAACAGGGCGTCTTCCATCAGTCGACTCCGCTGACGTTGGCCGAAACTGCGTCGGTCTTCGGTGAGACCGTGACCTTTGGTCGATTGCTCGCCGAGACAACGGATCCGAACGCCCGCCTTGCTCTGCTTGCTGAAAGTCTTGAGGGCCAGATCGCAACAGTGTTCCGCCAAATTGCGATGAATCGATTTGAAAACGCTGTGCATACCCACCGCCGCGAGATTGGTGAGCTTTCCACCGAGGATTTCGCAGACGCATGGGAGGGAACACAGCGCGCCATGCTTGGCGACGCTGTTGAAATCACACCGGGCTACCGCTCATGGTGGAGTTACATTCCCCACTTCATCGGTTCGCCTGGATATGTCTATGCGTATGCCTATGGGCAGTTGCTCGCGTTAGCGGTCTATGCACGCTACGAAGTTGAAGGCGACGCGTTTGTGCCTGCATACCTCGATCTGCTGCGAGCTGGTGGCTCCAAGTCTCCGGAAGATTTAGGACGGATTGTCGGCGTCGATCTCGCCGACCCGCGTTTCTGGGATGGCGGGCTCGCGATTATCGACGCGCAACTCTCGGCAGCCGAACAAGCTGCCCGCGACGCCGGTCGTCTGTAGCTCGCTACTTGTACCCGAGTTCGAACGGACTCAAGTCGGGGTTCGCGACGGAGTCCCGATAATGGAACATCGAAAACGGGTACTGCGTAACGATCTTGCCTGAAGGGCTTTCGTAATAGTGCCCACATCCCGCATGCCAAACCTCGACATTGGCGATTCCCTGTTGAAGTTCAGCGTTGTACGCGTCCATTGCGTCGCGCTGCACATCGATCCAGTCGGCGCCCGATTCGTTCATCTGAGCGAGTAATTCGATGACGTAGGCGACTTCGTACTCGGCCATTTCGATGAGCGAGCCAGCGTTGTTGTTGGGTCCGTACAACATGAACAGATTGGGAAATCCTGTGGTGGTGACGCCGAGATAGGCCTCTGGTCCGTCGGCCCATTCATCATCGAGGCTTCGGCCACCGATTCCTGTAAACGGAATTCGAGCAGCGAACTTGTCAACGACATATCCCGTTGCGCAAACGATGACATCGAACTCGCGTTCCACGCCGTCGGCGGTGATGATTCCGGTGGGGGTGATGCGGTCAATTCCGTCGGTGACGAGTTCGACATTGGGGCGGTTAAATGCGGGGTAGTAGTCATTCGAAAACAGGGGACGAAAGCAACCCCATGGAACGTGGGGTGTGAGCCCTTCACGGGTCTTTGGGTTGTCGACAACCGATATTGCGACAGCTCCGGCCCATTCCGCGCCGCCGAGAATCTCTTTGTTGCTGAACGGAGCGTTGGGGCCGATGTAGTTCATGATCGCGTCGCGGTAGCCCTGGAGTGCCTCCGGGTTGCGATTGAACTCTTCGATCTGCTCAGCGGGGATCGGGAAGTCTTCCTTTGGAAGAACCCATTGGGGTGAGCGTTGGTACGACGTCAACTGCGACGCGAGTTTTGCGATCTCCGGGATGCTTTGCACCGCGCTTGCGGCGCCACCAATTACGGCAACGCGCTTATTGGCGATGTTGAGTTCGTGGGGCCACTCGCCTGTATGGACGAGATCCCCAGAAAACGAGTCGCGTCCGGGAATGTCGGGCCACTTCACGTCTCCGAACATCCCTTGGGCACTGATGACGACGTCGGCGACGAGTGTTTCACCAGTCGTGGTGGTGACCCTCCACTCGCCAGTTTCGTCGTGCCAGCGAGCCTCAGCGACACCGGTGTTGAGGTGGATCATGGGCCAAAGGCCGAGCTTGTCGACCGTTGCTCGCATGTACTCAAGGATCTCAGGTTGGGGAGCGTAGGAACGCTTCCAGTTCGGGTTGAGATTGA
>JBILIB010000179.1:0-3923 GCA_044350215.1 Acidimicrobiales bacterium
CGACCCCAGCCGAAGAGTTCGACCGAAGAGGGAACGGCCCGAGAGGCCGCCGGTTCAGGAGGCGTAGACGGCACAGACGTAGATGGTGGCCCAGATCGCACCAGCGACGAGAAGGGTTCGGTCGGAGAAAACAAGGTTCTCAGGTTCGGCACCCTTTCCCTGTTCGAGTAGGAGCGCGTAGCGAAGGATCGCGATGGCAAACGGGACGATTGAGATCTGGAAAAGAACAGAACCACTTGCTGATTCCTGTGCTGAAGCAAACGCCCACAAGCAATACGTGATCACGGTTCCGGCCGAGAACACGGCCTTCAAGTAGTTGAGATACTGCGGGGTGTACGCCGCGAGAGCCGGACGAATCGTGGCGGCGTCCTCGCCAAGTTCCGCTCGTTCGCCGGCACGCTTTCCGGTCACCATGAAGAGCGCGCCGAAACTTGTAACAATGAAGAACCATTCCGAGATCGGCAGCCCAGTTGCGGTCGCTCCGCCGATTGCACGAAGAACGAATCCTGCAGCAACAGCGACGATGTCGAGAATTGGCATGCTCTTAAGCCACAGCGAATACACGGTGGTCAGCGCCAAGTACGCAAGGATCGTGAATCCGAAGTCGCGCCGGATGAGGAATGAGCCACCGATGGCCACGACGAGGAGAACCGCGGCGACAACGTATGCGAGGCCGACCGGAACGATGCCCGCCGCGATGGGGCGATTCCTCTTTACCGGGTGGCGGCGATCGGACTCAATATCCATCGCGTCGTTGAGAAGGTAGGTAGCGCTTGCCGCCGCGCAAAAGCAACCGAAGGCGCCAAGCGCATGAAGATTGGTGGCTCTCGTATCAAAGAGGCCGGCAGCGACGGGGGCTGCAAAAACGAGAATGTTCTTGATCCACTGCTTTGGACGCAGCTCTCGGACAACTCCTCCGAGAAGTGAGGGGTGGGGGGAAGTTGCGGCTGTCATCTCAGGTGGCGCTTACCTTGCGCCACAGAAAACGAGGAAGATGGCGGAGGGTAAGGAACATCGGCATCATGATTGACGGCGCCCAGATGATTTCCTTGTTTTTCTGGAGGCCGTTGATGACGGTGTCGGCGATTTTGTCGGGAGTCGTTGCAAACGGTGCTGGCTTCATGCCTTCGGTCATGTGTGTGTGCACGAAACCCGGACGAACGACAACGCATCGCGCGCCAGTGCCAATGAGTGCATCGCCGAGGGCTTGGCTAAAAGAATCCATCCCAGCTTTTGACGAGGCGTAGATCATGTTTTCGGCACGTGAGCGGACACCGGCAACTGAGGTGATGGAAAGAATCGTTCCATGACCTTGCTTGCGAAGTTGTACAGCCGAGGCGAGACCGGCGGATACGGCGCCACCGAAATTGGTTTGGATGACCTGAGCGGCGAAGACCGGATCGGTATCGATTTCGGCATGACCATCAAGAATGCCGAACGCGAGGATGACCATGTCGATATCGCCCATACGTTCAGCAGCAGCGTCGATGACCTTGGTGTGTGAGGCGGGATCAAGCGCATCGAACACGACAGTGTCGGCATCGACTCCGGCAGAACGGAGACGATTGAGGGTGGTGGTCGCCGAGGCGGGGGAGCGAACACCGAGCACGACCTTTTTGCATCGACTGGCCACGAGCCGGTCAACGATGGCCAAAGCAATTTCGGAGTTTCCACCGAGAACCAGTACCGATTGCACCGAACCCAAAGCGTCGCGCATTTGTGTTGTTCCTCTTCCAGGGTCACGGGCTAATTGGTCAAGGTTAGACGGCGTCTGGCGATGTGCCGGGAGCAATGGCCCCCACCGTTCGTAGACTCCTCCGATGCCGCCGTTTCGACTTGTTTCTGATTTTCAGCCTGCTGGGGATCAGCCGAAGGCGATCGAGGGACTAACGGCAAGCATCGAGGCAGGAAATCGCTTCCAAACACTGCTCGGCATCACTGGTTCAGGTAAGAGCGCAACCATTGCTTGGACGATTGAGAAGTTGCAGCGCCCGACATTGGTGATGGCGCCAAATAAATCGTTGGCTGCTCAGTTGGCCAACGAGTTCCGCGAGTTCTTCCCCGAAAATCGCGTGGAGTACTTCGTCTCCTATTACGACTATTACCAGCCCGAGGCCTACATGCCGGCCTCCGATACCTACATCGAGAAGGACTCGTCGGTAAACGACGAGATTGAGCGATTGCGTCACGCAGCAACTTCGGCGCTGTTGACTCGCCGAGACACGATCGTGGTTGCATCGGTGTCGTGTATCTATGGCCTCGGCAATCCTGCGGAATACGCCGACCAAATGTTGGTGATTCGTCAGGGTGAAACCCACGAGCAGCGCGCCATTCTGGGTCGACTTGTTGACATGCAATACGAACGCAACGACATGAACCTGATTCGCGGAAAGTTCCGTGTTCGTGGCGACACCATCGAGATTCATCCGGCATACGACGAAACCGCAATCCGCATCGAACTCTTTGGCGACGACATCGAGCGGATCATCGTGGTCGACCCACTCACCGGCGAAAAGATCACCGAACTCGAAGAGCTTGTTGTGTTTCCGGCAACGCATTACGCCGCAAGCGACGAACGCATGCGCACCGCTATGACACGTATCGAAGCAGAGTTACAGCAACAACTGGCGAAGTTCGAAAGTGAGAACAAGCTTCTTGAAGCGCAGCGTTTGCGGATGCGAACCCAATACGACCTCGAAATGATGGCCGAACTCGGATTCTGCAACGGTATTGAGAACTACTCGGCCCATATCGATGGCCGCGAACCTGGGGAGGCGCCGTACACGCTTCTCGACTATTTCCCCGACGACTTCCTCGTGGTGATGGACGAAAGTCATCAGGCCGTGCCGCAGGTGCGTGGCCAGTACGCCGGCGATCGTTCCCGTAAGCAGACACTTATCGAACACGGATTCCGCCTTCCGTCAGCGGCAGACAACCGCCCACTCACCTTCGACGAGGTCATGGGCCGCATCGGTCAGGTCGTATTCCTTTCCGCAACGCCGGGGCCATTCGAACTCGAGAACTCTTCAGCCATCGTCGAGCAAGTCGTTCGTCCGACCGGTCTGGTTGACCCCGAAATCGTGGTCAAGCCCACGAAGGGCCAGATCGACGACCTCATCGAACAAATCAATAAGCGCGTTACCAATGGCGACCGTGTGCTGGTCACGACGCTCACCAAGAAGATGTCAGAGGATCTCACTGACTATCTCCTTGAACTTGGTGTGAAGGTTCGCTATCTCCACAGTGAGGTCGACACCATCGAGCGCATCGAGATACTTCGCGACCTTCGCCTTGGCGAGTTCGATGTGTTGATCGGCATCAACCTTCTTCGTGAAGGTCTCGATCTTCCCGAAGTGTCTCTGGTCGCAATTCTTGATGCCGACAAGGAAGGTTTCCTCCGTTCGGAAACCGCCCTCGTGCAGACCATCGGCCGTGCTGCTCGAAATGTCGATGGTCAGGTCATCATGTATGCCGACAAAATCACTGATTCGATGCAACGGGCCATTTCAGAAACGAATCGTCGTCGTGGTCTGCAAGAGGCCTACAACAAAGAACACGGCATCAATCCGCAAACTATTCGTAAGGCCGTCACCGACATTCTTGCGACGCTTCGAGGAACCTCAGGTGCTCCGGTCCCCGGGAATGGCAAGCGGTCGACTGCTCGCGACAAGGTGCGCTCGAATCTCGCGGAACTGCCGGCTGACGAACTTGGGCGTTTAGTACTCACTCTCGAAGAGGAAATGAAGGAAGCTGCGGCTGACCTTCGTTTTGAGTATGCGGCTCGACTTCGAGACGAAATCAAGGAACTGCGTCGTGAACTTCGCGAAGTGGGCTGAACTCCACCTTCGAGCATCGTTCTGATTCGGGGCGACAGTAGGCTCCCGCCGTGGATCAACTGGTCATTCGTGGTGCCCGAGAGCACA
>JBILIB010000180.1:0-3883 GCA_044350215.1 Acidimicrobiales bacterium
CCGAAGTTGAGAAGGCTCGAGATTCCGACTCAAGTCTTCGGCTGTGGCGCGATGTCCTCTGGGCGGCCGAGAGCTACGACCGATTCCTAATGTGCGACGCTCCCCTGGCCCCCCTAAAAATCGGGCGTCAACCCGAGCGTTCCGACCGAACCATTGAATGGAACGAACCGCAATAGTTCGGGTTCGCCCCACACCGACACAACGAGGCTTGTGATGCATCTACGTGATTCCGAAAGCGACTCCAGTTTCCGCTCCGAAGTTCGCGCCTGGCTTCGCAGCGCAGTTGCCTCGATGCCGCCACCGCCTTTACCGGACGATTGGCCAGGACGACGTTCCTACGATGCTCAGTGGCAGCGAATGTTGTTCGAAGCCGGCTATGCAGGCATCAACTGGCCCGCCGAGCATGGTGGACGCGGCGCCACACCCACTGAACACCTGATCTTTCTTGAGGAATCGGCTGCGGCGAAAGCGCCAGACGTCGGGGTTGGATTTGTTGGCCAGATGCATGCTGGCCCCACGATCATCGCCGAAGGTTCCGACGCACAGAAGTCCCACCACCTACGCGGGATACTCACCGGCGAACATGTCTGGTGCCAAGGGTTTTCCGAGCCCGGATCGGGTAGCGACCTCGCGTCTCTTCGTACCCGAGCCTTTCGCGATGGCGATGACTACGTCGTAGACGGACAAAAGATTTGGACCTCGCACGCGGTGGCTGCCGACTATTGCGAAATGCTGGTCCGAACCGACCCTAACGAACTGAAACATAAGGGCATCAGTTGGCTCATAATGCCCATGGATCTTCCCGGTATCGATGTCCGGCCTCTCGTCACGGTTCACGGGTCCAGCGAGTTTGCA
The DNA here is from genome assembly GCA_044350215.1 of Acidimicrobiales bacterium. Taxonomy (GTDB): domain Bacteria; phylum Actinomycetota; class Acidimicrobiia; order Acidimicrobiales; family Acidimicrobilacustridaceae; genus Acidimicrobilacustris. The sequence goes on from JBILIB010000180.1 coordinate 856, forward strand.
GAGTTGTTTCTCGACGAGGTTCGAGTTCCTGTTGCGAACCTCGTCGGCGCCGAGAACGACGGCTGGCGAGTTGCCAACGTGACGCTTTCTTTCGAGCGGGGTACCGGCTTTGTTGGCGAGCTACTCGACACAACCAACGTCTTTCGAGAACTCATCGAAATGGCGAAATCGACAATGCGAAATGGCAGCACGGTTTGGAACGACGACAGCATCCGACGCGAGGTCGGCATCATTGGCGCCGATCTCGATGCATTGTGGGCGTTCACCAAGCGAAACGTTTCACAAGGTGCACGAGGTGGCTTAGTCATGGGTTCTGGGTCTGGATTCAAGGTGGCGTTTGCTACAACCCAACATCGCCTCGGCGACCTTGCTCTTCGAGTGCTTGATAGAGCATCGCTCTCAATGGACGATCTTGGCGGTCAACCGACTGGAGAACTCGTGCACAGCAAGTTGCATGCTTTCGCAATTTCATTGGGCGGAGGAACCACCCAAATCCAGCAGAACATCATCGCCGAGCGTGTGCTCGGACTTCCCAGGGAGCGCTGACCATGGATCTTCAACCAACAGACGACCAAGCGTCACTTGTCGAAATGATTACGGGATTTGCCGCTCATCGATTCGCAATCGGTACCGTTCGGTCATTCGGTGAACCCGAGGGATTTGATCGATCACTCTGGGCGGAACTCGCCGCCCTCGGTACATTCGGAATCGATGTACCCGAAGACCGTGGTGGCGTGGGACTCAACTTTATTGACGCAGTTCTCGTCCACGAAGCTCTCGGCGCAGCGCTTGTTCCCGGTCCACTCGTTGCTGCCACCCTCGCATCCGGAGTCGTCAATGGAGTGATTGAAGGCTCAGTGGTTCCGTGCATGATCGACGTCGGTGCTGATGGTCCCCTCGCGGTTGAGAACTTCCGCTCATCCGATGTGCTTTTGCTAGTCGACGATGCAGGAGTCGGCCTCTTGAATTGTGAAGACGTCTTGGGGACAGATGTGGCCCACCCGACTGACCCCACAACCCCAGTCACGATTCTTACCAGTCTCCCAAAAGCCGACAAAATTGGTGGTCCTGAACTCGCGAAAAGTTGGCGGCAACGCGGATCGCTTTTGTCCTCAGCTCAACTCTCGGGAAACTCCTCCGGAAGCACATCACTTGCGGTCGAGTACGCCAAAGAGCGTGAGCAATTCGGCCGTCCAATCGGCTCTTTCCAGGGGCTGAAACATCTCCTAGCTGATTCTTGGATTCGAACCGAAGTTGCTCGATCGTCGGTGTGGGCAGCGGGCGTAACGGTCGACGAGCCCGAGGTTGGATCTATCGACAGAGCAGTTGCTGGCGCCCGACTCACGTCCGCACGGGCCGCAACTGAAAACGCAAAGACTTGTGTGCAGGTGCACGGGGGCATGGGGTTCACTTGGGAAGTCGACGCCCATCTCTTTCTGAAACGGGCGTGGATTCTGGAAACACAATTCGGTTCTATCGATGATGCTGCCGAGGTTGTGGCCGACCTTTACGCCACTCGCTAAGCACTCGGCGCCCGTTTATTTGGGTGCGAATCGAAGAGCCCCATCAAGTCGAGCCACGTGTCCGTTCATGTAGCGGTTCGTAAGGAGGTGTTCAGCCAACCGAGCGAATTCTTCAGGTTCACCGAGCCTTTTAGGAAACGGAACGGTCGACTCAAGCGCAGTTTTCAATTCGGGAGGGCCTTGCTCCCACGCGCTGGTGTTCATGACTCCAGGTGCAATTGCGTTTACTCGGATCCCAACTGAAGACAGATCGCGGGCGGCAATCAACGTCATGCCAATAAGAGCTGACTTCGCTGAACCGTAAGCGATCTGCCCGATCTGACCCTCGAAACCAGCACCGGAGGTGACAAGAAGTGCGGCACCACGTTCGCCATCGGAATCGGGATCATTCTCTGACATAGCTGCGGCCGCCAGCCTTAATGTGTTGAACGAACCGGTCACATTTAGTTCAAGTGTTCGTTGAAAGATTCCCATATCGTGCGGAACGCCGCCCTTGCCAACGATGCGGCCTCCCACCTCGCCGCCACCAGCACACGCGATGACCCACCGCAGTTCGCCAAATGTTCGCGCCGCATCGATCGCACGCTGCACATCGGCATCATCAAGAACGCTTCCACAAACGACCGCCCCGCGATCACCAAGATGCTCTGTCATCGCCTCACACTTTTTGGCATCGAGATCGAGGACGACTACTGGATGGCCGAGTGCGAGGAACCACAAGGCGGATACTTCACCAAGTCCAGACGCACCTCCTGAAATAAGAACGGTGCGTTCGGATGGATCGGTTGTCATCATGTGAGTCCTCTAGTCAGAAGAGAAAGAACAACGGGAGAAAAGGGGCTACCCCAAACTTGCGAGGGGACCTGGGGGGCGCAACGAGAAATCCGTGAGACCAACAGTTGGCTGTAGATAGGCAACAGCAACCAGTTCCGCCATCTCCACACCAACTGATACGGGAGTCATCATTTCCGCAGAGAGGTGTCCGCCGCGAATCCATTCTTCGAGAAATCTTCCGATGAGTTCTCCGTCGAAGTCCCGTCCGAAGTCTGTTCCTATTGTGGCACCCACACGAATTGTCGAGAAACGAATATTTGGGTGTTCTACCCGCCAACCGTTTACTAACTCTTCGAGCGCCGCTTTAGAAACCCCGTACGGGACCAGCCCATGTCTGGGTCGGCCGACGGTCTCGGATGAAACGAATCCGACGAAGGCATTCTCGTTGAGATGGGGCAGGGCGGCCTTACAAACTTCGGAAGGACCAACAACATTGCTTGCAAAAACACTGAGAAAGTCGTCCGTCGCAATATCGGCAATCGCGACCATCGGCGAAGCCGCAGCGACGTTGAGGAGGATGTCTATTCCCCCGAAGACACGTACTGTCTCGCTGACCAATCGTTGTGGCTCACCCGGGTGAGTGATGTCCGCAGCACACCACTCGAGCTCCACGTCGTCAGCCAGTTCACGCAACTTTTCCTCACGTCGACCAACTGCCATCACTCGGGCAC
>JBILIB010000058.1:0-11812 GCA_044350215.1 Acidimicrobiales bacterium
CGACCCAGTGTCAGTAGGGTGCGTTCGGTGTTCGGCGATCGTGCCAGCCTTCGGCGGAAGGTTTGCGGGTTCAGCAGACATGCAAATTCTTTCTGGTGGGTTTTGGACCCAGCTCCGTGATCCGCTGGAACGTGTTCCTGGCGCAATCGGGAGGGGCTTCACGGCTCACAGGGTGCGAACCGACTCGACTACGGTACCAGCGAGGGCGTTCACGCCCACATTCGGCATTTCGACCGCCGCTGGCCGATTTGGCGAGATTCCTTTCACCCCTTCGGATTTTCGGCTCTACGATGCGGGTTCGCTCGTCGGGGGACGAGCCCAAGGGGGAACCATGTCTGCTTCGAAACGACCGGCGCCAAAGCGCCTCGATGATCTTGCCGACCCACAGTTCTCACCCGAAGCCCAAGCAATCTTCGAAGGCGCCGCGCCATTCGCGGACATGATCGAACTCAATGCCGACGCACTCATGACACAAGCGGCGGCCGAAACTGGTCTTGACGATTTTGGTCCGATGGATTTCGTGGAACGCCTCGAAGTGTTGCTCAACGCACTCGATACCGAAGCTCCACTCTCACCGATGGGTCGCATCTCCGCCGGTTCTTTCATGAGCACACTTCTAAAGAACCGTTTGCTGCTCGCCAACTTGTTAGCGCGACACCCAGAGATTCACGACATCGAAATCAATGCGCCGATAATCATCGCTGGACTCCCCCGCACTGGCACGACTCACCTACACAATTTGATTGCTTGCGATCCCGCTCTTCGTTCACTTCCATATTGGGAAAGCATCCAACCAGTTCCTTCACTTGATGAAGCCTCGCTCGCCAACACCCCCGAAGATCCGCGACTGGCAAGGACAGAAGCCGGACTGCAGATCATGGACATGATCATGCCCGATTTCAATCGAATGCATGAGATGACGACATGGCATGTTCATGAAGAGATCCAAATTCTCGCTATCGATTTCTCAACGATGATGTTTGAGACGATGGCACCCATGCCGACATGGCGTGACTATTACAAGTCACACGATCAGACGCCGCACTATGAGTACATGAAGACGGTGTTGAAAGCGTGCCAGTTCTTGCGCGGTGGCGAACGTTGGATTCTGAAATCACCACAACACCTTGAACAGTTCGGGCCATTGGCAACAACATTTCCCGATGCAACTTTCCTTGTGACACATCGCGATCCGATATCGGTGATGGTATCGATGGGAACAATGGTGTCGTACTCCGCCCGCACCTCATTGTCGCCGGTCGACCCCGTTGCGATCTCGAATTATTGGGCCGACCGCCTCGACGACATGTTGAATGCTGCGATGCGCGACCGTGCGCTTCTTGGTGGTCCAGATCAATCGATGGACATTCGCTTCGATGAGTTCATGGGCGATGATCTTGGAACCATTCGTCGCATCTACGAACTCGCCGGGCAGCCCATGGACGAACGAGCCGAAGCTGCACTGGCCAACTACGGCGCCACTCATGAGCGCGACCGGTTCGGAAAGGTCATCTACGACGTTGACCAAATTGGCATCGACGTGCCGGCCCGGCGCCAACAAATGCGCGCCTACAGCGCGCATTTCGGCATTCCTGACGAACCCTGGTAACCACCCTCGCAGCGCTGCGGATCAGCCCCGTAAAAGTGTCCGACACTGATCGACGTCCTTGCCCATTTGGGCGATAAGCGCATCAATTGAGTCGAATTTCAGTTCATCTCGAAGATGGGCGACGAACTGCACTGCGAGTTCTTGTCCGTAAAGGTCAGCGTCGAAGTCGATGAGGTGCGCCTCGAGCAGAGATGTATCGGCGAATTCGTAGAACGTGGGACGGCGACCAAGCGATATGGCACAGGCTCGATTGATGCCATCGGGCGTACGACACCAACCGGCGTAAATGCCATCAGCAGGAAGACAGATCGTTTCAGGGATCGCAAGATTTGCCGTGCGGAATCCGAGGTCGCGTGCGCGGCCATCGCCATGGCCCACAACACCACGCACCTCGTGGGGGCGACCCAACATCGCATTGGCCGAGTCGAGATCGCCACCGCGCAATGCAGCGCGGATTCTCGTTGACGACACCGACTCAGTCGAAGGCTGTCCGCTCAGGTCAACGAGTTCGTGGGCCAGTGTCTCGAAACCAAGATCATTTCCCATCCCAGCAAGGAGTTCCACGTTCCCGGTGCGCTTATTGCCAAAGTGGAAGTCACTTCCGACCGTGACCAGCTTTGCATTGAGGGTTCCGACCAGATCTGCCGTAATGAATTCGTTCGCTGTTTCTTGCGCCCGTTCTTCATCGAAGCGCACGACAAAAGCAACGTCGACACCACATTCGGCAAGCAGTTCAAGCTTCTGGTCAAGATCAGTAAGGAGCAGCGGCGCAGACTCGGGCCGAACAACTGATGCCGGATGACGATCGAAGGTCACGACCACAGTTCGAAGGTCCCGCTCGGTGGCGAGCCCACGCAACGTGGCAATGACCTGACGGTGACCGAGATGGACGCCATCGAACGCGCCGATCGTGACAGCGGAACCCTGCTCAGCGAGATGTGCTTCGTCGTTGTCGTAGAAGACGTCCATGACTGATCGAACGCTACCGTCCGTCAACCGGGGCGACGACAACATCGGGCTTGGCAGTGTCATCCCGATGAGCGATGTACATCGCAAGCAGGCGACCCTCGCCGTCAGTAACCGCCCAGGGACCCTCGCCGACGAACCGATCATCGATCGTCAGGGCCTTTCCGTGGCCAACGTCGATCCGCTCTGCCTCGGAAACCACCACGGCGAGGTTGTCTCGCATGGCCTCGCCTGGAGTTAAGAGCACGTCGGGAGACACCGATTCAAGCGCATGGGCTTCAGCAAGCGTGAACGAGCCGATGGCAGTACGTCGAAGTTCACGAAGATGCGCTCCCCCGCCAAGAGCATGACCAAGATCTGCGGCCAACGTGCGCACATACGTACCCGAGGAACACTCCACCTCGGCAGTGACGACAAGTGGATCATTTGTCGGTGCAACGGTGAAGCGATGGATGGTGACCGGTCGTGGCGCTCGCTCAACTTCGATTCCTTCACGCGCGAGTTGATGCAATCGCTTTCCGTCGATCTTCACGGCTGACACCATCGGGGGAATCTGCATGATGTCACCGGTGAGTTGCGGAACCGCTGCTTCAACCTGCGCAAAAGTGAGGCCCGACATATCGTGCGTTGCCGTGACCTCACCGGCGGCATCGAGTGTCGAGGTTTCGGTTCCGAAGACGATTTCGCAGGTGTAGGTCTTGGGTAACGCAGTGAGATATTTCAACAGACGTGTAACGCGACCAATGCCCAGTAAAAGCACACCCGTGGCGTCGGGGTCGAGTGTTCCCGAATGCCCGACTTTGCGAGTGCCCAGCAAGCCGCGCGATTTCGCAACAACATCGTGCGAGGTCCAGCCCGCGTCCTTGTCGACGACGACGAGCCCGTCGGGTCCGTCGTCACGCTTCTTCGCGCTCACGATTCGGTGGCGTCGGGTTCCGGTCGGGGGCCTTCGGCCAACAACGATTCGATACGCGCGCCGGCCCGAACAGCAGGATCGGGCGCAAACGAAAGTTCCGGTGTGCGCTTCATGCGCGCTTCACGGCCGATCGCCGACTGCAGCTTGTAGCGAACCTCACCGAATGCTTCGAGAACCTCGGGATCGCCTTCTTCATCTTGGATCGAATCGAAGTACACCTTGGCGTGGCGAAGATCGCCTTCGATGTCAACTGAAGTAATGGTCACGAGATGGAGTCGATCGTCGTCCATGCGCTCGAGTTCGCCCGCAATGATCTCGCGTAACAACTCGTTGAGTCGAGCAGTACGCGGATACTGACGGGCCGAGCCGTGGTTGCTTCGTCGACTCATACAAACGCCTCCTGGTTGACCCTAAGGAATCCGAACGGCGAACCGTCGGAAACAACTTAGGTGCGCGGAATCTCGCGGTCTTCGTAGGTTTCGATGATGTCGCCAGGCTTGAGGTCTTGGAAATCGGTGAGACCGATACCGCACTCGAAACCAGCTGCAACTTCGCGGACATCGTCCTTGAAGCGGCGGAGCGACGCGACCGAACCCTTCCAGATGATTGTTCCTTCACGAAGGAAGCGCACCTTGGTGCCACGCGTGATCTGACCGTTAGTGACATAACAGCCGGCAATAGCGCCGACCTTGGGCACACGGAAGATCTCGCGAACTTCGGCTTCACCTGTGACGATTTCTTCGTACTCAGGCTTGAGGAGACCAAGCATGGCCTTCTCAATGTCTTCAAGCACCTGGTAGATGATTTCGTAGGCACGAATTTCAACGTGCTCGGTGTCGGCCAGTTCGCGAGCCTGACGATCGGGTCGAACATTGAAGCCGATGATCGTCGCGTTGGAGGTAGCCGCCAACTGGACATCGTTCTGGGTGATGCCACCAACAGCGCGGTGCACGAATGCGAGTTTGACCTCGTCACGTTCGAGTCGCTTGAGGCTCTCGGTAAGTGCTTCGAGCGAACCGGTGACGTCGGCCTTCAGAATGAGGTTGAGCGTTGCTGATTCGCCTGCCTGAATCTGCTGGAAGATGTCTTCGAGCTTGGCGCCACCGCTCATTGCATGGGCTTCACGGCCAATTGTGGCAACCCGGAGCCAATGCTCGCGAGTTGCGGCAACCTTCGAAGCCGTCTTCTCGTCGGGAGCGACAACGAAACGGTCGCCTGCAATAGCAACGTCGGATAGACCAAGGACCTGCACCGGAGCCGAAGGGCCCGCTTCTTTGATCGTGTTTCCCTGATCGTCGATGATTGCGCGGACGCGACCCCAAGCCGCACCGGCAACCAGTGGATCGCCGACGCACAGCGTTCCGTGTTGCACGAGCACCGTGGCCACTGGGCCTCGACCAATATCGAGATTTGATTCGAGCACGACGCCGCGAGCACGCCCTTCGGCGTTGGCTCGGAGGTCTTCGAGGTCGGCCATGATGAGCACGTTCTCGAGAAGATCGTCGATTCCGAGGTTTTGAAGTGCGGAGACTTCCACCATGACGGTTTCGCCGCCCCATGCTTCGGGGACGAGTTCGTGTTCAGATAACTGCTGCATCACACGAGTGGGATCAGCGTTCTCGCGATCAATTTTATTAATGGCAACAATGATCGGAACATCGGCAGCCTTCGCGTGATTGATGGCTTCGATCGTTTGCGGCATGACCCCATCGTCGGCAGCAACCACAAGAATGACGACGTCAGTTGCATCGGCGCCGCGAGCACGCATAGCGGTGAACGCTTCGTGACCAGGGGTGTCGAGGAACGTAATCGCACGTCCGTCTTGGGTGACCTGATAGGCGCCGATGTGCTGGGTGATGCCACCAGCCTCACCAGCAACAACATTGGCATTACGGATCTGATCAAGGAGTTTGGTCTTGCCGTGATCGACGTGACCCATCACGGTGATGACCGGCGGACGATGTGGCCACGCCTCGTAGGTTGTGTCGTCGACATCTTCTTCGAGCATGAGCAATTTCTGCAGCTCGACTTCTTGTTCTTCTCCGGGGTTAACGAGACGAATAGATGCGCCGATTTCGGCAGCAAAAAGTTCGATCATGTCGTCGCTCAGCGATTGCGTAGCGGTGACCATTTCGCCCTGTTGCATGAGGAAGCGAACGACGTCGGCCGCCGTACGATTCATCTTGGGGCCAAGATCCTGCGCAGTTGACGCGCGTTCTACGACAACTTCACCAACTGGGATTGGTGTTTCACGAGGCGTATAGCTCGGTGCGTCGATCGGCTGAAGTTCGTCGCGGTTACGACGACGACGACCCTTACGCTTGGGACGCGGACCACCGGGACGACCACCAGGTCCACCACCAGGACGACCGCCGCCACCGGGACGACCACCAGGACCGCCACCGGGACCGCCGCCACCAGGACCACCAAAGCCACCACCGGGGCCCCCGCCACCAGGACCACCACCGGGACGAGGGCCGTTGAAGCCACCGCCGCCGGGACGACCACCAGGAGCGCCGCCACCAGGACGACCACCAGGCCCACCAGCGCCGGGACCACCAGCGCCGGGACCGCTAGCGCCGGGACCGCTAGGACGACCGCCAGGACGCGCACCAGGAGCAGGCGTTTCGCGACGCATACCGGGGGGCGGCGGAATGGGCTTGCCCGTGGAAGAAATCGGGGGACGTGCGCCGGGGGGCGGCGGAATGGGCTTGCCCGTCGAAGAGGTCGGAGGACGCTGCGGCATCGGAGCGCGTGCCGCAGGCGCGGCCGGATCTCCGGCTGCCGGTGCCGTCGGTGCGGTCGGTGCCGTCGGTGCGCTCGGTGCGCTCGGTGCCGTCGGTGCCGTCGGGGCAACAGGTGCCTCGGCCGCAGGCGCAGGCGGAGCTTCGCGGCGCGGGCCAGAACTACCCGATGACGAAATGACACGCTTCGGTGCAGCCGGCTTCGGCACAGGAGCAGGTTCCGGTGCAGGTTCGGGCACGGGAGCAAACGTCTCGACCTCGGCAACTGGAACGTCGGCAACTGTCGGTTCCGGTTCGGCGGGCGCGACAGCAGCCTCGGCCTCACCCGGTTCGTCGGCGGTCTTCTTTGCTGCAGCCTTCTTGGCTGGAGCTTTCTTCGCCGTTGTCTTTTTGGCTGCGGTCTTCTTGGCCGCTGCCTTCTTGGCCGGAGCTTCTGGTTCCTCGGGCTGCACATCGCGAACAAGACCTTCACGCTCGGCTTTTCGGCGAACGCGGTCAGCTTGAGGCTCGACGACGCTTGAGGAATGGCTCTTCACGCCGATCCCGAGCGCGACGCACAGATCCAAGGTCTCTTTATTGGTGAGACCTAGTTCTCGTGCTAGCTCGTACACACGGATGTTGGACGGCAACTGCTACCTCAGTGATCGTGGTTCGGGACCCACCAAACAAAGCGTCAGATGGGCTCGACCCGCCGTGACACAGCCACGGAACGGGTCTCTATCCTCGCACGACACAGCGTCAGACGAGGAATGGTGAGGACTACGCCGGATCTTCCGAACCGGTTTCTTCGGCGGCCTCTGTCTCGGCTGCCTCAACGATGGCTTCGGCTTCGGCCACAACTTCGGCTTCGGCTTCGGTCTCTTCGACATCTTCCGCGGCTTGGGCGTATGCCTCGGCCGACATTGCTTCGCCGCCCTCTGCGGGCTGCCAAACCTGTTCGCCTGTTTCAACGTCAACAACCCATTCGCCTTCCGCCCAATCCTGATTGGCGTAGGCCTCTTCTTCAGCAAGTTGGGTTTCGGACTTGATGTCAACGCGCCAACCAGTGAGACGAGCAGCAAGACGAGCGTTCTGCCCTTCTTTGCCGATGGCCAGAGAGAGTTGGTAGTCGGGAACGATGACCTCGGCGGTGCCGGTGTCTTCGTGAATACGAACTTCTTTGACCTTGGCGGGCGACAGTGCCTTCATGACGAAGTCGGCAGGTTCATCGGAGAACGGAACGATGTCGATCTTTTCGCCACGAAGTTCGTTGACGACCATACGAACGCGAGCACCGCGGGCGCCGACGCACGCGCCGACGGGATCGACGTTGGAATCATTCGACAGCACAGCGATCTTGGTGCGTGCTCCTGGTTCACGAGCACAAGCCTTGATTTCGACAACGCCATCGGCGATTTCGGGAACTTCGAGTTCAAACAGTCGCTTGATGAGACCGGGATGGGTACGGCTCGTGACGATCTGCGGACCCTTTGCGGTCTTACGAACTTCAACGATGTACGCCTTCACGCGCGCACCTGGCTCGGGACGCTCGTAGGGAACCTGTTCCGCCTGAGGCATAAGCGCTTCGACGCGACCAAGATCGAGCAGCGTGTAACGCGCATCGGTCTGCTGAATGATGCCGGTAACGATGTCGCCTTCGCGACCTGCGTATTCCTCGTACTTCATTTCGCGCTCGGCTTCACGAATGCGCTGGTTCATGACCTGCTTCATCGTTTGCGCAGCAACACGACCCCACACCTCAGGTGGCGGGGTGACATCGAACTCTTCGCCTTCGGGGACGCCGTCGTCGTCAAGGGCCTGCGCCATCACACGAACTTCGCCGGTATCGGGATCGATGATGACCCACGCATATTCCTGTGAATCTGGCAGCCGCTTGTAAGCGGATTCGAACGCGTCGGCGAGTGCGCCAAACAGCGTGTCGATCGAGATTCCCTTGTCGACGGCGAGTGCCTGGAGTGCCTCGATGAGATCAGGGGAGTTCAACACGACTGGACCTTCTCTTCCTTGGGGGACGCGTTCGACGCGTCCTTCTTAGCCTTCGTAGTTTTCGGCGTAGTTTTCGGCGGCTTCACGGCTTTCGTGCCGTTCTTAGGGCCGCCCGGTTTGGGTGCGGGACCCCAGACGAATGTGGTGCGCGCCTTTTCGATTTCGCCAAGGTTGAGCGTGATGCTCTCCCCCAGTGGTTCATCGAGGGCGATAGTGACCGTGGTGTCGGACGAACCGGTAACGGTGCCGGCAAACCGACGACCAACCGGGTGATTCGGGAATGTCTTCACTGCAACGGTGCGACCAACCGCCCACGCATAGTGAGCAGGCGTGCGCAGCACGCGTTCAAGTCCGGGGCTGGACACCTCGAGTGTGAAGCTGCTTGAAATGGGATCGTGTTCGTCGATCGCCCGCGAGATTGCTCGGGTCGTTTTGGTGATGTCGTCGATACTGACGCCACCTTGACGATCAACCGTGACTCGCAGCACGGGACCAACTTGTTCAAGATCAAACAGTTCGAGACCCTCTGCGGCCACCAATGGTTCGATAAGTGCTCGTACACGTGCGGACACGCTCATTGCTGGCCTCCTTCCAAGGGGTTTCAAAGATCACAGACTGCGAGGTGACCGCAACCTGAATTCGGCCGAAACAAAAGGCGTGGGCGAAAAGCCCACGCCTTCGTCAGTACTGCCGAACGATTGCGATGCTCCGAGTGTAGACCCCTCGACCCAGAAACGACCACCCGGGCTTTCGCACTCACCCATCGATTTAGCCAAGAAACCCCAGTTCAGACGGGATTTTTGACTCGAATCAGTGCGGTGTCAATACGAGCGGGCGACGATCGCAATGGCGCCGTCGGCGTTATCGGAAGCCGGCAGCGAGCCGTCCGGCATCACCAAACAGCGAACCGTGACGCTGGACTTGGCCAGTTCGGCCTCGCCATCGGTGCCCAGGCTGACCCAAGGGATTCGGGCCCACCCAGTGGCGGCGGCTTCAGCGGCTTCACCAATAGAGGAGACATCGACCGTGTGCGAGTTGCGACGATCGGTGGCCTCGGCAAGGAGTTGGGCCTGACCGGCATCAAGAGCGGCCGCAACAGTGGCTGCGATGCCATTGAGGGCAACTGCGTCTTTCGCTCCGGTGAACCGGTTGGCGAGGGTGACGACACCTTCGGTCAGATCTCGGGGACCAAGTTCGAGGCGAACCGGAACACCCTTGAGTTCCCAATCAGTCGCACGACGACCCATTGAGGTTTCGACACGCACATCGAGTTCGACGCGTACGCCAGCATCGGCGAGTTCTTCGGCGAGGGTGCGACAACGATCGATGACGGCGTCGTCATCGCGAACGGCCAGCACAACAACCTGCACGGGAGCGAGCGCTGGCGGGATGCGCAAACCGTTGTCGTCGCCGTGACACATGATGAGACCACCGACCATGCGAGTGGAAACTCCCCACGAAGTTGTCCATGCATGTTGCTGCGTACCTTCGTTGTCGAGGTACTGAATGTCGAAGGCCTTCGCAAAGTTCTGACCGAGTTCATGACTCGTACCCATTTGCAACGCTTTTCCATCGCCCATCATTGCTTCGCACGTCATGGTGTTCGTAGCGCCAGCAAAGCGTTCCTTCGCCGTCTTTCGACCAACAACAACGGGCATAGCAAGAACGTCGTGCATGAACGACTCGTACACCTCGTGCAGGATGCGTTCGGCATACTGACGACCATCGGCTTCGCTGACGTGTGCGGTATGGCCTTCTTGCCAAAGGAACTCACTCGTACGCAGAAAGACGCGCGGGCGAAGCTCCCAGCGAACAACATTGGCCCACTGGTTCAGCAACAGCGGAAGATCACGGTAACTCTGCACCCACTTGGCCATGAACTCGCCAATGACCGTTTCCGATGTCGGACGAACCACGACTGGCTCTTCAAGTTCCTTGCCACCAGCAACGGTGACGACAGCGAGTTCGGGACTGAAACCTTCGACGTGCTCCGCTTCACGCTTGAGGTAACTCTCGGGGATGAACAACGGGAAGTAGGCGTTCTTGGCACCGGCGCGCTTGATGCGACGATCGACCTCCGCCTGCATCTGCTCCCAAATTGAATAGCCATAGGGACGGATGACCATCGTGCCGCGCACCGGACCGTTATCGGCCAGTTCTGCCTTGGCAACGATGTCTTGGTACCAGCGGGGAAAATCTTCGGACTGCGGAGTGAGAACAGGAGCCTTAGCCATGGGGTCCGATGCTAGGCGACACCCTCTTCACCCTCAGCGAGGTTGCGCTCACTTAGTCGAGTTTGCGAATGATCTGAATGCGCTCGTCGACGTTGTTGGCGTCGTCGCCCTTGTCGTCGAGCAACGCCATGCGATCGGCTTCGGCTTCAGCCGCCGCTCCGTCGTCCTTGCGGCGAAGCGCTTCTTCGACTCCCCCGTCGGCAATGATCTGCGCCCATTCCACAAGTGCTTCGACCATCTCAGGTTCGGGAACGACCTTTACAACCTCGCCCTTTACGAACAGATGACCACGCTTACGCCCAGCAGCAATACCGAGATCAGCTTCGCGGGCTTCGCCGGGACCATTCACGACACAACCCATGACCGCAACCTGGATGGGAATATTCAAATCGGTAAGCGCTTCTTGCGCACGTGCAGCGACTTCGATGACATCGACTTCAGCGCGGCCACACGACGGGCATGCAATGAGATCGAGCCCACGCCGTTCACGCAGACCAAGACTTTCAAGCAACCAACGACCTGCGCGAACTTCTTCCACCGGATCGGCAGTGAGCGAATACCTGATGGTGTCGCCGATTCCTTCGGCCAACAACGTGGCCATACCGGCAGTTGCCTTTACGAGTCCCGCAGGAGGTGGGCCCGCCTCGGTGACACCAAGATGCAGCGGATAGTCGACAGTGTCGGCAAGCAATCGGTACGCATCAATCATCAATGCCACATTCGATGCCTTGACCGAAATCTTTACGTTGTCGAAACCGACCTCTTCGAAATACGCGAGTTCACGCTTGGCTGATTCGACCATTGCTTCGGCAGTGACTTTGCCGCCGTACTTCTCGTACAACTCGGGATCAAGTGAGCCACCGTTTACGCCAATACGGATCGGGATGCCGCGGTCTTTCGCCTCAAGCGCAACCGCCTTGATGTGTTCGGGTCGGCGAATATTGCCGGGGTTCAAGCGCAAACCTTGAACGCCCGCTTCCATTGCTTCGAGAGCACGGCGGTACTGGTGATGAATGTCGGCGATGATCGGCAGGGGCGAACGCGGAACAATGTGCGCAAGTCCTTCGGCGGACTCTTGTTCGTTGCATGTACAGCGAACAATGTCGCAACCAGCACCAGCAAGCGCGTAGATCTGTTGCAGCGTGCCTTCGACGTCGGCCGTCTTGGTGGTCGTCATCGACTGGATCGTGATCGGCGCGCCACCGCCGACAGCAACATCGCCAACATGCAGTTGACGGGTTGCACGTCGCGGATATCGGGTCTGGGGGGAAAGCTCGCTCACGGTGATGAGGTTAGGGCTACGGCGAGAGTTTTACGGGGTCCACGGCATCGAGATACAGCGTGGACGCAAAGAGCC
>JBILIB010000059.1:0-11771 GCA_044350215.1 Acidimicrobiales bacterium
GCATGGAACACCGTTTCCGAGGCCTTCCCTGACCGTTTCCTTCTTGGTCTCGGGGTGAGTCATGAGGTCATGGTGTCTGGGCTTCGTGGTCACGACTATTCAAAGCCGTTCTCAGCAATGAAGACCTATCTCGAGGCAATGGACAACGGTTTGTTCACTGCGTCGCCTGCAAGTGCACCGCCTCAGAAGGTTCTCGCTGCACTTGGTCCAAAGATGCTGGAACTTGCTGCAGAGCGCACTCAGGGTGCACATCCCTATTTCATTCCTGTTGAGCACACCGCGTTTGCTCGTGAGATCATGGGTGATCGGGGTTGGCTGTGCCCGGAACAAGCAGTGGTTCTCGAAACTGATCCGGCCAAGGCGCGCGAGATCGCACGCGGGCATATGGCGATGTATCTCACGCTTCCGAACTACACAAACAATCTGAAGCGCTTCGGCTTCGCCGACGAAGACTTCGTGGATGGGGGTTCGGATCGTCTGGTGGACGCGATCGTGGCGTGGGGCGACGAAGCCGCAATTTCCGATCGAGTCAAAGCGCATCAAGATGCTGGGGCCGATCATGTCTGCATTCAGGTGTTACCTGCGGACGGGACTTCGATCCCCTTGGAGACGTGGCAACGCCTTGCCCCGGCGCTGTTGGGCTGACCGGACTCTGGACTGTCCGATCGGGCCCTAGGCTGAGCGAGTGAGTTCTCCGTTTATGTTCACCCGATCCCATGTTTGGTCGATCTCTCATGTGGATGCGCCCGAGATCGTTACCTCGGCATGGATCGACGAACAGCTCGCTGAGACATACGAGCGCCTTGGTGTTCGTCCAGGGCTCCTTGAGTCTGTGGCTGGCATCAGGGCTCGGCGATGGTGGCCCGAAGATGTCACATTCGACGATGCCGCGGCGCGCGCTGGTGCGCTTGCGCTTGAACAGGCCGGGGTCGCTCCGGCCGAAGTCGACCTTCTGATTTCCACCTCCGTGTGCAAACACCATCTCGAACCCAGCATCGCTTGCGCTGTTCATAACCGTTTGGGGCTCTCAACCAATGCTATGAACTTCGACCTGGGCAACGCGTGCTTGGGCTTTATCAACGCAATGACGATTGCGTCATCAATGATCGATGCGGGTCAGGTGAAGGTTGTGCTGATTGTTGATGGTGAAGGAAGCCGTCAACCCCAGACTCAGACCATTGCTCGCTTGCAGGACCCGTCCTCGACCGTTGGCGACGTCTTCGACCAGTTCGCTTCGCTCACGCTTGGTTCGGGCGCAGCAGCAATGGTGATGGGTGGGCCGAGGCCCGGTTCGCACCAGTTCCTTGGTGGAGTCACCCGTGCAGCAACGAAGTATCACGACCTTTGCGTCGGTGATCTTGACGAGATGCGCACTGACACTGCGGCGTTACTCGAGTCGGGTCTCGATCTGGCGGAAGCCACCTTCAACGATGCCTTGGCCGATGGTTGGCAATGGTCGAACTGCGACACCTACATCCTTCACCAGGTGTCGGCAGTACACACCACAAAACTTTGTGAGTTGCTTTCGATCGATATCAATCGAGTGCCGCTTACCTATCCTGACTTCGGAAACATTGGTCCCGCTGCGGTTCCGTACACGTTGTCGGTAACTGCTGATCGTCTGTCGCCAGGCGATCGTGTTCTCCTGATGGGTATCGGTTCTGGACTGAACTGTTCGGTCGCCGAACTGGTCTGGTAGTCGACCTTGTCGATCAACACCCCGTCCGCTGCTGACTGGGAACGGTGGGGGATTGATCCGGCGTGGCACCGAATGGTGCGTATCGAGCGACCCAATGCGGTCGATGTCGAATGGAGCATTCTCGACACCGGTGTTGGCGAACGCGGAACCATCGTTTGCGTTCACGGGAATCCGACATGGGGTTATCTCTGGAAGGGCTTCCTCGAAACCCTGAGCCCTGAGTGGCGCGTTATTGCTGTCGACCAAACCGGTATGGGTTGGTCGGAACGATCCGCACCGCGCACGCTCGAGACTCGCGTCGCAGAACTCGTTTCGTTTTGCGAGCAGCACACATCAGGCCCGCTAGTTATTGCCGCCCACGACTGGGGTGGCCCTGTTGCTCTTGGTGCGCTGTCCTCACTCGACGTGCAGGCCGTGATTCTTGGCAATACGGGTGTTGGGCTTCCAGAGCGGACTCCAATGCCGCCACTTATTTCAACGGCGCGCCGATTTGTTGATCTCACCTGTCGGCGGAGTTCTGTATTTGTGAGCGGAACTGCGGCGATGACAGAGAAGCGGCATCGCGAAGCGCTTCGTGCTCCCTATCGATCTGCAGATCGTCGTGCAGCAGTAGCTGAATTTGTTGCCGATATTCCACTTTCCGAGTCAGACGTGTCATGGAACGCGCTCCAGAGGTCAGCGGACAATCTCTCGAATCTTGATGTTCCGTTGTTGCTTGTATGGGGTGGCCGAGATCGCGTGTTTCATGACCGGTTCTTGGCAGATCTTTTGCAGCGGGCCCCGCACGCCGCCGTTCATCGATTCCCTCAGGCCGCGCATCTCGTTCCGCTCGATGAACCAATGGCGGCAATCGCGTCGACCTGGCTTGAAAGTGTGCTCGGTCCCAAGCCCGCATCTGAGCAATCAGCCCGAAACTCTCAAAATGACGATTCATTCGTCGCCATCACTAACGGATTGTTGTGTCGCTCCAACGACGACGAAGCCGCATTTACCGATCGCAATGGCGCCGTCTCCTGGAAGTCGCTTGCCCATGAAGCCACTGACATAGCGCGCATGCTTGTGCGGGCTGGCCTCTCGGTTGGCGATCGAGTCGCCATGCTCGTGCCGCCGGGTTCTGATCTCCTCGCGGCTTCATTCGGAGTTTGGCTTGCTGGTGGTGTGTTGGTTGTCGCCGACAGTGGACTTGGAGCGCGAGGTCTGCGAACAGTGCTTCGGGGAGCAAATCCGAAGTGGGTATTCGGGACGTCAAAAACTCTTTCCGCTGCAAAAGCATTGGGGTGGACCCCGGGCGCACGAATGATTTGCACCAGCCGATTTCCGCATGCGATTTCACTGACGACACATCGTTCGTCAACCTCGATTGAACTTCCCGAACTTCGTCCCGAGATTGAAGCGGCTGTTGTGCATACTTCCGGATCAACTGGTCCGGCAAAGCCAGTTCGCTACCGGCACGGTGCGTTAGCCGCTCAGCGAGATGTCATTGTTGAATCATTCACGATGTCGACAGAGCAAGGTTTCCTCACTTCGTTTGCACCGTTCATTTTGTTGGGGCCGGCACTTGGTGTGCCATGTGTACTGCCCGATATCGATGTCACAAAGCCTGCCGAACTCGATTTCGACCGTTTCGCTCGGGTTATCGAATCTTCGCAAGTGGATGTCGCATGGCTTTCGCCGGCGTCTGCTCGTCGCATCGTTGAAACTGCGAATGGACGAACGATCGAACTTCGTCTTGTGATGCTTGCGGGTGCCCCTATTTCAACCCAATTGGCGTCGTCAATTGCCTTGGTGACAGGTGCTGACGTTCGATCGCCATGGGGAATGACCGAGGTAATGCCTATTACCGATGGGGTTGGCGCGACAACATCAGTGGTCGACGGAACCAACACCGGTAAACCCCTCGCTGGTGCTCAGGTCATGGTGCTTTCACTTGATGACTCAGCCCCTCACTCACTTCCGAATGGTGAGTGGGGCGAACTCGCGGTGCACGCGCCCTGGATGTTCGATGGATATGACCAGCAGTGGGGAACCGAACATCACTCGGAATTCATAGTGAAGGGTCAACGATTCCACCGCACTGGTGATCTTGGCCTTGTCGATACCAATGGCGACCTTCATCAACTTGGTCGACTGCAACACGCGTTATTCATGGCAACACGAACGGTTCCGAGTGTTCTTGTTGAAGACCCGATCTCGACTGAACTCGGCCGTCTGGTTGCAGCGGTGGGAATTGGCCCCGTTGGAACGCAAGTGATTGCGGTCGTGGTTCAGACAGAGGGAAAGCTTCGGCTCGCGAGTGCCGAGGTCACAGCAAAGGTTCGGCAATGCTCTGTTTTCGAAATCGCTGCTGTCTTGGAAGGTGAACTTCCCGTCGATATTCGCCATCAGTCGAAGATCAAGCGCGAAGTTCTCGCTGTCACTGCATCAGAGTTCTTGGCGGGACGATGAAAGTTCTTGTCACCGGGGGATCAAGTCTCCTTGGTCGAACCGTGGCGAACCTTCTTGTCGCTCGGGGCGAGGATGTGACCTGCTTCCAGCGAAGTGCATCGGGTTCAAATGCTGTTGACGTTTTCGGAGATATCCGAGATCGTGCCGAGTTGTTCGCGGCTGCCGACGGCGTCGACGCTGTGGTCCACCTTGCTGCGCTCGTTGCACCTAAGGCGCCATGGGCCGACATGGTGGCGATCAACGTCGAGGGAACTCGCAATGCACTGAAGGCGGCAGTCGCCGGCGGTCGCTTCGTGTACATCTCGAGCCCATCGGTGGCATTCCACGATCAGGCAAGCGTTGGTGTGGGAGCTCTTGCCGCCGATTATTCCGGTCGCGATGGCTACGCCCGATCAAAAGCTCTCGCCGAGAATGTTGTGCGTTCGGAATCAACGATTCCCACGGTGATCCTTCGCCCCCATTTGGTGTGGGGTCCAGGCGATACGCAGCTCATCGGCCGAATCGTCGATCGGGCGCGTTCGGGGAAGCTGGTCCTGCCCGACGGGGGCCGAGCGCTCGTCGACACCACCTATCTCGATGATGCTGCCGCGGGAATCCTCGCCGGACTCGACCACTGCGTCGCAGGCGACGAGGCCACGACGCTGCCGCTCGTCATCACCGGTGGTGAACCGAGGCCGTTGCGTGACCTGGTGTCGTCCATTCTTGAAGCTGCCGGCATTGAACGAATGCCGAGGTCAGTGCCCGCCCCCGTTGCCGGTCTTCTGGGTTCACTGATTGATCGAGTCTGGCCGGGGTTAGAGCCTCCATTGACGCACTTTGCTGCTCGCCAGTTATCGGTGGCCCACTGGTTTGACCAGCGCGAGACCCGACGGATCCTCGGTTGGGAGCCGACGGTTGGCCTCGATGAAGGGTTCAATCGACTGCGAGCAGCATTCGCCTCTTCGAGTGATTCTGGGCACTCGTAAGGGAATGTGCCCTTCGAGGGTTGATTGGCCCGGGGTATTTGTTACTATCGCCATAGGAGAAATTATTTCGACCATCCTCCTGGAGCCCCCTGATGGCCAGCACCGAACTTGATCTTGACCTCGGCCGGTACAAACTCGGCTGGAGCGACGCTGAGGATTACGTCTTTAAGCCCAAACGTGGCCTCGACGAAAACATCATCAAAGAGATGTCGTGGATGAAGGGCGAGCCCGACTGGATGCGTGACTACCGCCTCAAGTCCTACGCACAATTCCTGAAGCGTCCGATGCCCAATTGGGGCGGCGACATGTCCGAGATTTTCTTCGACGACATTTTTTATTACATCAAGCCGACTGATCATCAGGTCGATGCATGGGACGAACTTCCCGACTCGGTGAAGGAAACCTACGAGAAACTCGGAATCCCCGAAGCCGAACGTAAGTACCTCGCCGGCGTTACCGCGCAGTACGAATCTGAGGTTGTGTACCACAAGAACCGTGAAGATCTTGAGGCTCAAGGCGTCATCTTCACCGACATGGACACCGCTCTTCGTGAGCATCCTGAAATCGTTCGTGCCTACTTCGGCACGGTTATCCCTTCGAACGACAACAAGTTCTCTGCACTCAACTCCGCAGTGTGGTCTGGTGGCTCATTCATCTATGTGCCGCCGGGCGTTTCGGTCGAAATGCCGCTTCAGGCGTACTTCCGCATCAACGCGGAAAACATGGGCCAGTTCGAACGCACACTGATCATCGCCGACGAAGGCAGCCAGGTTCATTACATCGAAGGTTGCTCGGCTCCGGTGTACACCTCCGACTCGTTGCATTCAGCAGTCGTTGAAATCATCGTCAAGCCCAGCGCACGCGTGACCTATACGACCATTCAGAACTGGTCGAACAATGTCTTCAACCTCGTCACCAAGCGTGCTCGAGTTGAAGCCGAAGGTCATATGGAATGGATCGACGGAAACATCGGTTCCCGTCTCACCATGAAGTACCCGGCGGTGTGGCTTGTTGGACCGAAGGCCTCAGGCGAGGTTCTGTCAGTTGCCTACGCCGGCCCCGGTCAGCATCAAGACACTGGCTCCAAGATGGTGCACGCTGCGCCCGAGACCACCTCGAAGATCGTTTCAAAGTCGATCTCGAAAGATGGCGGTCGCACCTCCTATCGCGGCCTCATTCGTGTCGAAGACGATGCCTACGGTTGCAAGAGCCACGTGCAATGCGATGCACTTATCCTTGACGACGAATCAATTTCCGACACATTCCCGTATATGGAAATCGGTTCGGGCGATGCGGTCATCGGCCACGAGGCAACGGTCTCGAAGGTTGCCGACGAACAGCTCTTCTATCTCATGAGCCGCGGTCTTTCTTCTGAACAGGCAATGGGAATGGTGGTGAACGGTTTCATTGAACCGATCACTCGCACGCTGCCAATGGAATACGCGGTGGAGTGGAGCCGTCTCATCGAACTGCAGATGGAAGGTTCAGTCGGCTAGTTCGGCTGCCATACGCTCGCGTCATCGACGCGAACGCCAAACATCTGACAGAGCGGCGTGAGCATCGCGCTGTTGCCGACGTGCTCATTTCGTCGGTCTTGTTCGCAGGCTGCAACATAGCGTGGCGTTTTGGCAGCGGTCCGGCAATCGGCATTGTCGGATTCCGTGTTGGTTTAGGCGCGCTCGTTGCGGTAGTGATTGCACGTCGTCTGCACGCCGGGTCTTGGCTCGATCCACTCCGAGTTCGTTCGGGTCGAATCGCAGTCGCCATTCAGGTGGTTGGGCTTGTTGCGGCCGCAACGATGTTTCGGACGTTGGACGGGCCGCTTGCTGGACTCGCGCTGGCGTGTACCCCAGCAGTTGCATTGCTGGTTCGTGATCGAGCCGGAAGATTCTCAACGTTTGCTGCACTCGGTTCATCACTTGCCGCGATCGTCGGGCTGACGGTCGCGGCCGGGGGCGAAGGAGTCAACGCGGTGACCTGGGCAGGTGCCGCGATCGCCATTGGCTTTGTCGCCGTTGAGGTAATCGGACTTCGTACCGCCGAACTCGCAGTTGAAGATGGCCTCAATCCCACGGCAATTGTTGCGTCAACAATGATCAGTGGATCGATCATCCTGTTGCCGCTTGGGTTGATGTTCGGGACATTCCAGCAGCCGTGGACAATTTGGGGAGCGCTCGGCGCCGCTCTGGCGGTTGCGTTGTTCGGCACTGTCGGACGCGTCTTGCGAACAGCGGCGCTTCCGGCCGCTGGAGTGACCGCGGTTGCAGCCAGCTCACAGATCAATGCTCTGTTCACTGCGCTTGGCGGCGTTTTGTTGCTCGATGATTCGGTGACTCCTGTGAGCCTGGTGTGCGCCGTGCTCGCTGCTGCGCTAGGAGCCACGGCGGTTGTGGCCGCAGCTCGTTGGCGCCTTAGTCGTCAGCCTGATCTTGGCCTCGCGTTGGATTCCTGACGCTCGAATGAAACACTGTCGCCATGCCGATGCGTGAGGAATGTAAGCAATTCGAAAGCCGGAGTTACGCCAATGGCGAAACTGTGCGTAAATGCAATCTGGACTTGGCCCCTGAGGCGCCATGGCGTTGTCCCGAGAATTGTCCGAGCTACGAGCGACGCTTGGTGGACGTTGACTGGCAGCACGGCTCATTGATCATTGCTCCAACGCCGCCGGAGCCTGAGGCAGAGGGCATTGCCGAACTGCTTGACGCGGCCGAAGACATCGTGAATGCCATCGGCCCGCAGGTGCTTGCCGATCTAGCGATTGAGCAGAAGAAAGCCAATAGCCGGATGGGTCGACTGAAGCGGAAATTCCGGCGTTCGTGAACTGGCCGTAATTTCTCCTATGCGGGTAGGGTTATTCCCGTGTCTTCCCCCCAATGGCTTGTTGATCGACGTTCCGCGGCCGTCCAGACCGACGAGTTCGCCATGCCCTCTTCCGAAGAAGAGGTCTGGCGCTATAGCCGGGTGGCCGATCTTGATCTGAGTCAGTGGGCCATTGTCATCGATCGATCCGAAGGCGTTCCCGCTGAAGTATCAGCGCTGCTTGAATCGCTCGGCCAGCTCTCTGGAGCGGTAGTTGTTCGCAATGGCGCTGTGGTTGCGTCTCGGCTCGACGAAGCGCTTGTAGCGAAGGGTGTGTACGTCGGCTCATTAGTTGACGGCCCCGATGCGCAGAATTCGCTCGGCGCTGTTGCCGATGGCGGCCCCGATGTGTTCGGCCGCCTCAACGATGCCCACTTCCTTGATGGCGTGCTCGTGCATGTGCCCGCCGGTGTCACCGTCGAAGCACCGATCGCCATTATCGATTGGATCGACATCGATGGTTCGGCGGTGTACCCCCGCCTTGTTGTGCGGGTCGGCGCCGACGCCGATGTGCGCGTTCTCGACTGGCATGGTTCGGCTGACGTCGCAGCATTCGTTTCTCCACTCGTTGAACTCGATGTCGATCGCGCTGGGCGCCTTTCCTACGGCAACGTGCAGCTGCGGGGCCCGCGGGTATGGCAGATCGCATCGCAGGTCAGCCGTGTACTCAACGACGGAACTCTTACCTCGTCACATGCCGGACTTGGATGTGACTACGGCCGCATGCGCACCGATTGCGAACTCATTGGCCGCGGTGCAACAGGCAACCTCAGTGCGGTGTACTTCGGTACCGGTTCGCAAACGCTTGATTTCCGAACCTTCCAACATCACGCCGCACCCGATACGAACTCGAACCTTTTGTTCAAGGGTGCCGTTGGTGGGCAGTCGCGCTCGATCTATACCGGCCTCATTCGCGTTGAAAAGGACGCCCGGGGCACGAATGCCTTCCAGACCAATCGCAATTTGAAACTTTCTGACACTGCGTGGGCCGAGTCGGTACCGAATCTGGAAATTGAAACCAACGATGTGAAGTGCAGCCACGCATCCACGGTTGGTCCGGTGGACGAAGAACAGGTCTTCTATCTGGAAAGTCGTGGCGTGCCGACCGAAATCGCCGAGCGACTGATTGTCGCCGGATTCTTCGATGAAGTTCTTGAAGAGTTCCCGGTTGCTGCTGCAGTGCCGTTGATTGCTGCCGCAATCGATGAACGACTTGATGCAGGAGTGAACTCATGACGCTCGAACGTGTTTGTTCCATCCAAGATGTTCCCGACGGCGAGGTTCGACGTTTCGATTTTGGGTCTGTTCGAATCGCTCTCGCCCATATCGGCGGCACCTTCTACGCAATCGGCGATCGTTGCACCCATCTCGACGTCTCACTCTCCGAAGGTGAAGTCCACGCCAAAACGTGTGAACTTGAATGCCCGAAACACGGCAGTTGCTTCTCGCTCGAAACGGGTATCCCGAACTCGCTTCCCGCGACGAAGGCCGTTCCGACCTATGTCGTGCGCATCGACGATGCCGACGTCTACGTGGAGATCGACTGACATGGGTGAACTTCGGATTCAAGGACTTACGGCCGAGGTTGCTGGCCGACAAATTCTTAATGGCGTTGATCTTGTCGTGAAGTCGGGCGAGGTCCATGCAGTGATGGGACCCAACGGCGCAGGCAAGTCAACGCTGTCACATGTACTCATGGGCAAGCCCGGCTACACCGTCACCGGTGGCTCGGTCACGATCGATGGGGTCGATCTGCTTTCGCTCCCCACCTACGAACGAGCCAAGGCCGGTCTGTTCTTGGCCATGCAGTATCCGGTCGAAGTCCCTGGCGTCAGCCTCGAAGAACTCCTCACCGAAGCGCTTTCGGCGCAGGGTCGTGATGCCTCGGTTGTTCACACCACCGTTGCCGCAGAAGCCGAACGCATCGGTCTGGCCACACGACTTCTCGATCGTCCCGTCAATGTTGATCTCTCCGGTGGCGAGAAGAAGCGCAACGAGACCATGCAGCTCGCAGTGTTACGCCCGAAATTTGCCATTCTTGATGAGCTTGATTCGGGCCTCGACGTTGATGCGCTTCGTGCGTGTTCACGTCGCGTTGAAGCGGCCACGACCGAGTTCGATCTTGGTGTTCTTGCAATTACCCATTACTCACGCCTGCTTGAAGAGCTCAAGCCCGATGTTGTGCATGTGCTTGCACAAGGTCGCATTGTTGCGGCTGGCGGACCAGAACTTGCCGATGAACTCGAACGTACCGGTTATGCCGAGTGGGTTGAGGAAGAAAACCCGGCGACAGCTGTGGCCGATCCATTTGCGGATCCCTTTGCCGACCCGTTCGCATGAGCCCACGCGATCGGGTTCTAGCGCCTGAAGAAGTCGCCGATCGATTAGCGAGCATTCCCGAATGGGAAATGGTCAACGGGCATCTGCATCGCGAATTTACTTACGCCAACTTTGCTGAGGCGTGGGCGTTCATGAACCGTGTTGCTCCGATTGCCGAACAACTCGATCATCACCCCAATTGGTCCAATGTTTGGAACAGTGTCGTGATCGATATCACCAGTCACGACAGCGGTGGCCCAACTGAACGATGCTTCACTTTGGCAAAGGGCATCGACGGAGTGGTCAGTATCTGACAGGATCGGCGCCATGGCGTCCAACCTTCCCGTTGTTCCACTCGATGAGGATGGCTATTGGGCTGATCCGTATCCGATCCTTGCTGAACTGAGGGAGAACCATCGCACGGCGGTGACGCCAGAAGGGATCAAAGCGATCCTGCGCTGGGATGATGCCGAGGAAATTAAGAAGCGACCTGAGTTCATCAACGAGGGACTCGAGTACATCGAGGCTCGGGGGTTCAAGCCGGGAGATCCGCTCTATGAGTGGCGCCGGTATTCGATCGGGGCGCTGAATGGCGAGGACCATCGTCGGTTGCGCGGTTTAGTGAATCGGGCGCTCACTCCGAAGTCGGCCGACAAAGTGCGTCCGGTTGTTCGTCAGCATGTGCGGGACCTCCTTGAGCGTCATGCCGATACTGGTGAATTCGATGTGCGCCAACAGATTCGGATCGTTCCGTTTCTTTCCATTGCCTCATTTCTTGAAATCTCTCCGGCAGAAGCAGCCGAGGTCGGCCAGAAGATGCAAGGCGGCGGTGGCGACGCGTTTGGCCCCAATGTCACTCAGGAAATTCGCGATCGCGCGAATGCAACATTTGCCGCAGCGATGGAGTTCGTAGGTCAACTCGTTGAAAGTCGTAGAGCAGAGCCTCGAGACGATCTCCTCACCCGTTTGATCGAGGCAGAAGAGAACGGCGACCGGCTTAGCAATGAAGAACTCATTGTTCTGTTCACCAATATCTTCGCTGGAGCGATCGAAACGACGTCGAGCGTGATGACATCAATGTTTCTCGAGTTCGCTCGACGTCCAGACCAACTCGAACTTCTCCGATCGAATCCCGATGAATTAGTTCGCGGGGCGGTCGAAGAGGTCCTGCGCTATCGGCCTGGCTTCTACGCATCGGGAAATAAGACGACAAAGGCGACGGAACTTGCTGGGCTGCAGTTCGAGGAAGGCGAAGCAGTCACCACGATCATTGGCGGCCCAAACCGAGACCCGCTTCGCTACGAGGACCCGGATCGTTTCGACATTACTCGTGATCCCACCATGTGGTCATTTACGTTCAGCATGGGGCCACACTTTTGCCTTGGGCAGGCTTTAGCTAGAGCCGAACTGCAAGAAACGGCTTTAGCGATTGCCGTTCACACCCGAAACCTTGAACTCACTGGTGAGTCGAAGTGGCTACCAAG
>JBILIB010000181.1:0-3831 GCA_044350215.1 Acidimicrobiales bacterium
AGGGCATATCGACGAAATCGAAGAGGCACTCAAGGGTGCCGACATGGTGTTCATTACTGCTGGTAAGGGTGGCGGTACCGGCACTGGCGCAGCTCCTGTTATTGCACAGGTTGCCAAGAGCCTTGGCGCACTGACCATTGGTGTGGTCACTCGCCCCTTCGGTTTCGAAGGTAAGCGTCGTTCGACTCAGGCCGATACGGGTATCAAGACCTTGAAGGAAAAGGTCGACACCCTCATTGTCATCCCGAACGACCGATTGCTTACGGTCTCGAATGACAAGACCTCTGTTCTCAATGCCTTCAAGATGGCCGACGAAGTACTCCTTCAAGGCGTCCAAGGCATCACCGACCTCATCACCACGCCTGGCCTCATTAACACCGACTTCGCTGACGTCAAGATGATCATGAGCGACGCTGGTTCGGCGCTTATGGGCATTGGCTATGGATCAGGCGAAGGCCGTGCTGTGGCTGCAGCCAAGGCGGCGATTTCCTCGCCCTTGCTCGAAGCCTCCATCGAAGGTGCACGCGGCATTCTTCTTACCATTGCCGGTGGAAGCGACCTCGGCTTGTTTGAGGTCAACGAAGCTGCCGAGATCATTCACGGTGTTGCGCACGCCGATGCCAACATCATTTTCGGCACGGTCATCGACGACGAAATGGGCGACGAAGTTCGAGTCACCGTCATTGCTGCAGGTTTCGACCGTTGGGACGGCGAAGTTCGTCCGGGTCGTTCTGCGCGTGAGGATCGCCCGATCACCCGTGACGTGTTTTCCACCGACGACGACCTCGATGACGACGGTGACTTCGACGTCCCGTCGTTCCTTCAGTAGTTACGTCTCCGCCCGGTGCGGTTCTTTGATCGAGCGCTCGTCAACGGGCGCTCGATCCGCGTGCGAAGCACAGAAAAAATTGATGGCGATTTCGCCCTTGGCGACGCGGACCATGAACTCGAAGACCGTCGCCGCTCGGTCATCGATCGACCGTGGGTGTGGCTTACTCAGGTGCATGGCAATGGGTGTGTCGACGTCGATGTCGTTGGACTCGAGAATGCACGCGGCGCTCCCGCTGATTCGTCGGTGACAACTCGATCCGATCTGGCGCTTTCGATTCAGACGGCCGATTGTGTTCCGATTGCTTTGTGGTCCCTCGACGGGGTCATCGCCGCTGTGCACGCGGGGTGGCGGGGACTTGAGGTTGGCGTGATCGAAATGGCAACGCGTTCGATGCGGACCCAATCTTCAGCCCCTCTTCACGCGTTCGTTGGTCCATCCATCGGTCCTGAGTGTTACGAGTTCGGTGCTCAAGATCTTGATCGTCTCCAAGCAAGATTCGGTCCTGCAATTGGTGGGACAACCAGTGACGGCCGTCCTGCACTCAATGTACGAGCCGGAGTGATTTCGGAACTTCTTCGAAACGACGTCGTTATCGACGTTGATGACGACGTATGCACTGCGTGTGCGGGCGGTTTCTTTTCGCATCGAGCTCGAGCTGACATTGCCCGTCATGCCACCGTGATCTGGATCGAGGAATCATGACCGTTCAAGTGAACGCGCAACTCGTGGCGAAAAACATCCACGACCTTCAAGAACGACTTTCGCAGTTGTCTCCAGATCGAGACGTACGAATCGTTGCGGTCACAAAGGGATTTGGAGTCGACGCGCCTCGGGCCGCACTTGCTGCTGGTCTCACAATGATCGGAGAGAACTACGCGCAAGAGCTTGTTTCGAAACACGAACGACTTTCGCCTGCTGAACGAGAGCGCATCGAATGGCATTTTCTCGGACGATTGCAGCGCAACAAGGTTCGAAGCCTGGCCTCGATCGTGTCGGTATGGCAGAGCGTCGATCGGGTCGAGTTGATTGACGAAATCGCTCGGCGTGCTCCGGGGGCAAAGGTCATGATCCAGCTCAATTTGAGCGAGGAGCCACAGAAGGGCGGCGCTCCGGTTCTTGAAGGGTCAGCATTGGTGGGCCATGCCCGCGACGTGGGTCTCGACGTTGTTGGCCTTATGGGTGTGGGCAGTGCTGGCAATCGGGCTGACTCCGCCGCAACCTTCGGCAGGTTGGTTGCTCTCGCCGAGGATTTAGGCCTTCCTGAGCGTTCGATTGGTATGTCTGACGACCTCGAAGTTGCCATTGCGCAGGGTTCAACCATGGTGCGGGTTGGAACCGGTCTCTTCGGGGCACGGGCTCCTCGGGATGGGGTTTGACGAGGCGATTTTCGCTGTTTGCGGAAGCGAATGTCGACAATCGGCGCCGAGGAACTAGCCTGCCTAGTCGGACCGGGGGGAGTTCCCCCGCACGGAGGGTCAGATGTCTTCGATGTGGCGCAAAGCCATGGTGTACCTCGGGCTTGGGCCCGACGATGAATATGACGATTACGCGGCGTCCCCCGACGATCGCCCAATGCCGCCACCGCCGGTGCAGGCGGCTCGTCAGCAACCTGCTCGACCAACCGGCACCGTGCGTGCACGCCCGCCAGTTTCAAACGGGCCGGTGCTGTCGACTCCTCCCGAGACCGGTGAGGTCTCTGCGGTGCGTCCCATCGTTGCGTCGAATTCGTCGACTGCGGGAGCCCAGGATGCTTCGAAGCCACGAGTTCGTGCCGTGCCTCGTCGTCAGTCGGTTCGCCCACTTGTCGTGACCCCGACGCGGTTCAACCAGGCTCAAGACGTTGCCGATAATTTCAAAGCAGGCAAGGCCGTTGCTATGGACCTTGCCGATGCCGATGGCGACTTGGCTCGCCGACTCATCGATTTCTCAAGCGGCCTTTGCTACGGAATCGGCGGATCAATGCAACGCCTCGAGCGTTCCTCGGTGTATCTCATTCTCCCGGTCGGGGTCGACGTGCCCGAGCAAGAACGAGCACTCCTGCTCGGCAGCATCGACGAAGATCTGTAATTCGCTGCCGTGTGGGTCCTTTTTCATTACATCGCGCAACTATTTTTGCTGTGCCTTCTTGGTCGCATCGTCCTGAGTTGGTTTCCGCCTTCTGGTCAGGGCCCGCTCGAGACCATACGGCGGATCCTGTTCCGCATCACTGAGCCGCTGTTAGGACCCATTCGCGCCCTGTTGCCGCCAATTCGTTTGGGTGGAATGGGGCTCGATCTTTCTCCAATGATCGTGTTCATTGGGCTCCAAATTCTGCTGGCGTGGTTGCCGGGCTGAGCCCACTTCAAAGACGTTGACACCCGGGTGGCGTTCGGCCGATACCATCGCCGCCATGGAAACCACTCCCGGAACTCCCCACCTCCTTACTGACGTTCGATTCTCTGTCAGCCGCAAGGGATACGACCCCGACGAGGTCGACAACTTCCTTGAGCGCGTGAGTGCTGCGGTTGCGCAACTGCAGGACAAACTTCGTCAGGCAACTGCTTCAGCGGAAGCTGCTGAGTCCCGCGCCGCCGATGCCGTTCGTAATGAAAGTCGTCTGCATGCTCGAATTGCTGAACTTGAATCAGGGGTTGCCGCGGCACCGGCTGCAGTAGTTGGTGCTCCGATCCGTTCTATCGATCCAACGCTTGAGGCCGAACAAGCCTCGTCAGTGCTTGTCATGGCACAACGGACCGCCGATGCAACTCTTAACGAAGCGCGCACAAGCGCTGCGCAGATGCTCTCCGAGTCTGAGGTCGAAGCCAGCCGAATTCTTTCGGCCGCAAAGACACAAGCCGACGAAGCTATTCGCGATCTTGATAACACCCGTCGCGAACTCGCAGCCGATAACGCTGCACTCGATGCGTTCCTTTCCGAACAACGTGCAGTCATTGCCAACGGAGTTTCTCGAATTCAGGCCGTTCTCGATGATCCGGCTGCGCTTCGAGTCGGAACCGCGC
>JBILIB010000182.1:0-3816 GCA_044350215.1 Acidimicrobiales bacterium
AGGCCTCGGCCGAAGATGTCGCCCGAGCCGCTGCAGCAGCCAAGGAAGCACTTCCTGCCTGGAGCCGCACGACCCCCGAAGAGCGTTCCGCTCTTCTCGCTGCCGCTGGCAAGGAACTGGCCAAGCGTACGCCTGAGTTGATTCCGCTTGTCATCAGCGAAACCGGTGCAACATCATCGGTTGGTTCGCTCATGCAAATCCCAGTCGCGATTTCGCGATTCGATCGTTATGCAAGGGGTGCGCTGTACGACCAGAACGTTGCGCTTCCGCCGCAACCAATCGGCACAACGCCACTCGCCGCAGGCGCACTTATGGCTGGTTATGCCCGCAAGGTGCCGGTCGGCGTTGTCGCATGTATCGCTCCGTACAACTTCCCAACCACCTCAATGGTCGGAAAGATTGCTCCGGCACTTGCAACAGGCAACACCGTTGTGATGAAGCCGGCACCGCAGGATCCGTTGTGCGTTATCGAACTCGCCAAAATCCTTGAAGACGTTGGATTCCCGAAGGGTGTCATCAACATTGTCACCGGTAGTGGTCCTGCTGCTGGCGTGAATCTTGTTTCGGATCCCAATGTCGACATGGTGTCATTCACTGGTTCGTCGGCGGTTGGTGCATCAATCGTTGCTGCAGGTGCTCCCACCATGAAGCGTCAGCTTCACGAGCTCGGGGGCAAGGGTGCATGCATCGTTCTTGAAGATGCCGACATGGAAAAGGCTGTTGCTGGTATCGCCAGTGTGTGGGCCTTCCACTCAGGCCAGATCTGCACGGCGCCGACTCGCGTCATTGTGCATCGCAGCCGTTACGACGAACTCGTCACGCGTCTTGAAGGTGCAGCGCGCGCCCTCAAGGTTGGCGATCCGCTCGACGCAGCAACACAGGTTGGCCCGGTTATTTCTGCCATTCAGCTTGGCCGCATTCAGGGAATGATCGAAGCCGGAGTTTCTGAAGGTGCCGAAATTGTCGTCGACGGTCGCAACGCAGGGCCGGACAAGGGCTACTTCATTGGCCCAACCCTTCTTGCTGGTTGTAACAACACGATGACGCCAGTGCGTGAAGAAATCTTCGGCCCGGTTGTTGTGGTTGTTCCGTTCGAGACGGTCGACGATGCCATCAACATTGCGAACGACAGCGATTACGGCTTGTTTTCTTACGTCTTTGGTTCCGATACTCCTGGCGCGTACGAGGTCGCCAAGGAAATTCGTTCGGGTCGCGTTGGCATCAACAGTGTGCAGACCCACCATGAAACACCGTTCGGCGGTTTCAAGATGTCCGGTATTGGTCGCGACGGCGGCAACTGGGGTCTCGACGCCTATACCGAATGGCAGTCAATTATCTGGGGCAGCTGAGTCCCACCGCAGTTGCAGTTCGACCTATTCAACATTTACTGACTTACCTCTGGGGGAATTCATGAAGGGCATCGTTTTCACTGGCGACAAAGCTGAGGTTCTCGACGGACTCGAAGTTCGCGAACCAGGCGCTGGCGAAGTCATCGTCAAGGTGATGGCCGCTGGTGTGTGCCATAGCGACGTGACTGCAGCTGCAGGTGCGTTCGGCTGGCCCTCACCTGCAGTGTTGGGCCATGAAGGTGCAGGAATTGTTGAAAAAGTCGGCACTGGCGTCACCCACGTTGTCGAAGGTGATCACGTCATCATCTCGACCCTTGCTGCTTGTGGTGTTTGCAAGGCATGCGCACAGGGCAAGCCCACACGTTGTCGCCAGACACTTGGAAACATGGCGCAGCCCTTCACCCTCGACGGCGAAGCGTGCTGGAACTTTGCTGCGGCATCGGTGTTCACCGAGCGCACGGTGATCCGTGGTTTTCAGGCCGTGAAGATTCCCAAGGATGTTCCGTTTACTTCTGCTTGCCTTGTCGGTTGCGGCGTTATGACTGGCGCAGGTGCCGTTCTTTATCGCTCCGATGTGAAGATCGGTCAGACCGCGGTTGTGTATGGCTGCGGCGGCGTTGGTCT
This sequence comes from Acidimicrobiales bacterium, assembly GCA_044350215.1. Classification (GTDB taxonomy): domain Bacteria; phylum Actinomycetota; class Acidimicrobiia; order Acidimicrobiales; family Acidimicrobilacustridaceae; genus Acidimicrobilacustris. Next base: position 1,974 of record JBILIB010000182.1, read on the forward strand.
CAATGCCATTCAGGCACTGCGCGTAAAGCGCGCGTCGCGCATTATTGCGATCGACACCGAACCCGAGAAGGAAGCACTCGCTCGTCAGTTCGGTGCAACCGATTTCCTTAATGGTCTCGACGAAGACATCGTCGAGCAGGTGCGTCGACTCGTTCCTTACAGCGAGACCGAACTTTCGGGCCCGTTTAATGCCGGTGGTGTTGATTGGGTGTACGACGTTGTTGGTCATCCCACAGTCACGTCGAACGCGCTTGAAATGCTCGATTGGGGCGGCACGGTTGTCATTATCGGCACCCCTGGTGGCGATGCAACCTTCACGCTTCCGTATCAGCGCTTCACGCAGAACGAACGCTCGGTTATTGGTTGTCGTGCAGGTTCATATAGCCCTCATAGCGACATGTTGCAGATCATCGATCTTTACCGTCGTGGCGAGTTCATGCTCGACGAACTCGTGACTGCCACCTATCCACTCGAGGGTTTCCACGACGCGGTGCACGATATGCATTCGGGTGCCGTCGCCCGTGGCGTGCTCACCATCGGCTGATCTCGTCGTCAATAACAATCTCTGCTTGATTCCGCACGCAATGTCGTGATGGCTTCACGCGCAACTTACTCAACAATGGGGGAACTATGGAACAGCGGTATGTAGGCAAGGGTGTCATCGTTACTGGTGCCGGTTCAGGAATCGGGCGCGGAGTTGCCGAGCGGTTTGGCGCCGAAGGTGGCAAGGTCGCTTGTCTCGATGTCAATCTCGAGAATGCTCAGGAAACCGCAAAAGCCATTGGGCCAAACGCGATTGCTCTCGCTTGCGATGTCAGTAGTTGGCCAAGCGTTGAGTCGGTTGTTGCTGAAGTGACGAACGCGTTTGGTCAGGTTGACGTTCTGTGCAACGTGGCTGGCATTGGTGGCTTTGATAACAGCCACGACGGAGACCCGGCCAAGTTCGAACGCATGATCGCCGTGAATCTCACGGGCACGTATTTCATGTGCCGCGCCGTGCTTCCCCAGATGGTGGAGCGAGGCCACGGCGTCATCGTGAACACCTCGTCGACTGCAGCGGTCATGGGCCAGCCCTGGAGCGCCGCGTATTGCGCATCAAAGGGCGGCGTGTCGGCGCTCACCCGAGCACTTGCCACCGAATATGACGTGCCAATCCGAATCTGCGCCGTTGCCCCTGGTGGTGTCGAGACGAACATGTACACCGCGTTCGTCCCGCCGAAGGGTGCTGACTGGGGACGCATGCGCAAGATGTCGCGAGACAACGTCGAAGTCGGGAAGCCTGCAGAATTGGCGAGCTTCTACGCCTATTTGGGCTCTGATGAAGCTCGCTATGTCAGCGGTGCAACCCTCATGATGGACGGTGGCATTTCCTGTTAACAGGGGTCGCAATGTGACCGATCGGAACTTTGGTTACCAGTCGGTCACATTTGCACCTTGGGGTCGGTTCGCAGCAGCGATCGGGGAGCCGAGGGTCTCCTTGTCGCTTCTGTGCCTATCGTCACACATAAGATTGTGAAGTCGGTTATGGTTCGCGAAGTAGTTCAACAACTCCCAGGGGGGAATCAAGTGAAGCGATTCAGAGCAGGTGTGCTCATCGCGGCTCTCAGCGTCAGCATCCTTGCTGTTGGCTGTGGTCGTAGTGGGTCCGATAGCAGCGAAAGTGGCTCGGGCGAGAGCTCCGAAGCCAAAGCAAACGCCAACTGCACCAAAGAAGCGTTGCAAGCAACAGAGGTCGGTGTCACCGCTGACACGATTTCGGTTCAGGTCATGGCCGATACCGGTTCGCCGCTTGCCCCGGGTCTCTTCCAGGGCAACGTCGATGCGATGAATGCCTATGCCAAGT
>JBILIB010000183.1:0-3815 GCA_044350215.1 Acidimicrobiales bacterium
TCCACGTCGGCCTTTGTCTGGCCCGTCCGGTTCGAGATCTCGGCGATGAGTTCGCTCTTGGTCATGACTTCCTCCTGTTGGCCCAGCCATGTGGCCCGGCACGGGTTGGATTCCGGGTCGGCCCCCGGTCACCTTCGAACTCGGGCAGGACCGCCCGATAGGGCTTAAGCATTGCGGCAGTTGAGCCCGAAATGGTGGATGGCAACGGATTTTGTTGCATGACTATGCACTCGGCTGAATCGGTGCTGGTCAGAGGGGGAAATGAGACGCCCGTCACTCCGACGAATTCACCATGAATTTGGCCGAATGGGCGAAATACCCCAGCATCCGGGCCTCATCCTCTTCGCTCAATGCTCCGGCTTCGACCTCTGCGTTCACCGCGCTGGCCATAAGGCGGAACCAGGCCTCCCGTTCGGCCTCACCAATGACATAGGGCTCGTGGCGCATACGAAGCCGTGGATGGCCTCTCTGCTCGCTATAGGTCTGAGGGCCTCCCCAGAACTGCACGAGGAACATCCGAAGACGTTCACGGGCGCCATCGAGATCATCGGCCGGATAGAGAGGGGCCAGGACCGGGTCAGCGATAACGCCGTTGTAAAAACGATCAACAAGACGGTTGAAGAACTCGGGGTCGACCCGATCGAACAGCGGTTGCTCGAGCGGGATCTGACGGCGTTCGTTGTCGCCACCGGCATTAGCGGCGTTTGCGTCGGTCATGACGCGTCGAGCGCAACACGTACTTCAGCGATGAAGGCGCCTGCACCGGCGGGACCCTCACCAGCGACGACACGACGCATGAGCGCCGAACCGATCACGCAACCATCAGCGACTTGGCTGACTTCCGCTGCTTGTTCACCGTTCGATACACCAACGCCAACGAGCACAGGCTTGTCGGTGATTGCTTTGAGCCTGCGCGCAATTATGAGCGAAGACTCGGCAAGAGCATCGCGCTCACCAGTCACGCCGAGAAGACCGACGGCATAAACAAAGCCACGGGAACGAGCGACGACGCGAGGAAGTCGCTCGTCGGGCGCAGTCGGTGCAGCAAGCATGACGGTTTCGATGCCTGCTGGATCGGCAGCCGATGCCCACGGACCAACCTCTTCAAGCGGAAGGTCCGGAAGGATCGCGGCGCGCACACCAGCCTCGTACATCAACGATGCAAAACGTTCATGGCCCATGTGGAATGCAAGGTTGTAATAGGTCATGACTGCGAGTGGAACACCGGCATCGATGGTGCGCAGCGTGTCGAGCACGGTGACAGGACTGGCGCCATCGCGCAACGCGAGTTCGCTGGCTTCCTGAATGACGGGACCATCCATGACCGGGTCAGAGAATGGAATACCGATTTCAATTGCATCGGCACCGGCATCGGCAACTGCGCGAACGACGTCGGGCCATTCATCGTGAAGCCCGCCAGTGACATAGGCAACCAACAACTTGCGACCACTTTCGCGAGTGGCACGCAACGAGCGTTCGAACTCCCCCGGTTCAGCAGGCGCGTCGGGAATTGTTAGTCCTTCTTCGGCAAGCGTCGGGCTCATCCCAGGATTTCCATCATTTGCCCGACGTCTTTGTCGCCGCGGCCAGACATATTGAGTAGCACGGTCTTTCCGGCAAGCTTGGCTCGGTCACGACTGATCCATGCCAATGCATGAGCAGGTTCGAGTGCCGGGATGATGCCTTCGGTGCGACTGAGAAGTTGGAACGCAGCGATAACTTCATCGTCGGTGACCTGTTCGTAACGAGCACGGCCGATCGATGAAAGGTGCGAATGCTCAGGGCCGACACCGGGATAATCGAGACCCGCAGAGATCGAGTGGGCTTCTTGCACCTGACCAAATTCGTCCTGCATGAGATAGCTCTTCATGCCGTGCACGACGCCGGGCACGCCACGCCCAACAGCAGCGCCACCAGCAGGTTCAACGCCAACAAGTTCGGCGGTGGTGTCAGCAAAGCCACTAAAGATGCCGATGGCATTTGATCCACCACCAACACATGCGGTGACGACATCGGGAATTTCGTTCTCGAGCAACTTGGCGCACTGCTCACGAGATTCCTTACCGATGACGGTATGGAATTCGCGGACCATCCACGGATATGGGTGCGGCCCCATTACCGAACCAAGGCAGTAATGGGTGTTCTCGACGGTGCCGACCCAATCGCGCATGGCTTCGTTCACTGCGTCTTTGAGTGTGCGACTGCCAGACATGGCCGGAACAACTTCAGCACCGAGCAGACGCATACGAAACACATTGAGGGCCTGCCGCTCCATGTCGACCTCACCCATGAAGACCTTGCACTCCATGCCCATAAGCGCTGCAGCCGTTGCTGATGCAACACCGTGCTGGCCGGCGCCGGTTTCGGCAACAAGGCGGGTTTTGCCCATGCGCTTGGCGAGAAGGGCCTGACCAAGCACGTTGTTGATTTTGTGGGAACCGGTGTGATTGAGGTCTTCGCGCTTGAGCAGCACGCGCACGCCGAGCTCTGCCGAAAGACGGTGACATTCAGTGATCGGCGACGGACGGCCGGCATAATCGGCAAGCAAACCGTCGAGTTCGTCGCGGAATGATTGATCGGCCCACGCCTCACGGAACGCAGCTTCGAGTTCCTGACAGGCCGGAACGAGAGTCTCGGGCACATAGCGGCCCCCGAACTCTCCGAAACGACCGCTTGATGATGGCTCAGGCAGTGACATGGGATGAGGCTACGCCGGGCCCGGGTCGGTGGAGAACTCGGACAGGGCATCTTTCGCAGTCTTGATGAACGCAGCGAGCGCGTCGGGGTCTTTACGGCCCGCAGACGCCTCTACCCCACTCACCACATCGACTCCCCATGGACAGACCCGCTCGACTGCTTCGGCCACATTCGTAGCGTTCAGGCCCCCGGCGAGGACCACCCGATGACGCTGCGGCAGATCGGCGATCCGGGACCAGTCGAAGGTCTCACCCGAGCCGGGAGTGGGTGAATCGAGCAGCACCGCGTCGATCGGATACTCATGGAGACGTGAGAGCCGAGAATCGTCAGCGGTGAAGACCTGGATAAGGAACGGAACGGTGTCGCGCAAGGCCTGGGCCACCTCTGGTCCTTCGCTTCCGTGTAATTGCACACCACTGAGTCCTGCGGCGTTCACAATTTCAAGAATGCGCTCTGCGGACTCGTTGCGGAAGACACCGACCGCAATCGTTTCAGCAGGAAGTTGGGGAATGATCCCCGAAACCGTTGCACGATCAATCTGTCGTTTTGACTCGGCAAAAATGAAGCCGAGCGCGTCAGCACCAAGGGACACTGCGAGCAGTGCGTCCTCGGCATTCGTTGTTCCGCAGATCTTGATGAACACGCCGCGACGCTAGCGGCGCGACGTGTTCATCACGCGATCAATTGTTTCGACAGAATCAGGCGTCGACCATTCGGCCGCTGAGGTACTCGTCGTAGGCCGCGAGGTCGAGATGACCGTGTCCGCAGTAGTTGAAAAGAATGACCTTCTCTTCACCGGACTCCTTGGCAGCAAGTGCTTCGTCGATGGCGACGGCAATGCCGTGACCACATTCAGGAGCCGGAACCTTGCCCTCAGCGTTGGCGAACTTGATTGCTGCGTCGAACACCTTGCCCTGGTTGATAGCGACAGCTTCCATGCGACCCTCATGCACCAGCTTCGAGATAATCGGGGAATCGCCGTGGTAGCGAAGGCCACCAGCGTGGATCGACGGTGGCATGAAATCGGCGCCAAGCGTGTACATCGGCATAAGCGGAGTCATCCCGGCAACATCGCCGAAGTCGTACTCGAAACGGCCCTGGGTAAGAGTCGGACACGC
>JBILIB010000060.1:0-11534 GCA_044350215.1 Acidimicrobiales bacterium
CGGCGGGCTGCCTGGTTCTTGTGGATGACACCCTTCGAAGCTGCAGTGTCGATGCGCTGAATGGCAAGTCGAGCTTGCTCTGCGATATCGGCGCTGCCTTCCTCGGCGGCGGCGAGCGCACGCTTGGTTCGGGTCTTTAATTCCGAGCGGACAGCCTTGTTACGAAGGCGGGCCTTTTCGCTTTGACGATTGCGCTTGATCTGGCTCTTAATGTTGGCCACGGAGGTCCTCTGTTGTCGAAGAATTGTTGTGATTCGGGGGGAGGGGACCGGGTCGATAGACCTGCCCCTGACACGGAGCGGAAAGCATAGCGGGCAGAGGTCCCCAAGTCACAAGGGCCGGGATTCATCCCCGGCACGTCTAGGCTCTAACGGCCCCTCGCCCCAAGGACGACTGCCCTCGTGGCCTCTCTCGACCGTATTCGCAATCTGTGCATCATTGCCCACATCGACCATGGCAAGTCCACCTTGGCGGACCGCCTGCTCGAGCTGTGCGGCGCGGTCGACCCCAGAGAAATGCGCGCCCAGTATCTCGATTCGATGGATATCGAGCGTGAGCGGGGTATCACGATCAAACTCCAGAGCGTTCGGCTCGAATACAAGGACCATCTTGTCCACCTAATCGATACTCCCGGCCACGTTGATTTTGGCTACGAGGTGAGTAGGTCCCTGGCGGCCTGCGAAGGGGCCATTTTGCTCGTCGACGCCGCGCAGGGGATTGAAGCCCAAACGCTGGCGAACTGTTATCTCGCCCTTGAGAACGATCTTGAGATCGTTGCTGCACTCAACAAGATCGACCTTCCCGCAGCTGATCCAGATCGCTATGCCGCCGAGATCGAGAAGGTCCTCGGTATTCCCGCTGATTCGATTCTTCGGGTGAGCGCGAAAACGGGAGAAGGTGTTGCCGAGCTGCTCGACGCAGTCATTGATCGCATCCCGCCTCCCGTTGGAGATCCAGACGCGCCGTTGCAAGGTCTGATTTTCGATTCACATTTCGATCAGTACCGCGGTGTTGTTTCCTCGGTCAGGATCATGAATGGAACACTGAACACCGGCGCCCGACTCAAGTTCGTTCAGGCCGGAGCGGTGTACAACGCAGAAGAGGTTGGCGTGCGGCGTCCGGACCCAACGCCCGTGGCTTCGCTCGGTGCGGGCGAGGTTGGTTACCTCATCGCCGGGATCAAAGATGTTGGTGAGGCTCGTTCCGGTGAGACCATCACCAATTTGTCGCAACCGGCGCCTGCGCTTGATGGTTATGACGAGCCGAGGCCCATGGTCTTTTGCGGTCTCTATCCAGTCGATGGAGATGAATTCACAACTCTTCGTGAAGCGCTAGAGAAACTTCGTCTCAATGATTCGAGTTACACCTATGCGCCCGAAAGTTCAGGCGCTCTCGGTTTCGGATTCCGTTGCGGTTTCCTTGGTCTTTTACATATGGAAATCATTCGTGAGCGTCTTGAACGTGAATTCAATCTTTCGTTGATCGCTACCGCACCGTCGGTGCAGTACATCGTCCACAAAACAAATGGCACGACTCTCACGATTGACAATCCAAGCGAGTTGCCCCCAGCCGATGAAGTCGACCACATTGAGGAACCATTTCTTCGGGCAACGATTCTGACACCGACCGATTACACCGGAACGCTGATGGAACTCTGCCAGGGCCGACGTGGCGACATGATCAAGCTTGAATATCTTTCTCCCGAACGCATGGAGCTTGTTTACGAACTTCCTCTCGCCGAGGTCGTCACCGATTTCTTCGACCAAATGAAGAGCCGCACCCAGGGGTACGCCAGTCTCGATTACGACCCTGCCGGATACCGCGTCTCAAATCTGGTGAAGGTCGACATCCTTTTGAACTCGATAGCTGTAGACGCGTTCAGCATGATCGTGCACAAGGAGAAGTCCTATAGCTACGGACTTCGAATGACCGAGAAGTTGAAGGAACTTATTCCTCGCCAACTTTTTGATGTTCCAATTCAGGCGGCCATCGGTGGACGAATCATCGCTCGCGAGACGGTCAAGGCCAAGCGCAAGGATGTATTGGCCAAGTGTTACGGCGGCGACATCAGTCGAAAGCGCAAGCTCCTTGAGAAGCAGAAGGAGGGCAAGAAGCGTATGAAGAACATCGGCCGAGTCGAAGTTCCTCAGGAGGCGTTCGTTTCGGCTCTCCGTCTCGACGACTGACGGATTGTTCACTGGCACTCTCGGGCTTCGACTGCTTACCGAAGGGGTCGGCGGGTAGCATGGGGGTCATGGTGCTGGTCGTTTCGCACCCCAAATTACGAGGACTTCATGCTTGACGAACGCAAAGCCACGATCCTGAGGGCGGTGGTGACCGAATACATCGAGACGGCCCAGCCGGTCGGGTCCGGTCACGTCGCGTCGTCGGCTGAGGTCAACGTCTCATCCGCCACCGTCCGCAATGACATGGCAGCTCTTGAAGCAGAGGGTTACCTCGCGCAACCTCACACCAGCGCTGGCCGTATTCCCACAGAGAAGGGCTATCGCTTCTTTGTGGATCAACTTGGCGGCCCCGGGAAGCTCGGCGTCAGCGAGTCGCAGCAGGTCCGAACGTTCTTCAGTCGCACACATGGCGAAATGGAGCAGATGCTCTCAGATACGAGCCGACTGTTGTCTTCGTTGACGCATTACGCGGCGGTCGTCGTTGGCCCACAGCACGAGGTCGCCACAATTAAGTCGGTGCAGTTGGTGGGTCTGTCGCCGCGTCTCGTCCTCGTAGTTCTTGTTCTTTCGAGTGGAGCAATCGAGAAACACAGCATCGAACTCGCTGCCGACGCTGATGATCTCATTGTGAATGCCGCGGCTGTTCGACTTTCCACGCTGATTAACGGACAGACGCTTGCTTCGGCGAGCTTGATAGACAGCCACTCTTTGGATTTGGGTGAGAGTGCCGACGTTGCAGTCATTCTTCGAGCCGCACTCACCGTGCTTGGTGGTGAGCATCGGCATGACGACCAGGTGTTCATTGGTGGCACTTCTGACATGGTTGCGTCGTTCGATGCCATCCGTACGGTTTCTGAAATTCTTCGAATCCTTGAACAGCAACTTGTCGTAGTGAGTCTCCTTGAAGATGTTCTTGGCCGAGGACTGTCGGTTGCGATCGGTCGCGAAACTGGAAATGAAGCACTTGCTGATTGCTCGATAGTCGTTGCGCCTTATGTGGTTGACGGGGAGACTGCGGGTTCGATCGGAGTGCTTGGACCAACACGTATGCATTACGACCAGGCGCTTTCGGCTGTGGCCGTTGTCGCCAATCGTCTTGGCCGCACGTTGAGCGAAGGCTGAGTCATGGCTGATTACTACGAGTTGCTTGGGGTAAGTCGGGGGGCAACCCCAGATGAACTCAAGCGTGCGTATCGACAGCGGGCTCGAGAGCTTCATCCAGACGCGAACCCAGGGAGCCCGAGCGCTGAAGCGCAGTTCAAAGAAGTTGCACTTGCGTACGAAACCCTTTCTGACCCACAACGGCGCCAGCAGTACGACAGGTTCGGCGAGTCCGGTGCGCAGGGTGGCTCACCTTTCGGTGGCGGCGGCGGACTCGGTGACATTTTCGACATGTTCTTTAACGGAGGCTCGCCGTTTGGCGGCGGGAGTGGCCCGAGCGGACCACCACGTGGCGCAGACGTAGAGGCGATTATCGATATCGAGTTTGCTGAAGCAGTGTTTGGCTGCGAGGCCCCCGTCGCTGTTCGCACGGCGGTGACCTGCGCTGACTGCGAGGGAACTGGCGCCGATTCAGACAGCGGACCAGTGACCTGCCCCGAGTGCGGGGGAGCGGGACAGGTTCGTAGAGTTCGGCAGTCAATTCTTGGTCAGATGGTCACCGCTGGGCCTTGCGGTCGTTGCAATGGCTTCGGCACCATCATCGAGCGTCCATGCTCGGCATGCGCTGGTGAGGGTCGTCATCTCGATGAATGCGAGTACACCGTCGATGTTCCTGCGGGTGTCGATACCGGCCAGACACTGCGACTGTCGGGACGAGGCGCAGTGGGCCCTCGGAATGGATCCTCTGGCGATCTCTACGTGCACATTCGCGTTGCCGAAGACGAGCGGTTCATTCGCCGGGACGATGATCTCATTTATGAACTCGCGGTTGCGTTCACTCAGGCAACTCTCGGAGCTCAGATCACGATTCAAACACTCGATGGTGACGAGCTGATTCCGGTCGACCCAGGAACAGCTTCGGGCGATGTGATTCGGTTCCGGGGCAAGGGCGTCCCCCACCTCCAGGGACGCGGACGCGGAGACTTATTGGTTCGTCTTGTGGTCGAAACGCCGAAAGATCTTGACGATGAACAACGCTCCCTTCTCGAGAAGTTGGCGTCTCTGCGGGGTGAAGACATTGATCCGCCTGAACACGGACTGATGTCAAAGCTTCGTGGTGCATTCAAGTAGCGCCATGGCTCTCGATGCGGCTGACCTCCCAGCGAAACCGGGCGGAACTGCGCCTCATGTGATCGTCGGTGCGATTGAGCATCCGGTCATGGGTTCCGAGGACGTTCATCACCTTGCCAACGTCCGGCGTTTGCGCCAAGGCGATCTCGTTAGCGTCACCGACGGTCGCGGTTCATGGCGTTGGTGCAAGTTCGAGAATTTGGCTCTCGCAGCTATCGGAGATATTTCTACTGAACCTGAGCCAAGTCCCAGACTTACTGTTGGCTTTGCACTTGTGAAGGGAGGCAAGCCGGAGTTGGTCGTTCAGAAGCTTTCCGAAATTGGGATCGATACGATTATTCCCTTTATTGCCGAACGATCCGTTGTCCGATGGGACGATGCAAAGACTGAACGCCAAGGTGAACGATTGACCAAGGTTGCTCGAGAAGCATCTATGCAGTCACGCCGAGTGTGGCTACCAACGGTTGCGCCTGTTGCTCGATTGAGCGATCTCGTGTCCTTGCAAGGTGTCGTACGGGCCGACCGTGATGGCAGAGCACTCTGTTCAACCAATACAACAGTCTTGATAGGTCCTGAGGGCGGCTGGTCCCCGGCCGAGGCCGATACGACACCCAGTGTCGGCCTGGGACGGACAGTGCTCCGAGCTGAGACAGCGGCAATTGCAGCTGCAACGTTGATGGTTGCTTTGCGCGACGGACTTGTCTCGTGACTGCACCGTTTGGGGTGTACCTCCATATCCCGTTCTGTTCGCGACGCTGTGACTACTGCGCGTTTGCAACATGGAGCGACCGGCACCATCTTCAAGATGCCTACCTCGACGCACTCGCCTCCGAGATTGCCCGCGAAGTCGGGTGCGGAATGCCGGCAGCGACGTCGGTCTTTGTTGGCGGTGGCACTCCCTCTTTGGTTGATCCAGTCCGGCTCGCCCACATCGTTTCTTCGATACCCGTTACGGCCGGCGCTGAGATCACGATTGAATGCAATCCGGAATCGGTGACTGACACCCATATCGCTGCTTATGTCGGTGCTGGCGTTGACCGTCTTTCGTTTGGTGTCCAATCGCTTTCAGCAGAGGTTCTCGTTTCGTTGGGGCGCGATCACAATCCCGACACGGTTACCCAAGCGGTTGCTCTTGCAAGAGCAGGCGGGATGAAGCGATTGAACCTCGACCTCATCTACGGCGGAGCTGGTGAGACGATCGCCGATTGGCAACACACCATCGAACAGGTCATCGCGTTGGGCCCTGATCATGTGAGTGCGTATGCACTTACGGTCGAGGCAGGAACGCCTCTAGCGGACGATCCTTCTCGACACCCCGAAGACGATGACCAAGCCGACAAATATCTCCTTGCTGACACACTCCTTAGCGCCGCAGGATACGCGAATTACGAGATCTCCAATTGGTCAAAGCCTGGACAGGAATGCGCTCACAACCTCCTGTATTGGAGACAGGGCAACTACCGAGGATTTGGTTGCGCTGCTCATTCCCACCAAGACGGCCGGCGATGGTGGAACGTGCGAACTCCCGATCGATATATCGAAATGGTCGCTTCCAATGAATCGGTTGAAGCTTCGGCAGAAGAGCTGGACGCGCCACGTCAGCGAATTGAAGGTCTGCAACTTTCCCTTCGAACTCGCGAAGGCGTGCCTCGCGGTTCGCTGTCTGACGCAGATATTGAACTCCTTGATCCGCTCATCGTTGTATCGGAAGACACCATCACTCTGACGACAGAGGGCCGCCTTCTTGCGAACGAAGTCGCGGTCAGGTTGCGCTAGGTCATGGCTGAACCAACTCACTACGAAACTCTGGGTGTCGCCCGTAGCGCTGACCGCGAAACCATTCGTCGGGCGTATCTTTCAATTGCGAGAGTCACTCACCCCGATCAACGGTCAGCGGGATCTGTGCAGCGTTCTGATGCTGAATCGCGAATACGCGCAGCGAATGCTGCTTGGAACACTCTCGGCGACAAAGCAAAACGCCAAGAGTATGACCGCACGCTTCCCGATCCCGTCCGGACCCAGGCTCCCAAACCAACCCAGCCGAACCTCACCGACCCCCGGCCGGCTCCTCCATCGGGAATAATTGTCTCAGCCCAAACCGCGTCGCTTTGGAAGTGGGGGCCGGTCGCCGCTGCCGTGTTGATCGGGCTGTTCTTGCTCATCGGAAGCGCGTACGCAACCTCGCAGGATTCATCGTCCACCGGAACGACGATGCAAACAATGCCAACGAGATATACCCCAGGGTCCTGCGTCGTCATCCTCGCAGGTGATTCGGGAAAGATTGCTCAACCAGTGAGTTGCGCTCAACAGTTTTCCAACACCGTGAGCTTGCAGGTTGACTCACCGCGTCCTTGTCCGTCGCAAACTGTTGCTGTACCCCTCGCCGATGGCAAGACCACCTTGTGTCTCGTGAGTGCGCCGTAGGGCGCCCCTCGGAAACAGAGACTTTCGGTTTTTCGTTGGTTGACTCCACGATCACGTGTCATTATCGATCGATCACTCAGGGGGAGAGCCATGACCTACGAACGAATTATCGTTGATGAACCAGCGCCGATGGTGCGACGCATCACGTTGAATAATCCCGACAAACGCAATCCGCTTGGGGCCACCATGCGGCGCGAGATCATGCATGCTCTTCGAGCCCACGATGTCGATGAAAGCGTTCGCGTCACCATTATTCGCGGCGCTGGCAAGTGCTTCTCGGCTGGTTATGACTTGGCTGGTAGCCCAACCGATGGCGAACCGCCTGCCTACCAGTCAGCAGATGGTCTTGGGAGTTACCCACGTGAGGTAACCGAAACATGGATGAGTATTTGGGATCTTGCTAAGCCCGTCATCGCTCAGATCCATTCCTATTGTCTCGCTGGCGGTACGGAGCTCGCTACAGGTTGCGACCTTGTGTATGTAGCCGATGATGCGCGTATCGGTTACCCCGCTGTTCGTTTTGGTACTCCTGACATGCAATGGCATGCATGGCTCCTTGGTCCGAAGCTTGGAATGGAACTCATGTTGACCGGCGACTGGATCAGCGGAGTAGAAGCGGCACAATCAGGATTCGCCACTCGCTCGTATCCGACTGAGGAACTTGAGGCACAGGTACTCGAGAAGGCAAAGCGCATCGCGATGATTCCAACTGATATCGCTCAGATCAACAAGAGAACCGTGCATCGCGGTATGGCCGTCATGGGGTTCCCAACTGCCATTCGCCAAGGAACCGAACTGTGCGCGCTAACGATGGGAACCGAAACCTTCCAAGCATTTATTGCGGAGAAGGACTCAGAGGGTGGACTCACCGGTGCATTGTCGAAGCGCGACGCGAAGTTCGGCGACTACCGAACAAGCGAAGCTTGATCGGTTAGGAAACCTGTGGTTCGTCGGCCCGTTGTGGTCGTTGCCCAATACGCACAGCAATCAGGACGAGAACCGCGGCGATAAAGGTCGATGCGACTCGAGCCTTGATTGACCCGTCGAGCGGAAATCCGACGACGTGAAAGAGAAAGAACACGAACACGGTGATGCCGGCAACGGCGATTGCGTAGTTCGGCACGAGGAAAGCTAGGACGACATACGCAGCGATTGCGATCATGACGATTGACTCAGTGTTGGTTGCCGGTGTGATTCCGATGAGCGAGCCGGCGATTGCTACCCCAACCAAGGTTCCGGCTACTCGGAGTGTCACCTTCTCCACCGTTCCGTCTCGATCGGGGCGTGAGATCCACGCCACGGTCATTGGTATCCAGTAAGAGTGAGGGAACGTCAAGACTTCTTCCAACATCGTGGCGATCATCATGACGATGGCGAGACGTAGTGAGTGGAGGATGAAGGGGTCGCCCCAATGCAGGTGCACTTTCGAACGTGTCCATAGAGAATCCGGAGGCAGCTCATTGCCCGGGTCGGGCAGACGGCGCAGCGCAGCGCGCACGCCAAATTCAATGAGCACCGAAGCGATCATGATGCTTGCGCCAAGCAGCATCAGCAGAGTGTTGGTTTTCCAGTGAAGGAGATCGATGGGCGAACCCGAGAAAATCGTAAAGACGACGAGTCCAAGGACACCGGCTGTCATCGAGGAAACGCCCGCCACGCCGGCGAGGCCACAGGCCAAACCGGCGACTCCTCCGACGACGACATGAAGAACTTGGTTGTCTGAAACAAGACCGCCGATTGCAGTTCCGATCGTGACAGCCAATGCCGCACCGGCCATCGCGGGGATTCGTCGGCGAAGCGATACCCCACGATCAGCGATGGCAGTGAAGAGAAGTCCGATGCCGATTGGCAGGAGCGCACGCTTGTCGTGATGGTCGAATGTGTAACCAAGTGCGGCAAGAATCACCAACGCAGAGCGAATCGGGCGAAGGTGCTCGAACGCTGATATGTCGGTTGCGATTGCAGTGCGAAACGATCGGCGAATGATGCTCACTCGGGAATCGTAGGGGAGCAGCCGCCGGTTCTCGATCGTCATACGAAATGACCGACGTTGACTGCTGGGAGGTCCGTGCGTCCTATTGCAAAATGGTCGAAACGGTCATCTAGCGAACCTGTCATCAATCGGCGGTTCAAGGCCGAACGCCAATCTGATTTTCGTGGTCGCCGCCTGAACCGAGATCAATACCTACGCGCAGATTGGGCCGATGCTGGGCAGATCAAATTGTGTGAAGCCGTAGGTGGAATCAACAGAACCCATTCGAACTTCGACGTTCCTCACCAGATTGTTGGAAAGGTATCTCAGGCCATGCAACACCATCGTGTGACGTCCCGGATTCAATTCGAGTTGAACTTGAGGAGCGAAAGCGGAGTCGGAAAGCACCATTTGGCGTACTCCCGATTCCGTTGTTTGGTAGACGGGAAGACCGGGGTTCACGTATGAATAGGGCGCCATTTGGTGAAAAACTTCGTACGTAATTGAGTACGTAACTAGGACGGCAGTGTCGACGACTGTTCCGGGACTATTTGGGTCGTACACCGATAGTTGCGTGCACGACAGAATTTGGGCTCTGTCGAATCGAGCAACCGGATTTGCAGCGGCGTAGTCATAACGCTCCTGCTCCAAACGCGCAAGGCGTTGAGCTTCGGTCTCGACATTAGTGAAATCGTTAGCAATCGGAGCTCCGGCTTCACTCCGCCCAGCAGCCGAAGGATCAGAGCCAGCTTCGAAAGGCAAGGGAGTCTGACTTCCGTCGACTGAAGAAGTTGACGAGGTCGTCGTTGCTGATGCTGCGGCTCCAACTGGTGGTGCCTCGACTGGCGACTCGACTGAAGGTGGGGCAGCTGCAGGGGATCCTTCAGAACTCAGAACAATGGCTCCGCTGACACTGCCACCGACCAGGACCACTGCCGCAACAAAGAGTC
Source organism: Acidimicrobiales bacterium (assembly GCA_044350215.1). Taxonomy (GTDB): domain Bacteria; phylum Actinomycetota; class Acidimicrobiia; order Acidimicrobiales; family Acidimicrobilacustridaceae; genus Acidimicrobilacustris. Next base: position 9,765 of record JBILIB010000060.1, read on the forward strand.
CGTACATCTCCAAACGTGATGCAGTTCCACCAAAGATCTTCGCCATACAAAAATTATACAAGACTCGCTCGGCGAAGCATCATCAGAACCACGCAGGAAATTCAAGGACGGCGACGCAGCAGGGACCGCCCGGATGGACGGTCCCTGCTCGTATTTCGGGTGGGCGATACTGGACTCGAACCAGCGACCCCTGCCGTGTGAAGGCAGTGCTCTAGCCAACTGAGCTAATCGCCCTGAGGCGGGAGATGGTAGCCGAACCGGATACGCGCCCCATATCCAAGCGCGAGTCCTTTGGGCCTCCGTCGGCGTTCTAAGGTCTCCACGTTCTGCACCATCAGGTGTGTCCAACTTCGATTTAGTGGAGATCCAATGCCGATTCCTGCCGACGAGTTCCCGCTGCACCAAGCCCCGTATTCGCTTGCTCACGCTGCATCGAGCGATCGCAATTTCTACGATCGCTCGTATTGGAATGCGCATGATCGATCCGGCGAAGTCTTTCTCATTACAGGCCTTGGGCAGTACCCGAATCTTGGGGTCACCGATGCGTTTGCATGCATTCGCCGCGGCGATCTCCAGCACACGATCCGCATGTCTGACGTTCTGGGTGCTGATCGCATGAACCAGCAGGTGGGTCCCTACCGCATCGAAGTGATCGATCCTCTGAACGAACTACGCATTACGTGCGATGGCAAGGAGCAGGAATTCGAACTCGACCTGCACTGGCGTGGATCGTTCCCAGCGGTTGATGAATCTCCGCATGTTTCGCGTAACGGCGCCAAGATCATTCTCGACGCGCAGCGTTTCGCTCAGGTTGGCACCTGGGAGGGGTCCATCCGAGTGAAGGGTGAAGAGATCCTCGTTGATCCCGCAACTTGGGTCGGCACTCGCGATCGTTCATGGGGTATTCGCCCTGTAGGCGAGCCGGAACCGGCGGGTCGTTGGGTAGCGGAACCCGAGGTCGATGGTGGCTTCTATTGGATTTACGTCCCGCTCCGTTTCGACGATTTCGCTCTTGTCTTTATTGCTCAGGAAAATGGCGATGGTCTTCGCACACTGAATGATGCGTTGCGCGTGTGGCCCGATGGTCGCGTCGAGCCGCTGGGGTACCCGAAGTACGACATCAACTATCGATCAGGCACACGCATCCCAGAGTCAGCGACAATCACCGCTCAGGCAGCCGATGGTTCACCTTTGGTGGTCGAGGTCGAATGTCTTGGGCACGTCGCGTTGTCTGCGGGATGTGGTTACGGGCCGGATCCGCAGTGGACCCACGGCGTGTGGCGCGGGCGCGACTGGATCGAAACGGCAACCTATGACCTCACAGATCAGTCCGACCCCGGAATCCTGATCGCTACGCAGTACAGCATCCTCGATCACGTTGGAAAAGCAACACTGGACGGCAAGTTCGGTTACGGACTGTTCGAACACGCCTGCGCAGGACGTCACACGCCATCAGGATTCGCTAACGGCGGATCGATGGCTCCCTGAATGAGAAACGACCTCTCGAGCGTCTAGCTCTGAGGTAACAACCCGATGTTTGTCCGGGCCCGTTCCAAAACGGGTCGGGCAATCGCTCGTGCTTTCTCGGCTCCGCTTGCGAGAATCGCGGCGGTTCCGGTTGGGTCTGCGGCGAGTTCGGCAAATCGTTCTTGAATGGGACGCAATGTCTCAACAACTGCTTCGGCGACTGCCGTCTTCAAATCTCCGTAGCGGGTGTAGGACTCGGCGAGTGTTTCCGGAGCGGTGCCGGTGCACGAGCTGAGAATCGAA
>JBILIB010000061.1:0-11427 GCA_044350215.1 Acidimicrobiales bacterium
GAGGCGGTCGGCACTGAAGCCGCACTCGGTAGCCCTGACGTCGACATCGTGGTCATTGCGACATCGCATGATTCACATGCGGACCTTGTCGTCCGCGCACTTCGCGCGGGAAAGCACGTTTTTTGCGAGAAACCACTCGCTCTTTCGCAGGAAGAGCTCGACACAGTTGAGGAAGCCTGGCGAGAGTCCGGAACGCACCTGGCGGTCGGATTCAATCGGCGACATTCGCCCGACGTCTCTGCTGCGATCAACGCGCTGGCCTCGGGAAGCGGTCCGCTCGTACTCACCTATCGGGTCAACGCCGGCCCCCTTTCTTCGAGCCACTGGTACAACGACCGTCGGTTCGGCGGGCGGCTCATCGGCGAGGTGAGCCACTTCATCGACACCTGCAACGCAGTCGTCGGTCGCCCGGTTTCCGCAGTTCGGGCGGTTGCAGACAGCCACGGCGAACCGATGCTCGCGGGCGACGTCGCAGTGGTTCTTTCCTATATGGATGGTTCGGTGGCGGCGATCACCTACGCGACAGGTGGCCACCCTTCGACTCCCAAGGAGCGATTGGAGATCCTCGGGCGTGGACACACCATCGTCATCGATGACTTCCGAAGCATCATGATCGATGGTGACATCACCAGGCATTCGCAGGACAAGGGCCATACGACCGAGTTTGAGGTGTTCCTTCGACATGTCTCCAGGCCAGGGGCAGAAGGTATTGGTTCGGGCGAGACATTTGCGGCGTTCCATACCTCGCGTGCAGTTCTCGACGCCGCCGCGACGCTGACTTCGAGAGGCCCGTTGTAGGTTGAATTGTCGATCGCGGCACCGCGCCAGTCGGGCTGATTCGATGTAGATGCAGGTTGGTTGTTTGGCCAGCCGCGAATGCGCCAGAAAGGTCGGGTACGCCATTGACGGCTCTTCGCGTTTCAGCGGGGTGTCATGGTCATGAGGAGATTCCGTTCTCGCCCTGTAGGGATGATTCGAAACTACAGGTGTCTCAACTCACCCTGACAGACAGGGCCCTAGTCCGGCGCACCAAACGCTTGGCCCATAAACCCTAGTTTTTCACCCAACTTATCTGGCGCGCCCCGGTCAACGATTCTGCCTTCACTTAGCATGATCAGCCTGTCGCAGATCTCAATAGTCGCAGGACGATGAGCGATAATAACAATGATCTTCCGGGGTCTCAGGTTCGCGAGTGTGTCGCGGATCAATCGTTCGGAGACTGCATCTAGAGCGCTTGTCGGCTCATCAAGGACGAGAAGCGACGGTTCACCGACAAGGGCACGAGCAATCGCAATTCGCTGCTTCTGCCCACCGGAAAGCCCTCTACCCTCAGGGCTTAGCACAGTGTCGTACCCATGTGGAAGCAGCCTGATATCGGTTGCGATGTGAGCTGCTTCAGCAGCTGCTTCGATATTCTGCAGGGTAATTCCCGGCCTGAAGAAAGCAATATTCTCTGCCACCGTCCCTTCCATCATTTGAGGCTCTTGCGGTACAAAACCGATTGAGCGCGCCCAAGAGTCCTCATCGACCAGTTCGTAGGCGATTCCGTTGACTCGCACAGACCCGCTCTGAGGCAACCGAAGGCGGAGTAGCACCTGCACCAGAGTCGACTTGCCTCCCCCTGATGGTCCAACTATGCCGAGAACCTCTCCCATCGAGAGGGAAAAACTGACTCCTTCGAGAGCTGGCGTCTCTTTGGCGTAGCGGTACACGACACTAGTCATCTCAACAGTGCGAACAGATTCGAGAACTTCGCGACCGAAGTCAACTTTCACCTTCTCAAGCGAGACTACGCGCGCAAGCAACAATTCAACATGCGGCTGCAATTCACTCAATGTCTGTTGGGCAGTAAACAAACCCTGCGCACTACCGACAGCACGGATTACGAGAATAACGACGGCTCCAGTTGCCGCCAGAGCCTCGGTGCTAATCGCTTGCAGACTAGCCACGGCCGCAACAAGCAGTACCATCGCCACGTCCCGATAGAGCGCGCCGCCAAACTGACTCAGTTGGCGCGCGCGTCGAAACGCCTCGCCAGCGGCGCTGCTTGCTCTGGCCAGATTGGAGACTGCAACTTCCTCAACCCCGTAGACTTTCAACTCCATCGAGATCGAGGTAAGCTGCGCGTTGAGGTTTATGAAAGAACTATTCGCCATGACATAACGCCGCGAGCGGCGCTTGGTCGCCTTGGAAATCGGTCTCAACCCAGCGAATACCGCCGCTCCAAGTAGGACGACCACTACCGTCGCAACTGCGTCGACGACCAACGCTGCGATCATCAGCGCCGCCAACTGAAGGGCGGAAAGCACCCAGACAGCAGCGGCAATGGACAACGAAGAAACCTGGGAGGCAAGCGGTGAGGTCATTTCGTGCAGTCCACCGGACTTTTCAGTCGATTGCTTCTCCCATGGTGCCCCGATAAAGGCTGCTATTGCTCTTTGTTGCGCGCCCATCAACGCCGCGCTTGAAATCGACGCCCTAGTGGCATTAACGAGCCAGTGCGTCACGATCACGGTCAGAGATAGCACGGCCGCGACCACAAGCATCTGATATGCGCTTAGATCAATTGGCAAAGACGAGGGAACTTTGCTGACTGCGGTCCCCGCAACCTTCACGGCCGCATTGACTATCAGAACCAGGGCCATCGCCTCACTCAGAGCAGCTACGACGCCACCCGTCGACAGGGCTAAGAGTCGCCGCCTGCTATGCGGAATGAACTGCGCAACATCACGCCAACTGTCGAAGATAACCAACTTACAACCACCATTTTCATCGAAGACTGAAACTAGCCACAGCACGCTGACGATAGAGCCTCGCGTAGCGTTAGTCGTTGGCCAACTCGTCACGCAAGCAGCAGACCCGTGCGACTCAATAGCCGAATTTCCTTGCAACTCGCCCGGCGATCAAGCGAAACCAGCATTCGCGTGCGGGGCCATGCTCGTTCATCCACCGGTCGTCAGGCCGAATGGTATTGATCTGATCCATTACGATGGGATTACCGGGGATCATGTGCGCACTGATCCCTTCTTCGATCTGAAGATCGTCCAATGGATGTAGATTGCAATGCGTTCGAATAATATTGATTGTGCCTAGTGGATCCGCGCAGTAGTCCTCGTATCGAATGAGGACGACTCGGTCTTTGACTTTGCGAATAACGGTGCTCGCCTTTAACTGATCAAGTCTCCATCGCAGTACCGCGATCCGCCACGGAGTGCCCGTCCTGCGGACTCTTGACGCAGCTACTGCTCGACCATCGCGAACTAGATACACGATCTTGAGATCGATAGATGGTTCACATCTGATCAGGGACAGAAGTCGTTGCGGATTCTTTGTTGAATCCACAACCAATTTGATGGTGCATGCATTTGCAATTGCCTTGGCCAGGACAATTGTGTTCGATGCTGCGAGTTGGTCCTTCCGCTTCCATGTGCCAAACCCGTTCGGAACAGCGGGAAGAATACTTGCCCTGGCGAGAAAGCGCGCAACACGCTCTTTCCGTGAGTCAGGTTGAGCACTTACCGGGTACTGCTGCCATGTCTCGATTTGGGTGTGCTCAGCCGAAGCAATAAATTCACGAATGGAGGTCCAGTACGGGCAATTGTCGAGAGTCGCGCCACATGAACAGAGCCGCTCCGCTGGCTCAAGTGAAAGACGATGTAGTTCGCCCGTGGATTGCGTGTCGGGTGAAAGCCCCAGCAGCGCGTCTAGCAGCGATGAGCCCGAATGGCCAGACCCGAGAACGTAGAGAAGTGTCGACATGGTCGGATCTGCTACTCCACATTAGAGCGCGAATCAATCAGTATACCGGAGTTAACGGTGAAGATGCCCGTGACCGCATGACGCTTGCACTCCTGCGGAAACTTCTTCGGCATAGCAACATCCTTCCGGCCCGGACTTCCCGGGCACAAAGAATGTCAACCAAACCTGCAGCAGACCCCTTCATTCACTGGCCGCGTTGGATCGCAGCTCACTGTTCACTGACCGAATCTCTGCCCAAGCCAACATGAAGAGCAGCGCCAGCGTCACGCTATCCAGTGGGCCTGAGGACGATATGAAGACACGGACGAAAAGCACAGCGACAATGCCACTAGCGGCAGGGTGATGAAAGACGAACCGGGAGGCTTGGAGAAGCGCAAGACCAATAACCGCCAGTGCGATTAGCATGGCGACTATCCCACCTCGCAATCCAACTTGCAGGAGCCCGTTGTGTGGAACTGCAGCTAACTTCTCTTGGGTATCCTTGTTCAGCAAAGGGGTTCCGTGCCCGATTACGGGAGAACTCAAGATCAAGTCATATGCAGATGCTATCGCGGTACTGCGGCCGGAAGTGAATTCGCTACCACCCACGGTCACCTCGTCATATCGAATTAGGCGGTCAATTCCACCAGAAAGACCCATGGCTGGCGCTAACAGAAAGACAACTGCTATCACGATGGCGATAAGCGTTGTTCTTCGCCGACGGCGCACCGAACGGCTGCTCTCCCGGGCAACGGAAATCCAAATGAACAAGGTTGCCAGCCCCATGGCAACTAGACCACCTCGTGCACCCGACGCAGTTGCAGCTACCGCGAAGAAAATACAAAAGGCCATCGCGACGTAGCGACGCCGTTGTCTATCGCTGTTGAAGATACTTGACAGGCAGAGGACGTAACCTAGGGCTGCCGTATAGGAAAACGCAGTGGACCGATATGATAGGCCCCAGAACGGGCGGCCGGTGCCGATCGTTGCCTGCAAGTCCGGCCCGCCGAGCGCTGCGATAAGCACCACTGTCGAGCTGATGGTACAGCCGATCAACAGCCCGAGTCTCACATATTCGGCGCGAACGCGACTCCGTCCGAGTGCGTAACCAATGACGCCAAAAGTGAATACAGCGGCCACTACCAGCGCCTCTGTGAGTTGGTCGCTCGCAACCGTGGTCAATAGAAGCATGAAGGCAAGCCATTTCCAAAGCCGCGGTACGCGTGCTACTGCGTTGCCAATTTCGGAGAGGTGGGTAGCAGCAAGGAAGGCGACTAGTAGTGGAATGACGGCGGTCAGTAGTGATGGCGTGACAAACGGCAAACCTTCGACGACTAGGAAGAACCCAAGGGCTACGTAGATGAACGCAAATAGGCCGCTCTCTCGGGGCTTCACGGCAGGAACTGAACTCTCCAACATCCCAGTTAGTCCACTACTCGTTGACTTGGGCTAGGGAAGTAATCGAGGGCACGCTGAAGCGCCGTCAGCTGGGCTTGAGGTGAGTGTCGAACATGAAGGAGGTCACGACGCAGTGCATCGTCGTAACAACTTCGTGAATCTGCGCAGTTGATTGCGCGTGCCAGGGCCGCTTTGATCGAATCGGGTGTGGACGAGTCGTAGGTGAATATCCCGAGACTCTCCAGCGAAGTATCCTTGAATCCGTTGATAACTTCGTCCTGGATGCTGACCAACACTGCGCGGTCAGTTTGGAGAAATTGAATCGTTTTGAGAGCACTGATGGGCAAGCTCTCATTTCGGCTCGAAATGTAGGAAGTGGCTAGGACACTAGAACTCCAAAGCAAGTCCCCAAGTTGCACTGAATCGGCATCGAAAATACCCGTCCATCTCACGCATCCGGACCTGTCTTCGTATCGTTGGAGGGATGGCGGGCCGGCGAGCTCAAGTACCCAGTCTGGCGGCCGCAGTTCGAGGAACGATTGAACCAAAGTGTCTACGCCTTGCCAAGGCTGATCGGAGCCTGCGTATGTCACAACCCTTCTCGGGCTCTGTCCTTCCTCACTGCAGCGCGGAGGTGGGCACCAGAGCGGAAGGGAGAACCGACGTTCCGCCGCGCCGATACCTAGCGACGCAGCGTATGCAACCCAAGGCCTGTCCCCGACGAGGACGACATTTTGGCGCAAACAGCATAGCCTGAGCAGACGCAACGCGATTGTTGGGCGCTTGGTGTTTCCGCCTCTCGGGCGAAGGAACCCGTTCAATACAATGACGGTGGGGCGACCAAGCATGACACTTGGAACTAACGCGATGAGACTGGTAATCCCGGCTCTTGCATATATCAGGTCTCTTCTCCGCATTAGGCGGAGACCGAGACCAAGTGCAATAAACGCGGTAACCAGGGAGCCTCCCCGTCGACGCTTGATCTGAAGCCTTTTGACGACAAACCCGAGTTGCCGCAACAAGCGAGCTTCGTGCTCAATCTGGTCGCCGACGCCATCTCTCGTTGGCCGTTCACTTACGAGGTAATCAATTGATTGACCGCAGGGATTTAGCAATGGTGTACCACTCTGAATTCTTATGACCTGTTGAAAAGTCTGACTCGGTGGTCGCACGACCTATGTCGTCACCAAAACTCACTCCGCTTCGCTCACCTGTTGGGGTGAGTAACCCTCCAGCGCTGAAACTTCCGAACGGAAATACACAACTTCACCATAGCCCATGACGCGGACTTCACCACCGAGGAGACGATCTTGGCAGCCACACCCAAAGCCAATAGCTAAGATCAACCACCGGTGCAATACTAACTCCGTTAAGCCCGCAGTACCTGAACCCGCGAGCTGAGACCACCGGAAATCACCACTCTAAATTCCCACCACTCCGCGGGGCTCCCACTCCATGACGTCTGACCCACCGCTCTTCAGGATTGAGGCCCCTCAGCGCCAATCTGGCGGTGGATGGGCGGTTACTGCCAACCTCAGCCTCGCCTCCAAACTCCATCCCGACATCTTGGGATCGGATAGCCGCTCTCGTGCATGTCTGGTTCCACGGAACTGGGTGCGGGTGCAGAACTTGCGCTCCCGCCAATATATTCTGATGCCCCAGAATGCCTGGCCATGGGAAGGCTCAGTTGGGGGGGTGCAGTCACTCTGTCGTCGTCTTGCACTGCGTGCTGCCTCCGAGATTTCGATGAACCGGGCTCTCGGAGTAATTCGCATGGGAACGACAATTCCACCAAATGGCAGGGTTCTCGGCGACGTGTTGGGAAATGTGCTTGATGAGGATTTCGAGAACGTGCTTGACCTGGCGAGCCAGCGTCCATCTTGTTTGGTCGATGACCGCACGTTCGTGAGCATCGGATCCCTCTCGGCATATCGCGGATTAAGTATCTTGTTGAGTGGCTACGCGGAATATCGGCGGCTGGGTGGAAGTTTTCGACTGGTTATCGCTGGTCCGAGTAGACCCAATTTTGCGCTGCCTGACACCGAAGGCGTGACAGTGGTCAGAAGTTGCTTGAAGCGCCACGAAGTCCTAGCCGCGTTTCACGCTGCAGCTGCTGCAGTATTCCCTTCCACCGTCGAGGCATCGCCAATCGGGGTGCTCGAGGCCAACGTGGTTGCCCAAAATCTCGTCCTGACAAGGATTCCAGGCCACCTGGATGCTGCAGAGCGAGGTCTGTGGTTTGATAGAAACTCGTGGTTGGGGTTGGCTGACGCGCTCTGCGAAGTTGAGTCCAATGGTCGAGAGCAGAAGGAGCCATTTGATCACTCGTCTCCCGATGAACGAGAAGCAAATCGAATCCGCTGGGCCGAATCACTTAGGATGCTACTGCTTCGGTCTCTCGCTGACGATGCCTGACAGAAATGCCCTCCCGCAATCGGTAATTATGACCCGACAAAGTAGTCATCGATTGCCCACTGTGCAGCAAGAATAAGTATGCGACTTGTCATGGCAGCGGAAGCGGTGCGACCCGTGGGCGAACCTATCGTGAGAGATCTGGCTGACTTGCGGATAGCAGCCGCTCAAGAAATTTTGAACGCCGATCTAGCACTGTGCGCGGCACACCACCACTATGTGGTTTAGAAGGCACGGTTGTCGCGTGGCCGTATTCCAAGCCGTGCTGCCCCACTATCGGGTTCCGCTGTTCAATGAGTTGGCGGCTAGTCATGCTGGCATATTCGAAGTCTTCACTGAAGCACCTAGCTCCAAGAGCGCCATTATCGATGGGACCTCGTCTTTGGACCCTACGGTCCTTCGTAAAGCACGAACCTATCGGCTCGGCCCAATTTCTGTTGCCCCACGAGCTCTTGCCGAGGTCGTGTTTGGCCAACCGGACCTAGTCATTCTGCCGTGGAATGTTCGTCAACTCGAGTTACTGCCATGCCTCCTAGTTGCACGCGTAAGGCGCATCCCGATTGTGCTCTGGGGGCATGGGGTTGGAAGGAGTCGTTCGCGTCTCGCCATGTCGCTCCGATCCTTGCAGGTAAGACTCTGTGCACACGTGGTCCTCTACTCGGTTGCAGGGGAGCGCGAGGTTCGCAAACTCGGCGAAGAGACGCCGACGACAGTAGTTCCAAATACAACTGGACGACCGACCCCGAATTCGAGCGATCTGCTTCAGATACCGACAAGGACTATTGGTTACATTGGGCGGCTCGATGCCCGGAAACACCTGGAGCGGTTACTCGAAGCCGTCGCGATGCTGCGACTAGAGGGACTCGAACTGGGAGTGAAGATCGTGGGCGACGGCCCAGAGCAATCTAACCTTCGATCTCAGGCCGACAAGTTGGGGCTGGGCAAGGCACTACAAATGGTTGTTGGATCTCCTAGCTGGGCCACCACTCTCGCCCACTTGAGCCAAGTTGACCTTGTCGTGTTTCCTGAGGCTGGCGGACTCGGGGTGGTCGATGCATTTGCAGCAGCGCGTGCCGCTATCGTTCTTGACTCACGCGCGCTCAATGGACCAGAAGCCGATCATGTGAAGCATGGCATCACAGGGTTCCGATACGAAGTCCCCACATCAAGGTCCCTTGCAGATTCCCTGATGAGTGCGTACCAGCGACCAGAGACGCTGTCTGGGCTCTCTCGGAACGCAGCCGCATATTACCGCGCACATCTCGCGATGGACCGCGCTACACACGAGTTTCATTCGGTAATCATGACTGCTATTGCTTCGTCTGAAACGGATTCAAGTTGAGGCCCTGAACCGCCGACTTGTGTGTGAGGTATGAGTCCCTTGGCGTGGTGGGGTTTGGGATCCACCGGCGGCTTGAGGCTCCCCAGAGATAGTGGACACGGCTTATGCGGCAGTGGCGACTTATGACAAGGCTAACTCGTGCGCAATGGGGGCTGCCGCGGATTTGGTGGCAGGTTGGGCCAGGACAGACATAGATCGCCTGGTAGATCGTCTCGGTCGCCACGCGCATCTCCGGTGAATCGGGGAAGTCCCCGGGTAGCCGGTGGCTGATCTACTCAGGTGACCACCGCTGCTGCAGCTTCGCGTGTACGTGGTTGCGCAGCAGCTCGCATTCGATCAGCTTTGGTGTGCGTGACCGGCGCCAACGCTGAACCGAGAGCCGGTGGGCGGTGTGAGGCAAGTGGACGCGCGCCGAGGTCGTGTTGCGCCGCAGCTCTTGGCTGACCGTCGCAGCGATCTGCCGGATGGACATGCCACCTCGGTACAGGTCACGTAGCTCCTCTCGCTCGACGAGACTAAGGTAGTGGCGGTGAATGATCTGCTCGACCCGGCCAAGGGCCCGGTGATCTCCGTCGTGATACCGGTGTTGAATGTTGCGGCCACCATCGGTGCTCAACTCGATGCGCTGCTTGTTCAGGAAACCAGCTTCTCATTCGAGGTGGTCATAGCCGATAACGGCAGCGGGGATGGGACCCGGGCCATAGTTGAGCGATACGCAGAATCTGATACGAGGATTAGGTTCATCGACGCCTCAGGTGCGGCCCTCGGAGGCTCCGCTGCCAAGAACCTTGGCGTCAAGGCAGCTACCGCTCCGTTGATCGGCTTCTGCGATGGCGACGACCTTGTTGCTCCCGGCTGGCTGCGGGCCATTCGTGAGGGTCTTGATCGGGGTTTCGATGTCGTAAAGGTGAGGGAGGAATATTGGAAGTTGAATCCGAGCCGGCGCGGTCGTGGCCGCCAGTGGAGCGACAGGCAATCCTTCTATGGTGTCCCAGTTGTATCTGGCGGAGCATTCGGAATACGTCGCGACCTATTCCTCGAGGTTGGAGGGTTCGACGAGGGGATGCGGGGGGCGGTCGACACGGAGTTCTCCCTCCGCCTCCACGAGCACACGGGTGCGGCGCCTCATCGGCTAACAGACGCCGTGATCCACGTTCGTATGTCCACCGGCCTGACAGCGTTCCGCCGCAGTCGCGCACTCGGCAAGTCGGTCCCTGCTCTCAGACGTCGTCTAGGCATTGGGCGGGGCAAGGACCTGCAATTGGCGGCGCGGCGAATACTGTGGTTGGTCCGCCACCTCCTCGACCTTCGGTCGTCAGTGGGACAGGACGATTGGCTCCGGGTGGCTGGGAATCTGGTCGGCGAACTGGAAAGAATACCCGGACGGTAAGAGTCGGAACTGCCGATCGGCCTCGTTGCCTTTCACACCACCATGCAAAACTTCCGAGAAGCACTCATCCAGAACAACTAACCCGCTCGAGTCTCAATCTCCTTGACAGGCTCCGATCGCCTCCGATCTCGCCGCGACCTACGAGCCCCAGGCGAGAAGGTTCGGGTTTGCCCGCTGAGCCATTCGTTCAAGTCGATCAAGTTCGTCCGGAAGCCTGATTGGCTCGGGATTGCGGAATAGGGTCTCGAAACTGTTGAACCTCATTTTGAGAACGGCGCCGGTGAGGTCGGCCCCCGAGATGTTCGCTTTGCGCATCTGCCCCCTGTGGAACTCGAAGATCAGATGCAGGTGTGGGTTCCGTCGCACGAGTTCGGCCATACCCCTCATCGCAGCGATCTCGGCCGCCTCAATGTCCATCTAGATCAGGTCGACCCGAGGCCAGCCGGGCTCGCCGAAGTAGGTGTCTAGAGAGGTGACCTCGACCTCAATCGACCCGCTGGATTGCTCGCCGCCTCTGATTGCAAGTTGGTTGCCCTGGGCTCCGGGAAACACCGAAAATCGGGTGACGCCCGGCGAGTCGGCAACAGCTTTCTCCACCACAGTGACATCATCTGTTAACAAGTTGGCCGCAAGGTTTCGGTGCAGGAGCACCGCTGTTTCTGGAGTGGGCTCAAAGGCGTGGACCTCGCCCTTGCCGCTGAGCGCCTTTGCGGCAAGAACAGAGTAGTAACCGATGTTGGTACCGAGATCAACGAAGGATCCGTTGACGGTCAGTAGTTCAAGAATCGCGTCGAGTGTCGCTTATCTGACTCCACGAAGGTCAGGGCAGACCACCCATCAAAAGAAAATACCGGCCGGAACTTCGGGCCATCTGCAGCCAAAGGATCCAGCCGGTTTTCCCAAATCACAATCAGACAGTGACGTCTTCGCGAACGTTCTTTGATGCCGAGCGGCGGACGCCGAACACAATGAGCGCTCCAACAGCGAGCAACGTTGCACCCAACTGTGCAATTGGGAGCGACGACGAGTTGCCAGTGACCGGCAAGGCACTGCCGCCACCTGAAGCGGAAACAACAACTGATGTTGACGATGTGTTCACACCATCAGTTGCAGAGACTGTGTAGGTGCCAGCGTTAGATGGCGCTGT
>JBILIB010000062.1:0-11355 GCA_044350215.1 Acidimicrobiales bacterium
ACATTCCGACACTACCGCCCGACGGCGGCGTGCCAATCAGTCGTTGGATTCGGGGGTGGGGCCTGTCGCATCGAGCAGACAGAACGTGTCTCGGTAGTAGCGGAGTTCCAAAACGCTCTCCCGGATGTCGTCAAGGGCGCGATGGCCCTCGGCTTTGCGGGGAGCGTCCTTCAGAAGGGAGGGGTTCCACCGTTTGATGAGTTCTTTCAGGGTCGAGACATCAACCGATCGATAGTGAAGAAAGTTTTCGATCTCGGGCATATAGGTGGCAAGAAAGCGGCGGTCAGTTCCAATGGAGTTGCCACAAAGGGGAACGGTTCGGGGCTCGGCGATGTGCTCTCGCAGGAAGGCCATTGTCGCGTCATTGGCCTCTTGGAGGCTGATAGTCGACGCCTCGATCTGGGGAAGCAGTCCGCTACGGGTGTGCATTTTGACGACGACTTCATCCATAAACGCCAAGGCTTCTGGTGGCTGGTAGACGACGAGGTCGGGCCCCTCAGCGATGATCTCGAGGTTGTCGTCGGTGAGCAGGGTGGCGATCTCGACGATCACGTTCGTGGCGGTGTCGAGACCTGTCATTTCGAGATCGATCCAAGCAAGCATGACCGGATCCTACGCACCGTCCTACGATCGGCTGGTGCTTGAAGTTCCCGTGATGCGTCTTGACCCTGATCTTGAGCTGCCGGCCTACGCCCGTGTTGGCGATGCTGGGCTCGATCTTCTTGCGCGTGAATCCATCGTTCTTCTGCCGGCTGGGGGCAGAGCATTGGTGCCCACAGGCCTTGCCGTTGCGATCCCCGAGGGCCATGCAGGGTTCGTGCAGCCGCGAAGCGGGCTCGCCCTAAAGCATGGTGTGACCTGTCTCAATACGCCTGGTCTCATCGATAGTGGGTACCGCGGCGAACTCAAGGTGCTGTTGATTAATACCGATCCTGTTGAACCGTTTGAGGTCAAGCGCGGTGAACGCATCGCACAACTTGTTGTGCAGCGCGTGGAGCACGTCGTTTTGGTGCCCGTTGACGATTTCGATCATCTCGGTGATTCGGATCGCGGCGACGGTGGATTCGGCCACACCGGCCGATAACTCGACTCAAGGGTTGTTTCTTTGCTGTCCGACGAGCGACAGTCAGTGCCGTACCAGCAACGGTTTAGTCAGCTGACACTTGTTGTGGAACTGACCAGTCGGTCAAGCGCCATCCGGCTTCGATGATTGCGGAAGCGATCACGCCGATGCCGACCGCGCTTGCAATGTCGCGCGCGTCAGGAAGCGGAAGTTCGAAGTACTCGCGCAGGGCAGGAATGACCAACACTCCGACGAAACACACAGCCATCCCGATGACGAGCGTGAACTTCCAAAAGAGCATTGGTCGACAAAGAATGACTAATACCCACATGGCAACGGTGAACAATGTGATGACGGCGACGGTGCGAGCTTGTTCGAGGGGAACATCAGATCTGCGTTCAAGGGTGTACGCGGTGAGCGTGGCGATTGCAGCGATGACACCAGCAGGAATCGCGAATCTCAGAACTCGCCTGAGGAAGCCAGACATTGCTCTGCGATTGTTCTGTGAGAGAGCGAGAAAGAAGCCAGGTATGCCGATCGTCAGCGAAGAAATGATCGTGAAGTGCCGCGGCAGGAAGGGGAACGGGATATGGCCGATGCCAACAGCAAGTGCCAAAACGACTGCATAGAACGTCTTGGTGAGAAAGAGATTGGAGACGCGCTCAACGTTCGCGATAACGCGGCGACCTTCATTGACGACCGAAGGGAAAACTGAGAAGTCATTGGCGAGAAGAACAAATCGAGCGACAGCTCGTGCAGCGGCCGAACCCGAACCCATTGCCACGCCGACATCGGCATCTTTAAGAGCGAGTGTGTCGTTCACGCCATCGCCGGTCATCGCAACGGTGTGCCCTCGGGACTGGAGGGCGTGCACCATCGCGCGTTTCTGATGAGGAGTTACGCGTCCGAATACGGAGTACTTCTCAAGCACATCAGCAAGTGCTTCTTGATCTTCGGGAAGAGTGCGTGCATCGATGGGTTCATCGGCCCCGGGAACGCCGCAACGCGTGGCGACTGCACCAACGGTGACTGGGCTGTCTCCTGAAATCACCTTGACAACAACGCCTTGTTCGCCGAAGTACGCAATTGTTTGAGGGGCTGCTTCACGAAGTTGTTCGTCGAGTACGACAAGCGCTGTAGGTACAAGCTCGGCGGGAAGCGTTTCGCCATTGAGACCAGAAGGTGATGACGCCAGCAGTAAAACGCGTTGGCCGCGACTCGAGTAGTGATGAAGGCGCTCTCTCGCTGTGGTGGGGGTGGGGCCAGCAGACGTGCTGTCGAGAAGAATGTCGGGCGCTCCTAAGTACCACGCGCCATGATCGGCAAATTCTGCAGCGCTCCACTTGCGAGCCGAAGAAAACGCGATCGAGTCGGTGAGTGTCCATCCAGGGCCGGTGGGGTACTCGGCAACGATGGCAGCAAGGCTTGGGTTCGGATGATCATCCGACTTGCCGATCGCTGCGAGAACCGAAACGGCGTCCACTGATGACGCTTCGCTACTGCCGAGATGTTCAACAGTCGAAAGCGAGAGCGAACCTTCGGTGAGAGTGCCGGTTTTGTCGAGACAGATCGTGTCGACTCGCGCTAACCCTTCAATCGCTGCGAGTTCTTGGGTCAGGACCTTCTTGCTGGCGAGGCGGGTAGCGCCAAGTGCGAACGCAATGCTTGTGAGCAGGACCAGACCTTCGGGGACCATGGCAACAAGTCCTGCGACCGAACCCTGTACCGCAGGGACGAATCCGTCTTGGGATGCGAGTTGCGATGTGACTAAAAGAATCGCAATCGGGATCATCATCCAACCGACGATCGTGATTATTCGATTAATGCCTGTTCGTAGTTCGCTCTTTACAAGAGAGAAGCGGCGGGCTTCGCTCGAAAGTCGGAATGCGTAGGAGTCAGCGCCAACCGCTGTTGCCCGCATGACACCACTTCCGGCGACAACGAAACTTCCTGACATCACATTGTCGGCGGTCGCCTTATCGACGGGGTCGGCCTCGCCTGTCAGCAGTGACTCATCGATTTCGAGGTTGGTGCTCTCGAGAATCTCTCCGTCAACCACGATCTGGTCGCCCACTATGAGGATGATGATGTCGTCAAGGACAACATCCTTCGATGCGATGGTGGTGTCTGCGCCATCGCGTCGAACAGTTGAATGTGGTGCGTTAAGGACGGCGAGTGCGTCAAGTGAACGCTTCGAACGAATCTCTTGAAAGATTCCGATACTGGCGTTCGCGACAAGTACAAATCCAAAGAGGCCGTCCCTGTATTCACCGATCGCGAAGACGATGACAAGCAAGATGCCGAGAAGAAAGTTGAACGGCGTGAAGACGTTCGCTTTGAAGATTTGGCCGATTGTGCGACTCGTGGGATCCGTAACGTCGTTTGTACGCCCGTCGGAAAGCCGTTCGGAGACGTCGGAACTACTCAGCCCTTGCAGCGTTGTTTCCATGTCGTGATTTCCGCCAGATGTACTCAGTTTGGATGGACAACAACCACGGGGCACTTGGCGTGGTTCACGCATTGTTGGCTGACTGAACCAACGAGCACTCCCGTGAAGCCGCCGTGCCCACGCGACCCGACGACGAGGAGATCAGCGTCTTCGGAAGCGTCGAGAAGTGCGCGTGCAGCATTCCCCTCGGCGACCAATGTGCTCACGGGAATCGGTGCTTCGGCGGAAATTCCTTCGTCGGCAAGGAGGGCCAGAAGCGTTGAGCGCGCGTCGACTTCAAAGTCATCGGGAGTGTTCATCGCTCCGAAGGTCGGCAGAGACGCGGTGATGGGGTACTGCCAAACGATGACGGCTTCGAGCGATGTGCCACGCAATTTTGCTTCGGTGAATGCCCATCGGAGGGCAGCTCGTGATCCGGCGGAACCGTCGACTCCAACAACGATCTTTCCCATCGTGAACTCCTTAGCTTTCAGCGCTTGACGACGGGGACGAGCAGGACGGGAACGTTGCTCCGGCGGACGAGTTCCTGTGCGACACTGCCAAAGATGAGGTGATGCATTCCGCCATGACCATGTGTCCCAAGCACGATGTGCGTCGCACGGAGTTCGTCGATCGCGGTAAGGAGTGTCTCGGCAGCGGGGCCCATGATGACGAGCGGGTGCACGTCGACGCCAGTGGTATCGCTCAGCGATTCAGCGAGTTCGCGAACCTTCCGATGTTCATCAGTGAGTTCGCCAGCGCGGGCTGATCGGGTGAATGAGCTGATGTCTTCTTTGTCGTAACCCGCAAGCGCTGGCTCTCCGGCAGCGACATGGATGAGGTGCAGCGAGGATCCCGCGGCGCGAGCAAGAAGCAGCCCTTCACGGACAATCTGCTCACCGTGATCGGAGAAGTCGACAGCAGCGATGACGGTGTATTCCGAACGGGGAGAGACCATTGGCTGAGCCTACGGTCTGGATGCCGTCACTGCTTCTGGTTGGGAGTGGGACTCGCTTACCGCTTTCGGTAGTGGAAAATCGGGCCCGCGTTGGCCCAGCGCCGGGATTCTGCGAGGATGATTGAGCATGAATGTCCAGTCCTTCTCGTTCTTCTACGCGGTTCTCGCTTTGGCCTGTTGGGTCGGTTCCATTGCCGTACTCATTGGGGCGCTCGTTCGGCGTTTCGGCAACCCCGACGCGTTCGGCGAACTTCGATTCCAGGTTGGACGTATCGCCCTTCCCCTTGCTTGGGCGATTGCACTCGTAACGACGCTGGGTTCGCTCTACTACTCGAAGGTTCAGGGCTACGAGCCCTGCGAGCTGTGTTGGTATCAGCGCATCTGCTTGTACCCATGGTCGGTGATCCTCGGAATCGCCGCTTGGCGACGCGACGCGGCAATCAAGATCTATGCCGTTCCGGTTCTGTGCATCGGCATTGTGATTTCGGCCTATCACTCATGGATCCAATGGTTCCCGCCGTCAACCGGTACCTCGTTCTGCAGCGCTGATGCACCGTGTACCACCAAATTCGTGAACGAATTCGATTTCGTCACGCTTCCGTTCATGGCACTTTCTGCTGCCGTGTTCATGATTGCGTTGTTGTTAGCAAGTGATCCGTCCGGCAGTGATTCTGAAATCACCGAAGAAGTAGAGGTAAACGCGTGAGTAATCGTCCAGGGGCAAAGAAGTCCTCGTCGCAAAAAGTGCGCGCCGCATCGAATGCAGGAAAGGGAAGTTCCACCAAGTGGATCTGGGTTGGCATCGTTGCGGTTGTTTTCGTTGTCGGAGTGTTCGCCATTTCTGTAGGTCGCAGCAGTGGTTCCTCAGGCGGCGGAGCATCTCCAAGTGGCGGCACTGTTGTGCCGAACGGAAACCTTGAATATGGCCAAATTGCAGTTTCCGGAACTGGCCTGACGCAGATCCCTGACTCAGGGCCCGATCCCGCAGTAGGCACGGTGTTCCCAACCGTTACCGGCCAGCAGTTCGATGGCAAGCAAATGACCATCGCTCCGAACGGCAAACCGCACGTCATCATGGTTGTCGCTCACTGGTGTTCCTTCTGCCAGAACGAGGTACCGCGTATTCAGAAATGGCTCAACGCGTCTGGAATGCCCGATGACGTTGACCTCGTAACTGTCGCAACGTCGAATGACCCGGCAAAGGGCAACTTCCCCTCCGGCGACTGGTTGCGTCGCGAAAAGTGGAGCGTCCCGACCATTGTCGATGACAAACAGAGCCAAGCGGGAAATGCGCTGGGAGTTTCAGGCTTCCCGTACTTCATCGTGACTGATGCACAAGGCAAGATCGTTTACCGCACGAGTGGAGCAGTCACTGAAGATCAGTGGAATGCTCTGCTCGATGCAGCTCGTTCGGGTAAGTCCCCGGTCTGATCGCTCTTCCGCAACGGTTTTGAACGACGAAGCGCCCACTTTGTGGTGGGCGCTTCGAGCGTTTTGCGGTGCCTCCGGTGGGGGTCGAACCCACGATCGTCGGATTAAAAGTCCGCTGCCTTAACCAACTTGGCCACAGAGGCGAGATGCGACACGTTACCGGTCTCCCCGGACCTCGCCGACGCCACAGGTAGCGTCTCGGTGTGCCTTCCGCCCCAGCGTCGAGCGACGCAGACGTCGAAACTGGCCCTGGCCGTGGCGTTCTTGGCTTCGCTCCGTGGGTAGATGCGTTCGCGATGTGGGCGGTTGTTTTCGTCGCACTCTTTCTTGCCGTTTGGATCGGTGCCCGCGGGCCGTTCGCAACCTACGGCGGCGTCGACGAAGCGCCGTATCCGGGTTCCGGCCTCTTTAGCGGTTGGTTCCGTTTCGATGGGAATTGGTACGCACAGATTTCAACTTCGGGCTACTGGTTTGCGGGAAGCGAGAGGCAATCTGCGGTCGCGTTTTTCCCGGCGTATCCCGGTGTGCTGTGGGGGCTGCATTCGGTCACAACGGTGTCGGTGAAATTATTGGGTTCGTTGGTGACAATCGCATGCGGACTTGGTGCGTTACTCGCGATTTTCAAATGGTTCCGCGACCACGTCACCGATCGCGTTGCACGAGTCGCGCTTGTCACCTTGCTTGTGTATCCGTACGTCTTTTATTTGTTTGGCGCAGTGTATGGCGACGCGCTGTTCCTGCTCGCTGCAGTGGGAGCGTTTCTTCTTCTTGAACGCGATCACACGATCCTTGCGGGTCTCGCTGGCGCAGTTGCAACTGCGACTCGACCGGTCGGCATTGCGCTCATCATCGGACTCGTTGCCGTCGCGCTTTGGCGTCGACATGTCATCGAAGCGGGTGAATCTCGCTGGCGACTGCGTGTGTTGTGGCGCCGACTGCGTCCAGCGGATGCAGGCGTGTTGCTATCGCTTGGCGGTCTTGTCGGCTACATGGCCTATCTCGGTATTCGGTTTGGACATCCACTCGCATTCGATGACGTCCAAAGCGCTCCGGGGTGGGATCAAGGCTCAGGGCCACGAACCTGGTTCAAGATCACCTGGTTCCAGCAGATCAAAAATCTGCCCCGCTGGTTTTGGGATTGGCTTCAGAATGGCGACACCGCCACTTTCGAAAAGGTGCAGTACGCCGTCACCGTGATCCTGCAAGGACTCTTCGTGCTCGGGTTCTTATTTCTGGCCTGGCAGGTGTGGAAGAAGTTTGGCTGGGGCTATGGCCTTTACTGCTTTTCAATGTTGGCAATTGCCCTTGTTGGTACCAAGGATTTCCAGGGAACGGGCCGGTATTTACTGGCGCTATTCCCGTGTTTCCTTGTGCTGGGTGGTTATTTAGCTGATCGGCCGCTCCAGCGACGGACATGGTGGTCCATTAGCGCAATTGCGCTGCTAGCCGGAGCCTTCGCATTCGGGCGCGGCTACTACGTAGCCTGAGGCCATGGCGAACTTCGAAAGCCTCACGATCTTCTATCCCATGTGGAACGAAGAAGAGACCATTGGGCGGGCCGTCGCCGCTGCGTTTGACGCCGGTGATGCCCTCATCGAGGCGGGTGAGATCGCTCGTTACGACGTTCTCATCATCAACGATGCCTCCACCGATTCCACCGGCAAGATCGCCGACGAAATGGCCGCCGCCGATGAACGAGTCTCCGTTGTTCATCATGAGACAAATAGAAAACTTGGCGGAACGCTGAAGACCGGCTTTGAGAACGCCAAAGGCGAGATCGTGCTGTACACCGATGCCGATCTCCCGTTCGACATGGTGGAGGTTTCGAAAGCCGTTCGACTTCTCCGCATCTATGAAGCCGACGTGGTTAGTGCCTATCGATTTGACCGAACAGGTGAAGGTGGTCGTCGACTTGTTTACAGCTACGTCTACAACCGCCTCGTTCAAACGGTATTCGGTCTTCGACTTCGAGACATGAACTTCGCGTTCAAACTCATGCGCCGCTCACTGCTCGACAACATCGAACTGCGCAGTGAGGGTTCATTTATTGATGTCGAACTTCTTGCTCGTGCGCAGAAACTGGGCTTCAGCATTGTTCAGTTCGGTGTCGATTACTTCCCTCGTACT
This sequence comes from Acidimicrobiales bacterium, assembly GCA_044350215.1. Classification (GTDB taxonomy): domain Bacteria; phylum Actinomycetota; class Acidimicrobiia; order Acidimicrobiales; family Acidimicrobilacustridaceae; genus Acidimicrobilacustris. The sequence continues at coordinate 8,008 of JBILIB010000062.1, forward strand.
CGCGGTATTTCAACGCTTTCTTCGAACTCGGTGATCTTCAAGATTCTTCGTGAGATGTACGAACTCCGCAGCGAGTTGCAAGCACTTGAACAGCTGCCCATTGAAGTACGACAGCCATGGAATGCCGGAGGCGGAACTTTCTCGTGAGTTCTTCAGCAGCCGAGAAACCGATTCTCATTGTTTCGGCCGACGATTTTGGTCTTACAGAACGAGTTTCTGATGGGATCATCGATGCTCACGAACGAGGCGTGGTTTCGTCGACATCGGTCATTGCGGTGGCTCCTGCGTTTGCGTCTTCTGCGAAGCGCTTGCGCGATGTTCCGACGCTTGGTGTTGGGGCCCATTTCACGGCAGTTGGCGAAGACCCTCCGTTGCTTTCTGCTCGCGAGATTCCGACGTTGGTCGACAAGAACGGCAACTTCTGGACGAATTGGAAATCGTTCCTTCCTCGTGCTGCGGCGGGCCGCGTCGATTTCGATGATCTCCGCCGAGAGTTTGCCGCCCAACTTGAAGCGATCACCTCAGCAGGCCTTGTTGTCGACCACTTCGATACCCATCAACACATTCACATGTGGCCTGCAGTGAGCAATGTTCTGCTTGAACTCGGCGATGCCAACGATGTGCACGCCATTCGCGTCATGCGGTCCGATGCACGTGGCCCAGTCGGTGTGACCGTTCGCCGACTCGCCCGCCGACTTGAAGTGCAATTACGTGAACGCAACTGGGCATGGACGGCTTCCGCTACTGGTCTTGATGGTGCAGGCTCAATGGGTCTAAGCGAAATGGTTGCGGCAGTTGAACGCCTGGCATCTTCTGGAACTCCAAGCGCGGAACTCGCAAGTCATCCGGGACTTCCCGATGATCCTGAGCGGGTTCGCTACCGATGGAACTACATGTGGGATGTTGAATACGAAGCATTGTGTACCGAAACGATTCGTGTCGCTATCGATGAACTTGGCTTTCGCCTTGGCACGTTCGCTGATCTTCCCCGAGCGGGACTGTGAAGCCGCCGCGATCTGACGCAGCGAAACGTGCGCTCGGGCTGTGGAAACAGTCGGCTCGATCAGCGCGACTGCACACAGTGATTCGTTGGTGGACGGCACCGTTTGAAGCGCTTGAGACTGAGGTTCCGCGTTTGGGAAAGATCTTGGAAGTCGGTTGTGGTCACGGAATGTTCGCGACCTATCTGGCACTGTCGTCTGCGGGCAGAACTGTTGTTGGTGTCGATATCGATGCACAGAAGATCGAACTTGCTCAAGAGTCGGTGAGACAGTTGCGCCAAGGCGAGGCAACGATCTCTTTTGAACATCGGCCCTCTGGAGAGATTCTGACAATCGAAGGCGGATGGGACGCGATTGTTTTCGCCGACGTGCTGTATCTCATCGCACCGGAAAATCGATCGCGATTGCTTTCCGACTGCATTGCCGCACTTGCCCCAGGCGGGTGTCTGATTGTGAAAGAAGTCAATACAGAGCCGCGAATCAAGGCTCTTATTGCACAGTTTCAAGAGTTCCTTGCCACCAAAGTTTTGAGAATTACCGACGGTGATGTGCTGGATTTCCCTTCGGCTGCCGATATCGAAACGTTGATTTCGTCCGACGGTCTCACAACTCGTGTGGGACGACTCGACAAGGGATATTTCCATCCACATTGTGTTGTGGTGGGAACGAAGGCCAGTTCCTAGAAGAGCGTGAGTGGCGTGTCGGGATTGTCGCCCCCTGCTGGAGAGGTTTCAGGATTCTGAAGTTCCTCAATCGCGGTGGCTTCGTCCCAGTCGAGTTCGTCATCGAGTTCGGGAGCCTCGCCGTCGACATCTTCGGCAACGCCGGTATCGCTAAACGAAATGGCCATGAGAAATCCGCGGGCACGTTCAGCAAGTGGGTACCGCGCAACGAGAGCGTTAAACGCAGGAGAGTGGTTCGCTTCAACGAGATGTGCGAGTTCGTGCACCAGCACGTAGTCGAGAATCCACGGTGGGTATGCGGCGAGCCGATTCGAGATACGTATCTCGCCAGTCGAGGGTGTGCAGGATCCCCATTGGCTTCGCTGATCGGCCCACACCACTGAGGTGGCCTCTGGGAGATCAAAGCGTTTCGAGAGACGTTGCGATCGAGCTTCGAGATCGACCGATTCAGATCGGTAACGGCGTTCGAGACGCGCAATGAGGTAGTGAACGTGTTCATCGAGTTCGCGCTGGGACATCGATGCTGGCGCTTGTACTCGGATAACCCCGTCGACGATCGTTGCTTGCACCGTCTTGCGTCGTCGCCGAGACCGCACGATTTCGACTGGAAGCGGTGATCGGCCCGTCTCGGTCACTGCCCCACTCAGATCTGATCGGGGATGGTGATTTCGTCGTCCTCGACGAGAACGACGCGTTCGCCGAGTTCCAGCCGGTCGCCGCGATGAGTGAAGACTCTGCCGCCGAGGTTGGGCATTCGTTGCCACTGCTCGGAATGTTGAACTTCGAGCGTGCCGATCACGCCGCCATGGGTGAGTACGAGTACGTCAGCGCCCTCGTACTCGGCATGGATGCGATCAAGAGCGGCGCGGGTGCGCACGAGCAATTCGTCGTGGAGTTCGTAGCCGGGCGGCCACTTGTCGTGACCTAAGTAGCCAGGCCACTCGGCGTCGATTTCGGCGCGAGTGAGGCCTTCCCATTCGCCGGCATCGCGTTCCATGAGGTCGGCGTCAACGACGATCGGGCCGACACCAATTTGTGAACTGATGATCTGTGCGGTTTCGAACGCACGAATGAGTGGGGAGGCAACGATGAGATCGACCGAGCCAATGCGTTGCGCCGCATGGAATGCCTGCTGCCGGCCAAAGTCGGTGAGAGCGGGGTCCGCCTTGCCCTGCCATCGACCAACGGCATTCCATTCCGATTGGCCATGGCGGACGAGAAGGAGACGAGTCACGGCGTGACGGTACCCGACCCCGAGACTGTGGTGTGGCGCTCAACGCGTAACCTGCGCTTGTGGCTTCTCTTCGTTTGTTCGCGTCGGCTCGGGAAGCCGCAGGCATTGGCCGGGACACGATTCCGGGTTCAACCGTCGACGAAGTCCTTGCCGAGGCAGTTCGTCGCTATGGCCCAGCATTCGCAGACGTCGTCGCGAACAGTCGCGTGTGGTGCAACGGGGAACCCGTATCTGGCGAAACTTCAGTGGGCGATGACGACGAAGTCGCGGTTTTGCCGCCAGTTTCGGGAGGGTTCCGATGACTAGTTCACGCGCAACACCTTCGCTCATTCGCCGCTTTGCCTACGTCCCCAAGCCTGATGGGCCTCATGCTCGCCTTGGATTGCTTTGGTTCATCGTCGCCTGTGCAGCATGTGCGCTTGGAACGCTC
>JBILIB010000184.1:0-3694 GCA_044350215.1 Acidimicrobiales bacterium
GACTCGGATATCCAGATTTGGTTGAGGATTTCCTCTGCGGTGATTGATCATGTCCTCGGGCGGTTTAGACCTCTCTCACCTTAGGGTTGCGGACTAACTTGGTGATTGCTGAAGTTTGACTTCACGACAAATAGAGGTTTTCCCCGATGTCCGAACCCCTTGTCAGTGTTCTCGTGGCAAGTTTCAATCACGAGCGTTTCATCGAGCAGGCGCTGGATTCGGTCCTCAGTCAGAGTCACCGCAATCTTGAACTCATCATTGTCGATGACGGTTCAACGGACGGGTCGGTTGCGCTGATCCAACGTTGGATCGAGCGCACGGGTCAGCCTGCGGTGTTCACCATCAATGAGGAGAACCAGGGAATTTGCGCTGTTCTCAATCAACTCTTTGCTCAATCGTTAGGACAGTTCTGTATCTACCTCGATTCCGACGATTGGATAGAGCCCGATCGGATCCGTCACCACGTCAAGCATTTTGAATCCCTTGACCCTGATGTCGTGTTGGTGTTTGGGGATGCAGAGCTCCGGTACGAGGACGGACAGCCGATGGGTCAGACGTTCCTACGTCGGGTTCTCGGCGATGAAGAGATCCCGCAGGACGACGCGGTGTTCGATCGACTGCTGGTGAGCAACTTCATTCCCTCAGCAACGGTCACGGTGCGACGATCGGCGATCATTGATGCTGGTGGTTATGACGAGTCGTTGTCCTACGACGACTACGACATGTGGCTTCGACTGAGCCACCGTTCAAGGTTCTCCTATTGCGAAGGAATCGTTGCCAATTATCGGGTGGTGCCTTCGAGCATGTCTCATTCGGTGACGTGGAAACCGTCGATTGCCAGAAGTTCGATCACTATCTTCGAGCGGTGGGCCTCGGTGGAGGAGGTGCGGATGGTGCCGTCTCGCCGTCTTGCCGTAGCGGATCATCTTCGTTGGCTCGCCCGGAAGATCGCACCGTTTGATGCTCGGTCTGCCCATGGTGCGCTCCGGAGAGCCGAGGAGTTGATGCCGTCAGTGAGGTGGCGTTTCATCGATGGTTTGCGAGTGTTTTACTGGCCTAGAGGGGCCCGACTTGTTGAGAGTCTGAGCATACGGGCACACGCGCGGCAGTTGTCGAAAGCGAAGTCGGCGGTGTGAAAGACGATTCAGAAGTTCTCATCGTGAAGCCGCCGACCGAGGCGTATGGCTCGGTCACGTTTGGTCGGTGCAGTCTCACTCGACTTTCCGCGTTCGCTGATTCACGGGGGGTGTTATCGGTCGTCGAGCGTGACTTCGGTTTGCCGTTCGATGTGAAGCGTTGCTTCACCGTCTTCGGAGTGCCTAAAGGTCAGCAGCGGGGCGGGCACAGTCTCAGGACCTCGCACGAGGTCATGATCTGTGTGAGCGGATCGGTCACCATGGATGTCGACGATGGCGAGACATGTTGGCGCGTGGTACTTAATGATCCGACTCTCTCCGTCTACGTCCCTACCGGCGTTTGGAGCGAACAGCACTCGTTTAGTAGCGACGCAGTCTTAGTCGTGTTGGCATCGAATGGCTACGACATCGACGAATTCGATTCGGTTCGTCCATCAAGGAACGCTGATGGCTGACTCCGTAGTGCCATTTGCTGACCTCGCCGCCCTGCATCGGCCTCTGCGATCCGATCTCCTCGCCGCTGCCGAGCGAGTGATCGACCGGGGGTGGTTCGTACTGGGTGAGGAGGTCGCAACATTTGAAGGGCAATGGGCCCAAGCAAGTGGTTCAGATTTCGCTGTCGGAGTCGGCACTGGTCTCGATGCGCTCACGTTGTCGCTCGAGGCACTTGGAGTTGGTCCCGGAGATGAAGTAGTCGTCCCCTCGAATACCTACATCGCTACTTGGTTGGCGGTTTCCGCAGTGGGCGCAACTCCGGTGCCGGTTGAGCCTGATCCGATCACGCACGTGATGACACCGGCGGCAGCGGAAACCGCTATCGGTTTGAGAACCGCAGCTCTCCTTCCGGTTCATCTCTACGGTCGTCCCGTTGATATCGATGGCTTCGAGAAACTCGCGACCCAGCACGGTGTAGCCCTGGTCTTTGATGCCGCGCAGGCGCACGGTGCCACGTTCGATAGTCGCCCAGTCGGTGGTCGAGGCGATGCCACTGCATGGAGTTTTTATCCCACGAAGAATTTGGGAGCGCTTGGTGATGGGGGTGCAGTAACCACGAACGATCCCGTAGTTGCGCAGACGGTGAGTGAGTTGCGCGACTACGGACGAGAGAGCCGCCACCGTTTTACGCGCCGCGGGCGCAACTCGCGTCTTGACGAACTTCAAGCTGCGTTCCTTCGCGTCAAGCTCGAACATCTCGAAAACTGGGTCGAACGTCGACGGGAGATCGCCGCTCGTTATTGCGATGGACTTGACGGAATCGAGCTGACATTGCCAGCAATGGACCTTCACGCTTCGAGTGCCTGGCATTTCTTTGTGGTGCGTTCTCGCCAGCGCGATCGGCTCAGATCAGCCCTCACCGAGTTGGGAATCGAGACTGATGTGCATTACCCGATCCCACCGCATCGACAGCCTGCCTACGCCGAACTCGCGCCGAAGTTTGGTTCGCTTCCTGTTTCCGAGCAGCTTGCCGAAGAAGTTCTCAGTCTCCCAATGCATCCGATGCTCCAGGATGACGCCGTTTTTCGCGTCATCGCTGCTGTTCGATCCTCGATATGACGGCTGCTGTGACGGCTGTTGTGACTGCTGGTTAGCTGCACCATTGGATGATGTTGCTCGATTGAGTCGACATCAACATTTTTCGGCGAAGGTCGTCGTTCCGATTATCCGGATGTTGCGATACGCAGGCTCGATGACTCGTTCACTCGTGATGCGGAAATTGCCATCGTGGTCTGGCTCGTAGGTGCGCGGAGAGGAATTACCCACCACAAGGATCCCGCCGGTTTTCAACCATGGCTCCCAAATTTCGAATGCCGAGCGAGCTCCAATGGGGGACTGATCACCGTCGAGGAAGAGCAGATCGATCGGTTGATCCCAGATTGCACCGATCGTTTCGGCGGTACCTTCGTGCACCGTTACGAAGTCGGTGAGATCGGCAGCGTCGATGGACTGCATGAACTGGTCCCGCAGTGAAGAACTGAATCGAGTGGCGATCTCGGAATACACCGGGACGGAATACTCGTCCCCCGATCCGTCGAACGGATCGACGCAGTGGACCATGCCGTTTCCTGCGAGGTGGCGGGCTCCGGCGAGCAGCACGCTCGCCGATCCGAGGAAGACGCCGATCTCGACAATGACGGCATCGCCATAGATGGAGCGAGCGGCGAGAGCCATTTCCTCGGCTTCAGCTCCGCGCTTCCACCCAGGAATCTGTTCGGATAGATCGAGATAGGTGACGAGCTTGCCGAGTCGATTCCGTCGGGCCCGCCGCTGGAGACTCTTGCGGAACCTGCCAAGTGGGTTGGTAGAACGCATGAAGAGGACCTTACTTATTCCATTGTTTTGATCGATCGGTCGACTGCGAGGCTCTAGCGACGAGGGCTCCATTTGGAGATGGTTCGCCTTGGTGGGCCGATGCGAGGAGGACTGCACCTCCGCCAGTTTTCCCTTGCAACTACTGGTGCCCCCGAGTGGACTCGAACCACCGCACATGGTTTAGGAAACCAATGCTCTATCCCCTGAGCTACGAGGGCGGGGATGGTGCGAAATGTGGTGCGAAATTC
>JBILIB010000185.1:0-3679 GCA_044350215.1 Acidimicrobiales bacterium
GACGAACAATGTCGAAGGCAAGGTTGTCCAACAGTTCGTTGGCTAGAACCACGCCAGTGATTCCGTACGGTGCATTTGGGCTTGAGGCGAACTGTGGGCCTGGGTTGTGGCCGCCCACGAATGAATCGACGCCCGCAGCGTCGAGATCTCCCATCCAGTTTTCAAGATGCTCTGCGTGCAATGCGCGTTGCCCAGCGGAACGTTCCACCATCAGGTAACGAAGAGCCGGGCTGCACTCGGGCGAAGCGAACGCAATGGATCGCGCCAGCGTTCCTGGCCCCGCACCGAACTCGACCACCACAAACGTTTCGGGTGAACCCAGTGCGAACCATTCCTCGTCGAGACGGCGAGCGAGTAGCGCACCAAACAATGGTCCAACCTCGGGACTAGTTAAGAAATCTCCACGACGACCGGCACGACCAATGGTCGTGTAGAAACCAAACGACTCGTCATAAAGCGCGATGTCCATGTACTGCGCAAAGGACATCGTTGTTCCGACCGGGAACCGGGAGCGGAACTGGTTGGACATGTGCGATCAGCGCAGCAGTGAGAACAGCGTGATGTGGTCGGTGAAGTGCGTAAGCGCTCCGGGGAAGACACCCCACACAAGGGTGACGGCCACGGTGATGATGAGGGCGAACGACAACGATGCCGGGACCTTGATCGGTGTGCGATCGCCGTCGGGGGCTTCGTCCATCCACATCACGCGGATAAGGCGACCGTAGTAACCGAATGCGATCACCGAGTTGAGGCCCACAATGACGGCGAGCACATAACCCGACGCGGTTCCGGCCGAAGCCAACGAACTAAAGATCGACAGCTTGGCGAACCAGCCTGCTGCCGGTGGAATGCCCGCAAGCGAGAATAAGAAGATCGTCATGCACACCGTGAGGGCCGGGGCGTAGGAGAACAGACCGCCAAAGCTCTTGATCTCACCTGAGCGTGTCTTGCGGGCAACGGCCAGGACCACAGCAAATGCACCGAGGTTCATGCCGGCGTAGATAAGTAGGTAGACAACGATTGACCGGAGTGCTTCGCTTCCTGTGCCGAGAGTGGCTCCTGCAACCGCAAGCGGAGCGAGGATGTAGCCAGCCTGTGCAATACCGGAGTACGCCAGCATGCGCACGACATTGGTCTGGCGAAGGGCAATGAGATTGCCAACTGTCATGGAGAGTGCGGCAAGCGCCCACATGAGTGGTTCCCAAACATCGTGACGACCGTAGAAACCAATGAAGAGAACGTTGAGGATGGCAACGAAGCCAGCAGCCTTTGAAGCAACTGCGAGGAACGACGTAACCGGGGTAGGCGCACCTTCATAGGTATCGGGCGCCCACTGATGGAACGGCACCGCAGACACTTTGAAGGCAAAGCCGATAAGCACGAAAGCGATTCCCAGCGTGATGATCGGCTGCGAAGAAACGTAGGACCCAAGTTCGGCCCCGATGTCAACGAGCAGGGTCGAACCAGTGATGCCGAAGATGAGCGACATGCCGTAAAGCAGAATCGCTGAAGCGAAAACACCCATGAGGTAGTACTTGAGGCCCGCTTCGTTACTGTTCTGATCGCGCTTTCGCCACGCCGCCAACATGTAGGCCGGAATGGAAACAAGTTCAAGAGCAATGAAGATACTGATGAGATCACGGGCAGATGCCATGACCACCATGCCAAGTACCGATGAAAGCAAGAGCGTGTAGTACTCGCCTTCGTGGTAGTCGCCTTCCGCGATGTAATTGGTCGAAAGCAGAATCACGACGTAGCCGGCAACAAGAAAAAGCGCTTTCAGAACGAGCGCGTAATTGTCGACAACAAAGCCGCCGCCAAACATGGCTCGATCAACACCGTCGTAGGCAAGGGTGGCGATCGGAATCAGAGCCAGAAGCAGACCAATTCCAGCAATCGACGATGACGCCCAACGTGAGCGCTCACCGGTGAACACGTCGACGAGAATCAACACCACGATGGTCGCGGCCACGATGATTTCGGGCGCGAGGGCGTGGTAGTCGAGGCTGGGAGCGGTCCAGGCGAATGTCAACAACTGGGCGAGCAACGGATCAGCCTCCGAGCCCGTTCACGATCGAGATCGTGCGAGAAACAGCACCATCAGTGACCTTGAAGATGATGTTGGGAACAAAGCCGAGCACGACGATGAGTATGAGGATCGGGGTCCACGCCAACCATTCGCTAAACGTGACGTCGTGCAGATGCGGATCCTCTTCGAATTCCTTCGACGGAACACCGAAGCCCACACGCTGATACATCCAGAGCAAGTAGGCCGCAGACAAGACCGTTCCTATGGCGGCGATCACCATGAGTACACGGAAGAACGCAACGTTGAGGCCAAGACCTGGTTCGTATGCCGCCAAAATCGCCGGGAATTCGCCCCAGAATCCAGCAAGGCCGGGAAGGCCCAGCGAAGCCATCACTGAGAAGCCAAGGATCCAGCCCATACGCGGCATCGACTTGAGCATGCCGCCCAATCGAGAGATATCGAGGGTGTGGTAGCGGTCTTTCGCGGAACCAGCCACAAAGAAGAGCATGCCGGTAATAAGACCGTGGGCAACCATGCCGAAGATCGCAGCTTGGAAACCGAAGGTTGTGAGTGTGGCGATGCCAAGCATCACAAAACCCATGTGCGACACCGACGAGAACGCAATGAGTCGTTTCATGTCGGTCTGCGCCAAACAGCACAATGCGCCGTAGATGATGCCGATAACGGCAAGCAATCCGATGAACGGTGCCCACTTTTCGGCTGCACCCGGGAGGATCGGGATTGCGATGCGGATGAAACCGTAAGTACCGAGTTTCAGAAGCACCGCAGCCAGAATGACCGAACCAACCGTTGGTGCCTGTGTGTGGGCATCGGGCAACCACGTGTGGAACGGGAACATCGGGACCTTGATACCGAAGCCGATGAACATGCCACCGAAGATCCAGAGGGCTGCACCAGTGGAAATGCCTGTGGCGAGTTCCGGAAGAAGACGCACATCGAATGAATGCATCATCTGGCCGTCGACCGAGACCTTGTCGGAGAGGAAATACAACGCAAGGAAGGCAACAATCATGAGTGCCGAACCAAAGAGCGTGTACAGGAAGAACTTGAGCGATGCGTACTGACGCTTTTCGCCACCCCATACGCCGATCATGAAATACATCGGCAGAAGCACAACCTCGAAGAAGACGAAGAACAGGATGAGATCCTGCGCAACGAACGAACCGAGCATGCCGGTTTCGAGGATGAGAATGAGGATGAGGAACGCCTTGGGGTTCTTCGGCTCCGGAAAACGGTTCCAGGAATAGATGATGCACAGCGGCACAATCAACAGCGTCAGAGCGATCATCGGCAGAGAAATGCCATCGATACCCACGATGTAGCGACTGTTGATGATCGGGATCCATGCCATATCGACTACGAACTGCAGGCGACCGCTCACGTCGTAGTCAAAGTTGGTCATGAGCAAGATGCCGATGAACCCAACCACGAGGCTGGCCGCAAGCGCCACGACCTTATGGAACTGCTCTTTGGCTTTGGGCACGACCAACATGGCGAGTGCTCCCACGAGGGGGAGGAACACCATAAGGCTGATACCCCAACTGTTCAGGAAATCTTTCATCGAATTGTCCTGGGCTCCTAGACGACGAACACGAGTACACCGGCGAGGACTACCGCGCCGGCAAAGAG
>JBILIB010000063.1:0-11304 GCA_044350215.1 Acidimicrobiales bacterium
TGTGCTGAAGATGCGTTGCCGAGCGCATTTGCGAAACGACCCAGTGCGTCGGACCACTTGGCCGAAACTAAGCCGGAGCCCTCGCGAACCAGTGGCTCAGCAAGTCGCTCATCAGATGTCACGACCTCGCTGGAGAAACGGCCCTTATCGCAGAGCCAACCCCAGTTAACCGGATCGATATCGACACCTGCGAAACGTTGGACCTGATCGCGAGAGGAGTCGATAGAGATACGACATCCGACCGAACAGGTCTGGCAGGTGGACTCGGTGGTCTCAAGATCCCACGGACGAGCTTTGAATCGATAGGTCGATGCGGTCAGTGCGCCAACTGGGCAGATCTGCACGGTGTTGCCACTGAAGTACGAAGCAAACGGTTCATCAGGGAATGTGTTGACTTCGGTGTTGTTCCCACGATGAATGAAGTGAATAAGCGGATCGCCAGCAACTTCCTTTGCGAAACGTGTACAACGGTCGCAAAGGATGCAGCGTTCGCGATCGAGAAGCACAAGGTCGCTGATTGGAATCGGCTTTTCCTTGTGCCGCTTCTCTTCAACAAAGCGACTCTCACCGGGGCCGTAGGCCATGGTCTGATCCTGGAGCGGACATTCGCCGCCCTTGTCACAGACTGGACAGTCGAGAGGATGGTTCGCGAGGAGGAACTCGAGGATTCCGTCCTGTGCTTTCTTTGTGACTGCCGATTCAGTATCGGCCTTCATGCCAGGAGTGCACTCGATCATGCAGCTGGGCTGAAGTGCTGGCCCACGGCCTGTGTCGACTTCGACCAAGCACATGCGGCACATACCAACCGGATTCATTCGCTCGTGGTAACAGAACCGCGGAATGTAGGTGCCGGTGCGTTCGGCGGCATCGATGAGCAGCTCGCCCTTACGGGCAATGACCTCAACGCCATTGATTTCGACGGCGACGCCGTCAACGGGGGTCACCTCGGACTCAGCCATGCGAGGACGCCTTCGTGATGGTCACGGGAATTGAGTGACGAGCCTCTTCGGCCTGCGTAATACGCGCCTCGAACTCGGGGCGGAAACGCTGCAGGGCCGATGCGATCGGCGACACTGCTGACGGACCAAGAGGGCAAATCGTTGTCTGCTTCGGGGGCCATGCGATTCCAGGGGAAATGTTGTCGGAAACGTCGAGGAGCAGTTCAAGATCACTGGGACGGCCATATCCGTCTTGGATTCGCTGCAAGATGTTTTCCAACCAAGTCGTGCCTTCACGACACGGGGTGCACTTGCCACAAGATTCACGGGCGAAGAACCGAACAATTCGCAGACACGCTTTGACTGCATCGGTGGTCTCGTCCATGACGACAACTGCGCCAGAACCAAGCATTGAGCCGGCGCGATCGACAGTGACTTTTTCAAGCGGAAGGTCGAGGTGCTCTTCAAAGAACCACGGAGCCGATGCGCCACCTGGGATATACGCCTTGAGCGCACGATCGCCGAGAATGCCACCCGCGTACTGGGGGGCGTAAATGAGATCACGGAAGGTGGTGACGCCGTATTCGACCTCAAACACACCTGGGTTCTTGACGTGACCAGAGACTGCGAACATGCGCGTACCGCGCGATGTTTCCGCACCCAGCGCAGCAAAAGCTTCGCCTCCATTCGTGACGATCCAAGGCAGATTCGAAAGTGTCTCGACGTTATTCACGATTGTGGGCTGCATGTACAAGCCCTTAGCCGCCGGGAAGTACGGGGGCTTAAGACGCGGCATACCGCGATTGCCTTCAAGACTTTCGATGAGTGCAGTTTCTTCGCCCACGATGTAGGCGCCAGCACCCCATGAAAGAACGACATCGACAGAGAAGTCAGAACCAAGGATGTTCTTGCCAACATAACCGGCGGCATAGGCGTCGTTCAGGGCTGCAGCGATGCGCTCTTGAGCAAGCGGCATTTCGCCACGCACATACAGGAATGCTTGGCCGCATCCGATTGCGTAACACGCGAGCAGAACACCTTCGATGAGTTGATGAGGATCACGCTCCATAAGGAGACGGTCCTTATAGGTGCCCGGTTCGGACTCGTCGCCGTTGACAACGAGATAACGCGGCCACACGTTTTCGGGAGCAAGACCCCACTTCACCCCTGCGGGGAAACCTGCGCCACCACGACCAAGAAGGGTTGCGGTCTTTACCTCGTCGGCCACGGCGGTCGGGCCCATCGAGAGCGCCTTGCGCAATGCCTGATAGCCACCGGTGGCTTCATACCCGGCAAGCGTGAAGCTGTCGGCATTATCGAAACGTGAAGTAATGATGCGGGGAGCATCGGTAATCACTTGACGCCCTCCCCCGCTGCTGTGATCCAGACTGGTGCGGTCTTGTCTTCGGGAGTCACGACACCAGCGCGTCGGTCCTCGGGAATGTGCTGACGAACTTCAGCCAGCACTCCGTGGGACGGAATATCGGAACGGCGGCCAGCGCGAAGGTCATTCACAAGTTGATCGAATCCTTCATTCGAGATGCGATGCTCGTAGCGATAGTTCACCTGCAGGCACGGAGCCTCGGTGCACGCAGCGATGCATTCGACGTCTTCAAGAGTGAAAAGGCCATCGGATGTTGTTTGTCCCGGGCGAATACCGAGTGTCTTTTCGGCATGAGCAAGGAGTTCCTCGCCGCCACGAAGCTGACAAGAAATGTTGGTACAGATGTTCACCATGTAACGACCGACGGGTTCCATCTTGAACATCTCGTAGAACGATGCGGTTCCGAGAACTTCCGCTGATGAAACACCAACAAGTTCGCCGATATGAGCCATTGCCTCGTCGGTGAGATGACCGTCTTGCTCCTGCGCGAGATGTAGCAAAGGAATGAGCGCCGACTTCGGACGCGGGTAGTTTCCGATGATCTCGCGGGCGAGTTCAACGTTGTCATTCGAAAGACGAGCCATCAGCGGTCGACCTCCCCGAGGATGGGATCGACGCTTGAGATGATGGCGACAGCGTCGGCCACGAGACTGCCGTGCATGAGATGCGGAAGGCTCTGCAAATTCACAAAACTTGGGGCACGGACGTGCATGCGGTACGGCTTCGAAGAACCATCGCTCACGATGTAGCAGCCGAGTTCGCCTCGAGGAGACTCGATCGAGACATAGGCCTCGCCCTCGGGAACCTTGAAACCTTCGGTGAAGATCTTGAAGTGGTGAATGAGAGCTTCCATGGACTCGTCGATGCGCGCACGCGGTGGTGGCGTCACTTTCTTGTCTTGGATGCGGTAATCGCCCTTCGGCATCTTCTCAAGGCACTGGCGAACAATCTTCATTGACTCGTGAATTTCAGCGAGACGAATTGCGTATCGGTCGAAACAGTCACCGTACGAACCAACGACGACGTCGAAGTCAATCTGGTCGAACGCGAGATACGGCATGTCGCGTCGAAGGTCCCAGTCGTAACCCGTTGATCGGAGAATAGGGCCGGTGACGCCAAGCGCAAGACATTCTTCGGCTGTGATGGCACCGACGCCTTGAAGTCGCTCACGAAAAATCGGTTGCTGATTCAACAAGGTGTCGTATTCGGCAAGCCGACCGGGGAGCATGTCGAGAAGACGCAAAACGCTGTCTCGCCATCCGTCGGGAAGATCGGCAGCAACACCGCCGGGACGGATGTAGTTGTGGTTCATGCGGAGGCCAGTGACTTCCTGAAGGAAGCGAAGTGCCTCTTCACGTTCACGCCATCCGTAAAGCATCATCGACACTGCACCAAGGTCCATGCCGTTGGTGGCCATAAAGAGCAAGTGGGAAGAGATGCGATTCATCTCGGTCATGAGCATGCGGATCCAGATCGCACGTTCAGGAACCTCGATATCGAGCAACTTTTCGACAGTGAGCGAGAAGGCAAGTTCGGTGAACAACGGCGCTGCGTAATCCATACGCGTCACGTTGGTGGGGCCCTGCAAGTAGGTGAGTTCTTCGCCCGTGCGTTCCATGCCGGTGTGGAGATAACCGATAATCGGCTTACAACGAAGAACGGTCTCGCCCTGAAGTTCGAGCATGAGACGCAACACGCCGTGAGTCGATGGATGCTGCGGACCCATGTTGATGATCATGGTTTCGTCGTCGGGAACCTGTTCACGCTCTGCGGCGAGCGCGTCGTTCTCGGACAATCGAAGAACCGCGCCAAGTTCGCGAAGACGTTCGCCGGCTGCGACAACATCGGCTGAAGTCATTTCCTGACCCCCTTCGGAGGTCTGATTCACATTCGTGGGAAGTTCGTGAGTTGCGGTCATGAGATCAACGATTCGCGGGAGCACCCTTGAACTGCACTGGAATACGACCAGAGTCGTAGTCCTTGCGCAGCGGGTGTCCGATCCAGTCCTCGGGCATGAGGATGCGGGTGAGATCAGGGTGGCCTTCGAACGCGATACCAAACATGTCGAAGGTTTCGCGCTCCATCGCCTCGGTGCCGGGATAGAGATTGAAGGCGCTCGGAAACACCGCGTCGGTCTCGGGTACCTGCACTCGCAAACGAAGGCGAGCGCGTTCGCGATGGTTAATGAGGTTGACGACAACCTCGAACCGTTCGGGTTCTATGCCGGCGGGAAGCTGACGCGAATCGTTGGTGAGGTAGTCAACACCACAAAGATCGATCACGGAGTGGTACCCAGCGGCATGCAGTGTCGCGAGCAGCGCGGAATAGGTTTCGCGAGTTGGATGCACTACGAGTTGCCCGTGAGAACGAGTGAGCAACGTATCGAAAAGTGTTTCGGGTGCGATCTCAGCTGGGGTGTCAGCCTCGCCACCTTGGGCGTCGATGTCGGTCATGTTCAGCCCTGACCCAGGGTCACAGGCACAGGACCAGAAGGACCCATCTGTTCAACAATCAGACCAGCGCCCTCGCCATCGCGGCGAGTGAGTTCGCCATTTTTGATCTTGTCGTGAAGGGTCAAAATTGCGTGCATCAGGGTTTCCGGCGATGGCGGGCAACCCGGTGCATACACATCGACGGGAACAATCTGATCAACACCCTGCACGATGGCGTAGTTATTGAACATGCCTCCGGAAGATGCGCAAACGCCCATCGAGATAACCCATTTGGGTTCCATCATCTGGTCGTAGATCTGACGAAGCACCGGTGCCATCTTTTGCGACACGCGACCAGCAACGATCATGAGATCGGCCTGACGCGGCGAAGCGCGGAACGTTTCCATGCCGTAACGAGCAAGGTCGTAGTGCGGTCCACCTGCAGCCATCATTTCGAGCGCGCAACAAGCAAGACCGAACGTGGCGGGCATGACGCTGTGGCGACGGGCCCACTTGACAAGCTCCTCGAGCGTGCCGGTGAAAAAGTTGTGGCTGAGTCCTTCAAGGCCGGACTCAAGGAGTCCGCCGGTGGGCCTGGTCTCGTTTGACACTTATGCAGCCTCTCCAGTGGAACGGCCTTCGAGGCCGACGCGACGGATGGTGCTCGTCGCTGTACGGGCAGGCGAAACGGCCTCGGAACGACGAAGCCGCTTGACCGGGCCCCAATCAAGGGCACCGTTGCCGATGAGGTAGACGAACGACTCGAACACCGCAGCAGTAAAAATGAGGATCGCTGCAATTCCATACCAACCGAGCGAACGGAACACGACAGCGAAGGGGAACAGGAAAATGATTTCAATGTCGAACACGATGAAGATCATGGCGACGAGAAAGAATTTCACCGGGAAGCGATCCGGCGGTCCCTCATCGGGAACGATGCCGCATTCGTAGGGAGACGACTTGGCTTCAGATGGTCGACGGGGGGCGAGAAGCTGCGAAACGACGCGGCTCACTGCGGCGAAGATGATCGCCAGCACAAGCATTGCGAAGATTGGCAGATACTGCCCCACTCTGGTCAGCTCTCCTTCGAGGCTGCTTCAGCCATCGCCTTGTTCTGCATAAGCGTCTTGTCACGGTTGTGCAAAGCCCATGCGGACAAGATGAATAGCGAAACTGAAATCACGAACCACAGGAACGGAATGACACGCTCGTTTCCTATGTCACGAATCAGAACAACGGAAATCACTGGCTGAGAGGGATCGACCTTCGGAAGTGGTGGCGCCTGACCAGGGATAGGGGTCTGCGGAATGACCTTCTGAACCTGCACCACCGTGTAGTTCTTCGGGTTCTTGATCTGCAATGCAGACGTGATGCGATGCTGCACTCGACAAATCGTGCCGCCGTCGGGGCAGTCGTCCTTAAGCGTGGGCTTACCGCCGTAGTTCCAGACATTCAGTTTCTTGTATTCGGAACTCGTCGAAAAGATTCCAGACGCAATCAGTTCAAGATCTGCTGCGGATTGGGCTTCACCTGCGTTTGCGGCACCAACAAGTGCCCAACCGTTGAGAGCTTCGACGTCGAGATACTCCGAAATGATCGCCGGGTTGTTTTGTTGAAGGTCGGAGAGAGTGAACCCGTTGGGAAACTCATTTGCGAGATCGGGGTTCTGCGCAATGATCTCGTCATCAGTCGTTAGCGACGCAGGATCGATCAATTTATTCAGCACATCGACCTTGGCTTGATCGTTGTCGCCGTTGACGTAGATCTCAACCGGCTTCCACGTTGCAATATTGCCGCGCGGACCAATGGCCGGAGGCGTAAGCCACCAGATAAACGTAAGGATTGCGAGCCAACCGAACAGTCCGGAGAGTGCAACAAGGAAACCCAAACGAGAACCGAGATTGGTGCCGAGGATCAGGTAGACCGAGCCCATAAGGACGACGACACCGACCATGACGATGAGAATGCCGCGGATTCCTGGGTCCCATGAGATTCCAGCAATGATCTGAAGTGTTTGCATCAGAGGCTCCGCTCGTAGGCGACGACCGCTGCAATTTGTACAGGCGTGAGCATGACCTGATCTGGATTCATGATTGCAGTCTTGGGATCCTGCGCATTCGGGTTCGTGCCGAAGCTGCCCATGCGACCGCTTGACCAACCGTTAATGCCGTAGGCAGTACCCATCTTGGGATAGGCCGAAACATATGCTTCTTGCTGCGCCGCAACAGGGAACTGGCGAATTGCTGCTCCGCCGGTGAGGTTCGGACCCATGCCGCCACCACCCGCAACCTTTGCTTGGCCGATCGACCATCCTGCTGTGTGGCAACGACCACAGGAATACGCGCCACCGGCAAAACCATCGGAGTACCCAAGGTTGAAGACCGCTTCGCCAAGGGTTTTGTACATTCCCCCGGGAATGGTGCAGTTGTTGTCAGCGTCGGCAGCGCATGTCTTGTCGAGTTCCTTCTGCACTGCCATCTGAGATTCTGCAGCGGGAAGTTGAATCGAGGTGAGATACGCAATGACCTCTTCAATCTGCTGCTCGGTAAGCGGGCCACCACCAGGAGCACCCCAGGCCGGCATCGGCGAGTAACCACGGCCGTAGTTCAGGATGTAGGTGACCTGTTCCGGCGTATAGCGATACATGATGGTGTCGAGGGCGGGCGACTTCCATTGCACCTGATCGACATAGGCACCAGTCACAGGGTCAAGGATCGTGTAGCTCGCTACGCCACCGATACCTTGCGGACCATGACAACCAGCGCACTGTGCGCCATTGACGTAGATGTCTTCTCCACGTGAAATCGCGACCTCTTCGAATCGCTCCACCATGCCGTCTTGGCGACCCGGTTCAGCAAGCCAATAGAGCGGAAGTGTCAGAGCAATCACACCAAGAGCAACGAGGCCGAGTCCGAGAGTTCGATCGAGTTTCTTGGTCTCGAGTTCTTCGTCGTCCATGTACGGCTTGCGGTTCGCGGCCAGTTCAACTTCAGAACCAACCTCGGCGCGGCCCTTGCGTACGTTGACAGCAATTGCAACGACAAACGCAATAAGAAGGAGAACGGCAATGACGTAGCCAACCGTCTTCTGAGCGACCGCCAACAGATAAAGATCCTGCATCAGTGACTTCCTCCGCTCACACAATGCGGACCTTCAGCTTCTTGCCCAGTGGTGTTGGTTCCGATTGCCGGCCCTTGGAAGACCTGACCGGTGTCGACGGTGAGCACTTCGCCAATCACTGAAGTTGCAAAGCGGTCCATACCTCGCGGCGAAGGACCACCCTTCTTCTCCCCTGCCAGGTTGTACTGCGAACCGTGGCATGGGCATTCAAACCATTGCGAGGTTACACACGAAGGAACGCGGCATCCGAGGTGCGGGCACTTTTGGTAGAGGGCAACGACGCCTGCTTCCATCGAAGGAATGACACCTGGGGGGTAGACCGCTTTCGCCTTCTCGATTGCGGACGTTGGATACGCCGTCAGCCACATGCGGCCTTCGGCGGAATACAAGAAGCCCTTGTTTGCAGCGATTTTGGCAAGAACATCGGACACTGTGCCCACACGAATCTTGGAACCGAAGCCACCCTTTGGCATCGGCCAGAGGAAGGCAAGCGTCGCTGCGCCAAAGCCTGAAAGGCTGAGTCCAATCATCACGATGATGGAACGGTTGAAAAACTTGCGGCGCGAGATGCCGATCGCGTCGGCATCAGGAGCAACAAACGGTGCAACATCAGCCGAGACCGTTGCGGGAGCGGCTGGTCGACGATCAAGCGCCGCCGATGCCTCGACCTGACGACCGGAAACGCCGACCATCTCAGATTCGTCGAGTGCAGACGCGGGCTTATCCCGCTTGACGGTTTCGCGACTGAGTGCGCCAGTAGCACCACCACTGTCACGCCGGCGTGACGCAGCGAACAACACCACGCCAGCAAGAACAATGACGACGGGAAGAACGATGACTAAAGGATTCATTTGGGGGACTCCTGCATTTGTGCCATCACAACTCGAAGAACATGCCGCCGGTCCACGGCGCCACAAAGATGAAGCCAGGACCACGGAAGAAGGAACCGATAATGACAAGTACCGCCCAGAACATCATCTGAACCGTGAACAACGAGATCGCAAACTTGCGGTCTTCGGGTTTATTCGACGGATTTTTGTCGAGGTACGGCGAGAGAATGAGCAAGAAGATGCCCATGCCCGGGATGGTCACACCGGCGACCATGGGGTGGAACATGGTGAGCAATTCCTGAAGACCGAGGAAGTACCAAGGAGCCTTCGACGGGTTCGGGGTTTCGTTGAGGTTGGCCAGCTCAAGCAACGGCGCATTCACGAAGATTGAGAAGATCAACGTGAAGACTGTGATCGCAAGAGCAGCCACAAACTCAACGGCGAGAAGATGCGGCCAGGTATGGACCTTGTCGACTGGTGTGGCCTTGAGATCTTGGATGGAACCGGCCTTCACCACGGTGAGGAGGCGCTGGGTGTGACCGCCGGGGCCAGTTGCGGTGGGAGGCGGTGCAGCATCCATAACGGCGGTTGCGACCCCACCGCCAGAAGCGGCCGGCGCTGCAACTTCGGCGCCGCCTTCCTTCTTGGCCTTTGCCGACTTGGAGCGCTCGAGCAAATGAGCCGGGATACGGCTGTCGCCTGCGCTAGGTGCCTCGGCGGCAGGTTCAGTGACCGCTTCGGCGGGCGCGTCCTCGCCTGCGGCCTTGGCTGCTGCCTTGGCTTTGGCCTCCTCGGCTCGCTTACGGAGATGTTCGGGGATCTCTGTCATGGCTCCTCGATCACAACGGTCCGGAGATGCCGCCATCCTTGCGGACCCGCCAGAAATGGATCGCAAGGAAAATGACGGTCACGAACGGAACGAATAACACATGCAATACGTACCAACGCAACAAGGTGTCGGTACCGATTTCCTTACCACCAAGGAGCACGAATCTCACTTGATCGCCGAACACCGGGGTGTAGCCCATCATGTTCGTACCCACCGTCACCGCCCAGAGTGCGAGCTGATCCCACGGAAGGAGGTAGCCGGTGAAGGAAAGAAGAAGAGTGAGGGTCAAAAGAATGACGCCGATCACCCAGTTGAACTCTCGAGGTGGCTTGTACGCGCCGTGGTAGAAGACGCGAGCCATATGAAGGAAGACCGTCAGCACCATGAGGTGGGCAGCCCATCTATGCATATTTCGCACAAGAAGACCAAAGGCCACTGAGGTCTGAAGGGTATAGATGTCGTTCCAGGCCTGCGCCGCGGTTGGGCGGTAGAAGAACATCAGGAAAATGCCTGTGATCGTCAGCAGGATGAACAGGAAGAAACTGAGCCCGCCCAAGCAGAGGGTGTAGCTGACCTTAACCGCGTGTCGCTTCACCTTCACCGGATGAAGGTGATACAGCACGCTGTTCATGATCACGTAAGAACGATTACGGGGGCTGTCGGTGTAGCCCTTACGGAACACCGATCCAGGGCGGAAAATTGAATTCCAGGCCTGAGAGCCCTGCGTCTTGTCGACGACTTCACTCACGCGCTGGGCGGGGGTCTTCTTCCCGTTGGGGCGCTCCATGGTCTTTGCCAAGGCAGTTACTCCGTGTGAGCCGGGATCGAGGATCGGTCCCGGGAGGGTGGTTCGAGTTCAGTTAGTACAGAAAAGACAGAAAAAATAGGGAAAAACAAGGTGTAGCACTATCCGAGGCGCATCCCGTAGCCGTAGCCATGAGTTGGCATTCGCTGGTGGGAGTCACCATCGGCCGGTGCAGCACCGACCTTTCCAAGGATGATGACACCAGTTGGGCACCTATCGACGCAAAGCGCGCAACGGGTACAAACATCATCGTCGATAAGGAACACAGAATGGTCACCAGGGTCTTCACCGGGAAGTTCGGTGCCAACGGCCTCATCGATGGAAGAAGTGCGGACTAAGTGGATGCACTTCCACGGGCAAATGTCGACGCATCCTTCGCAGGTAATGCACTCGGATTGGTCGATATGGATGAACTGCTTGGGCTTGACCGCCTTTGACAACCATTCCGCGTCGACTTCCCGCAGGACGTAATCGTCGCGGAACTCCGGCATCGGGGGATTGGCGTCGATGCGGGCCATAATCAGCTCTTCCGGATCAGGGGACGGCCGTACTCGGAAGTGGCGGAGGCCTGAGCCGTTTCAGCGGCAGCAGCACGCTTGCCACGGTTCTGCCACCAGACCCACAGGAAAATCTGGGCGGCGAAGATGACGACATAGATGAGCACCGCAGCAACGTCGCGCAGCGTCTGGTACGAGATCGTGATCGGGTTCCAGCCATCGAGCGACTGCGGCTTGAGGATCCCGCCAGGGCCCAAAAGAATGTTGTCGGGGCGCCAACCGAGTTCGTTGTCGGCCCATGTCAAGAAGAGATGAGGAACAACCCCATAGACCCAAAACATGAGGAAAAAGGCATAAACGGACGCGACCATGGCCTCGCCCCATGTAAGCGGTGTCCCTACTGGACGTCGCTTGGCCATCGGAATCACAAGTGCGGTCAATAGAACCGCTACAAGCAACGATGCGGTGA
>JBILIB010000064.1:0-11283 GCA_044350215.1 Acidimicrobiales bacterium
TCTGGAGTGCAGCAAGGTCGGTACCTGCGCCCGGCTCGGAGTAACCGATGCAGAAGTGAAGGTCACCGGCGAGAATCTTCGGAAGGAAGAATTCTTTCTGCCAATCGGTGCCGTAATTCATGATGGTTGGGCCGACGGTGTTGAGCGTGAGCATCGGCACTGGAGCACCGGCGCGCATTGACTCATCGAAGAATACGAACTGATCGATCGGGCCGCGAGCCTGACCGCCGTACTCCTTGGGCCAACCAATACCAGCCCACCCGTCGGTGCACATCTGCTTCCAGACGTCTTTGGTGGCTTGACCGATTCCGTGACTGTGAGAGAGGGCCTCAACCGTCTCTTCGTCGAGGAGATTGTCGTAATAGGTGCGAAGCTCTGTGCGCAGGGCTTCCTGTTCTGGTGTGTATCCAATATCCATTTCCGAAACATAGCCTCGGGTGATGGGTGTCACACAAGCGAAGCGCATGATTCACTTATGTCGTACGACAGCCTCCAAACTGGGGAAAAGGAATGGGGAACGATGTGAGGATCAAGATTGTGGGCACAGGGCCATTGGCCGCCCAACTCAGCGCTGCGCTCAGCGGACGAGGCCATGAAACCACGGGCTCGGCGCCCTATGAGGCCCTTGTTTTTGCCCCTTGGGACCCAGCCGTCATGGTCCCCCGACCAATCACCGATCTGACCGATGCCGAGTTCGACCTGGCATGGCAACAGACCATGGATGCTGCCGTGGCCGCATGCACCGAGGCCCGAGCCACCTTCGCCGGCAATGGGGGCGCAATCGTCATGACACTTCCCACCACCGCTCTCGCCGGTGGCAACCACTACGCCCATTGGGCCGCAGCCGCCGAGGGAGTGCACATCCTTACCAAGTCGATCGCCCGCCAATGGGGCCCCGAGGGCATTGCCGTCAACGCCCTTGCCGTATCTCCCGAATTGGTTCTCGCCGACCCAGTCATTGCCGGCCCCGTCTCTATTGCGACACCTGCTGTTCCCAATGCTGACCCCGGTGCAGTCGTCGAGTTCCTGTGTTCAACCGATGCCCGCAACCTTGCCGGCCAACTTCTCACCGTGGATGGTGGATTGTGGATGTGAATCGATCTCTCGAAGGACGCGTCGCTATCGTCACTGGCGCCGGTCAAGGCGTTGGCGAAGGAATCGCGCGCAAACTCGCATCGCTTGGTGCGCATGTCGTCATTGCTGCACGACGTGCCGAAACTGGCGATCCAGTTGCCGACGCGATCCGTTCCGATGGCGGATCAGCCGAATGCATCGTCACCGATGTCACCACACGCGAATCAATTGCGGCATGTATCGATGCCACCGTTTCAACCCATGGGCGACTCGATGTCATGGTGCACAACGCGTTCGCTGGTGGACATGCAAGTCGGCTCGAAGAAACCCCGGCCGAAGCGTGGTTCCAAATGTCACGCACATCGGCATGGGCAAGTTTTTGGTGCGCGCAACTTTCCTATCCTCACTTGAAAGCAAGCGACCAGGGTCGACTCGTACTCGTGACCTCACCATCAGGCGTCGAAGGCAGCGCCAATATTCCCCTTTATTCACCGGCAAAAGCAGCACAGCGCGCAATCGCAAAATCACTCGCACGTGAATGGGGACCAGACGACATCTGCGTGAACTGCATTGCTCCCGTTGCCGAGACCCCTGCGCTGGCCAGCGCGTTCAGCCAGGTACCCACGTTGCGCGGCGCCATTGAAGCACGCACGCCACTTGGTCGAATCGGCGATCCCACCGATGACATCGGCGGCGTCGTTGCATTCCTCGCCGGCCCCGACTCTGGCTATGTCAGTGGACAAACCATCGTGTGCGATGGCGGTTCGTTCTTAGGTCTCTGAGCCAACAACTATCGTCATCGCCATGCTTGAGATCCCCAACGCAACACTGGTCTACGGCACACAGTTGCCGATTCAGTCACAAAGTTCGCTCTACGCCGCAAAATGGGAAGGCAGTGCTACTCCTGGCGACCTTGTGCGCATCGCGCAGGCCGCAGATCGCAGTGGCTACTTTTACGTCGCTGTCTGCGACCACATTGCGATCCCTGAAGAAAAAGCTGCAGCAATGGGCCTTTGGTGGCAGGACTGCCTCACCACTCTCGGCTTTCTTGCCTCAGCAACCGAGAACGTTGCACTGCTCAGCCATGTGTTCGTCATCGCCTATCGCCACGCGCTCACTGCGGCAAAGGGATTCGAGACACTCGACCACCTTTCCGGTGGCCGTGCCGTTGCCGGCATTGGCGCTGGCCATGTTGAAGCAGAGTTCGATGCACTTGGCGTTTCGTTCACCGATCGAGGATCGCTCACCGATTCAACCCTCGTCGACTTTGCCGAGGCCCTCTCCAATACCTACGTCGGAAACATGGGCGCACTCCCCCGTCCGGTGCAGTCGCCTCGCCCGCCCATTTGGATCGGTGGCTCATCGAGGCCGGCAATCCGCCGTGCCGCAGCGTATGAAGGCTGGTTGCCACAGGGCCCAGCCACTCGTGAAGGCCTCGACCTACTGCTCGCCACCCGGGAGCAGCTCGGCAAAGCTGATGATTCCATGGCCATTGGCCACGTGGTCATTCCCTATATCTACGTCGGCACCCCGAAGTCTGAGCGCCGCCAGCCGTGCTACTCCGGTTCGCCCGAACAAATCGCCGAAGCGCTTCTTGCGGAAACCCCGGCCGAGGTGAATCAAGTTCAGGTGAAGTTCGATACCGATAGCGCGGCCGAATACGCCGAGCAGGTCGAAGCATTCGGCACGCAGGTCGGCCCGCTTCTCACTCGCTGAACCGGCAGTAACGTGGCCTCCTCGCAGATTCCGAGGGGGAAACGTGGCAGTTTCAGAGAAGGACTATCCGGTCAAGGTCGGGACATTCCTATTCACGATGGTCGAGCCTCATGAAGGCTCCGAAGTCGCCTACAACCGCTGGTACGAGCACGACCACTTCTATTCGGGTTGCCTCATGGGCCCGAACGTGTTTGCCGGCGATCGTTTCGTTGCCACACGTCGCCTGAAGAAACTTCGCTCGAAAGCCACAAACGACATGACCCCGGATCCGAAGAAGGGTTCCTACCTTGCGGTCTATTGGTGGCAGAAGGGCACGACCGATGAGTGCAACCGCTGGAACGTCGACAACGTCAACATGCTGCATCAGCAAGGACGCATGTTCGCCGAGCGCGACCATATCCACACGCTTCTCTACGACATGCGCTGGAGCGAACAGCGCGACCCCAAGGGTTGCACCATCGAACTCGGCCTTGATCATGGCTATCCCGGCATCGTTGTCGTCACCGGCGACCTCAATGAAGGCGTGACTCACGACGAATGGGATGCGTGGTTCCGCAAGAACTGGCTGCAGGATGCCTTCACGAAGAAATGGGGACCTGACCTGGTTGGAAGTGGCACCGTCATTCCGCTTTCTGACGATGCTCCCGCCGACGTTGTGCGTCCTGCCGCCGGACCACGCCGGTTCCTGCAACTTCACTTCCTTGACCATGACCCCGAAAAGGGTTGGGAAAAGGGCTACGCGAAAATTGCAAAGGCAATCAATGAAAGCGGACTCGCCACTCATGTGTGGACGAGCCCATTTCAACAGACCAACTTTGGTACCGACGACTTCACGGACAAGATCTAAATGGCACCTGCACCGCTCACCGGAGCAAAGATTCTGCTCACTGGCGTTACCGGACAGGTTGCCGGGCCCCTCGCCCGCAACCTCGTTGCTGCTGGCAACACCGTCTACGGCACATCGCGATTCGCTGACGCCGACGCCAGAGCAAAGGTCGAGGCCGATGGCGTCATTCCTGTTGCCATCGATCTTGAAACCGGTTCGTTCGATGAGATTCCCGACGGGCTCGATTACGTCATCAATATGGCGGTCGCGAAGTCGAACAACTTCGATCGCGACCTCGCAGCCAATGCAGAAGGTGTTGCTCTTCTGATGGAACGAGTGAAGGGCGTCAAAGCGTTCTTCCATTGTTCGTCGTGTGCTGTGTACGAACCAAATGGTCACGTGAGCCATATCGAAACTGACGACCTCGGCGACAACCACCGGGCTATGGGTTTCATGACGACCTACTCAATTTCCAAGATCGCAGCAGAGTCAGCCGTGAAGTACGCGTCGAAGCGCTTCGGAGTTCCCGCGGTCATTGCCCGACTCGATGTCCCCTATGGCCCCGGACATGGCTGGCCCCAGATGATGGTCACGCTTGCGCAAATGGGCATCCCGACCACCATCAGCGCCGACGCACCGAACACGCATTGCTTCTTGCATGATCGCGACATTCTCGGTTCGTTGCCCTACCTGCTTGAACAGGCCGATGTTCCGCCGCCGATTTACAACTGGTGTGCGCCGGAACTCGTGAGCATCGAAGACTGGACTGCCGAACTCACCAGGCTCACGGGCGTTGAAATTCCGCTGGTCGTGAGCGAACAATGCATTCCACCCAACCCCGTTGACCCATCGAAGCTTCTTGGACTCGGCTGGACGCCCACCGTTGAATGGCGTGAGGGCTTCCGCGAGATGGCACAGAATTGCTTCCCCGATTCGTTTAAGGGCTGAACATGCTGAGCGACGAGAAGATCCTGATCACCGGTCCCGCCGGTCAGATCGCATTCCCGATGGCTCGCGACCTTGCCAAGGACAACGAGGTCTGGGGCATTGCTCGGTTCGGCGATCCCGCCACGCGCAAGCAGGTCGAAGACGTTGGCGTGAAAACGCTTGCGATTGATCTTGCCGATCCCGACTTCAGCGAACTTCCCACTGACTTCACCTACGTTCTGCACCTTGCAGTTGTGCAGGTTGCGGGTCTTGATTACGACTTCGCCATTCGCGCCAACGCCGAAGGCACCGGACTTCTACTTCATCACTGCCGAACTGCGAAGGCTGCGCTCGTGATGTCGACTCACTCGGTCTACAAGCCGCCTGTCGACGGCGACCCATGGCATGTGTTCAAAGAGACCGACGCTTTGGGTGATGTGAATGCAGCGCACGCGCCTAGTTACTCCATGTCGAAGATTTCCCAGGAAGCAGTTGCTCGCACCTGTGCCCGACTTTTTGATCTTCCTGTCACGATCGCTCGTATGAACGCGTCGTACGGCCCCGACGGCACCGGCGGACTTCCCATCATGCAAATGGACGCGCTTATGGCCGGCAATGCCGTGACCACTCGCTGGGATCCGTGCATGTACATGCCGATCCACACCGACGACATCACCTCACAAACTGAAGCACTTCTTGATGGCGCGTCATCAACCGAAGCGACCATCGTGAACTGGGCTGGCGATGAACCAGCAAGCGTTCAGGAATGGTGTGCCTACATCGGAGAACTCGCTGGCATCGATCCGGTTGTGAATTCTGTTCCTGTTGAGGGAACACTTCGGGGCTCAGTCACCGACAACACCAAGCGCGCTGCCCTCACTGGCCCGTGCAAAGTCAGTTGGCGTGACGGCATTCGCGATGCCTTCCAAAAGCGTCATGGGAACAACTAAGTGAGCGATCTCAGCGGCAAGAACATCGTCATTACCGGAGCATCATCGGGAATCGGCGAGGCTCTTGCAATCGAAGCTTCTAATCGGGGCGCCCGGGTTGCAATCGTTGCTCGTCGTGCCGACCGACTGGCCGACGTGCTCGCCCACTGCCAACAGTCATCACCGGATTCGACAATGGTCGTTGCCGACCTCGCGGACCTCGACGGAATCGATGCGCTTGCTGCCCACCTCGTTGCAGCTCTCGATGGTCGCGTCGATGTCCTCATCAATAATGCTGGCGTTCCCAAGCGCAAGCGCACCAATGAGATGACTGCCGATGACGTTGAAGGCGTCATGGCGATCAATTACTTCTCTCCTGTGCGGCTCACCTTGGCCATGCTTCCCCACATGCTCGAGCGCGACAGTGGCGACATCGTCAATGTGTCGTCAATGGGCGTGCATATGGCGGCGTTTGGTGTGAGCGCATACTCGGCGAGCAAAGCTGCTCTCGAATTTTTCACCGAGGGCTTGTACGTCGAACTCGGAAAGACCAATGTGCGTGCGCACTTGTTCGTTCCCGGCACAACTGCCAGTGAGTTTTCTACCGACAAGCCCGGCAACAACGCCCCATTCCCGAGCGATCCAGCAACAACGGCAACCTCTGAAGAAGTTGCCATTTCGCTTCTGGCATCGCTTGATACCGAGACGTTCGTTACCTACACCGGCGAACGCGAAGCTCAAACTTCAGCCAAACGCAATGCTGATGTCAACGCATGGCTGGCAAACATGCGTCAGGTCTTTACGGGAATGTAAGAACATCTCGGTTGTCGAACGCGCAGCGCGTCCGACAACCGACAGTTCACATACCAGGGATCTCCCAGCGCGCCGGGAAATCGTCGGCGCGGAATCGGGCGTCGGTGCCGCCATCGATGAACAGCACCGAACCACAGAAGAACCCAGCTTCGGGTGAAAGAAGAAATGCCAAAAACGCGGCAACTTCTTCGGGCTTACCTGCACGACCAAGAGCGATCGTGTCTTTGAACATGTCGAGCTGAACCTTGAGGTTCGGATCGGTCGCACCTTCTTCGATCATTGGCGTGGCGATCATGCCTGGAGCAATGGCGTTGAGGCGGATGCCAGCGCCGGCCCACTCGTCGGTAATGGCCGAGTGACGGACCCAACGGGCCACCGCCAACTTCGTGGCCGCATAGGCCATGATCGAGTCGCCCTTATCGGCTTCAATGCGAGCTGCGGCTTCGTCGCCCGCCAAACATGCTTCGGTGAGACCTAGCGGATATCCCGGTGCGGTCGTGGTGGAGTTCGAGCTGATCGCGACAGCCGAAGGGTCTGTGCCCTTCGCCAGCATTGGGCGAAGGCCTTCCATGATTTCGATCGTGCCGAAGTAGTTCACCGATGCGAGCAGCGATGCCGGGCGACCGGGAAGACCGGAGATGCCTGCACAGGTGACGAGTCCGTCAAGGACTCCCCCACATGCTTCGCCGACAGCCTGAATGGCCGCCTGACGTTCTTCGGCCTTACTGAGATCAGCTTCGATCTCCGCGCCGCGCAGATCGACCCCAATGACGCTATGGCCGTCGGCTCGAAGTCGTGCAGCCGTCGCAGCACCAATGCCGGAACCGGCACCGGTGATGACGATGGTGCTCATCAGCGCTTGGAGACAGCGTCGACGATGCGGTCGGTATTGGCTTGGCCTTCATAGAGCTGACGAAGCAGCCACATGCGAAGGAAATTCGCCAGTGCAAAACGCAGGAAGATCGCAGCACCAAAGACTGTGAGGGCAAGGAAGGCGACAGCGAAGGCCACCTGCGACGTGACATCGCGTTGGTCATCAAGATTTCCCGACGACACGTACACGACGAATGCGCCGATTACGCCAACGAGCATCATGACAAACCCGAGGGCTTGGAACGTCTTGTCGCGGCTGGGGCTACCAGTCTTGAGATTCATATCGGTCACATCGGCTTTGAACTGCTCGATGCGATCACCAGTGGTTTCCATTTTTCTCCGGTCTCACGAGCCCAGGTAGGCAGCGGACAATTCATCTTCAAGCTCAGCGGGAGTACCAACCTTGGTGATAGTCCCGTGGAGAACGATCGCTGCGTATTGGGCAATGCCCAAGACGGTACGAGCAAACTGCTCGGACACCAGGATCGAAACTCCCTCTTGCGAGACCTGAGCCACGATCTCGTAGAGATTGGCTACGACAAGCGGAGCCAGACCCATCGACAGTTCGTCGAGGAGTAGTACCGATGGATTCACGGACAACGCCCGCGCCATCGACAACATTTGCTGTTCGCCACCCGACAAGGTGCCGGCTAGCTGCTTACGCCGTTCTCCCAAACGCGGGAAGCGGGCATAGGCGATTTCTTCGACATCAGCGAGCGAAACGCCCGACATGGTCGCCATCCAGAGGTTCTCGCGAACGGTGAGGTTCGGGAACACTCCGCGACCTTCAGGAATGGTGCAGAGACCGAGACGAGCGAGTTCATCGGCGGGAGCGCCGTTGACGACACGACCAGCCAAGCGAACCTCGCCGGCGGTGGGCTGCAAAAGCCCGGACACCACCTTGAGGATGGTGGACTTTCCGGCACCGTTGGGGCCAAGCAGCGCAACAACGGAACCCTGCGGCACAGAAAGACTGATGCCGTGAAGCACCTCGATCGTGCCATAGGCGGCGCGAACATCGACGAGTTCGATCAGTGGGGCGTCAGCAATTGCACCATGATCTTCGTGATAGTGGGATTCGCTCATCCGACACTCTCCGGGGATCCAAGGTAGGCATCGATTACGGTCGGATCATTGCGAACAAAGTCCGCTGAACCACTCGAAATCATTGTGCCGAAATCGAGAACGTGGATCGTTTCGCACACCTTCATCACCAGCGCCATGTCGTGCTCGACGAGACAAATGCCAAGGCCATCGTTACGGGCAAGATCTTTGAGAAGCTCACCAAATTGCTCGGTCTCTTCTTCGGTCTGGCCTGATGCTGGCTCATCGAGAAGGAGCAACGTGGGCTGAATCATGAGTGCTCGTGCGAGTTCAACAACGCGAGCTTGTCCGGTGGGGATTTCGCCGACTTCGCGATCAGCAACGTCGGCCAGGCCAACGAGTTTGATAATGCGATCGGTTTCAGCGTTGACGTCCATACGCGTCGTACGGAAACTCCAGCGGTTGCGAATTTCACCCGCAACCCGAACATTGTCGCGAACTGACAATGACGTGAAGAGTTCGAGACGCTGGAAGGTACGGGCCAGACCCATGCGCGTGCGCTTATGGGGAGGTTCCTTCGTTACATCTTTGCCATTGAAGACGATCTTCCCGGAGGTAAGCGGTTGAAGCCCGGTGATCGTGTTGAACAACGTGGTCTTACCGGCACCATTCGGACCGATGAGCCCGGTAACGCTTCCGGCTTCGACGGAAATCGAAACATCGTTCAGCGCAACGTTGCCGCCGAACTTCACTTTTACGTCGACAGTTTCAAGCAGAGACACCGGTTGCCCCCTCTCGGACGGTCCCCGCAGACGGGACAACGACACCTTCAAGATCAAGCGCACGATCCATCTCGGCAAGATCGTCGAATGTAAAGGGTCGATCGATGCCGATAAGTTCCGGCGGCAACGGTTTGGGAACCCCGCGCATCGCTCGAGCCAGGAGAATCTTGCCGCCAATGACAGGCACGATGAACAGGTTGATCATCGTGAGGATGACAAAGTTCCAGTTGGTGATGACATCGGTCGCAGCGAGCGCCCAAATGGCGGCTTCGAGACCGACCAGGGTGATCACCAAAGGCTTTGACTGCTTGATCTGATCGAGGCCGGCGACAATGTCGCTCACAGCGCCCGAAGGGTTCTTGCCCATCGTGATGCCGATCGTGGCGGGCAACACGGTGACGACTGAAACGAAGAACAGGAAGATCGCTTCGATACTCGAATAGTCCACTGCAAACTTCTTGAGCGTGAGATCAAGCATCTGCACGAAAGCAATCAGGAAGATTCCAGCAAAGAGCGCGCCAGAGATATACCCAATGCCACCAACGACGGTGATCATCATGAGTGAAAGGCTCAGAAGGATGTCGAAACGGTCAGAGTTCACGGTTCCGATTTGGGCCGCCATCATGACGCCGCCAATTCCTGCAATAGCTGCCGACATCATAAAGATTGAGAGTTTCAAGCGCACAACACTCATGCCCAATGTGGCCGACGCTGCCGGACTGTCTTTCATTGCAGCAAGACGACGTCCGTATCCGCTATGTCGTAAATAGACCATGCCGATGCCGATGATCGCGAACAGGCCGGCACAAAGAAACAGGAACGCGTCGGGACTATTGAAATCGAACGGACCGATCTTTGGCTTCGGAATCGTGAGCTGCCCGGCGGTGAAGATCGTGAACTTCAATCCAAAGATGTCGCGTTCATTGCGTTCGGTGAGCACCATTCGAGAAACAAAGACACCAAAGGCCATGGTGGCCAGGGCCAAATAGAGTCCGCGTAGTCGGAGGGCCGGCAACGCAATCACCGCACCAACTAACGCGGTGACCACCGCCGCGAGCAGGATGCCCCAAAGAGTCGTACGCGCAGCAGTCCCCGAGCCAGTCGTGCCGAAGTGGTACACGACAATGACGGCAATGGCTCCAAACGACAGCGCCGCAAGGTTGATTTCGCCGGCAAAACCGGTGAGCAGAACCAGAGACAAAGCGATGATTGCGAAGGTCAATGCAAGGGTCAATGTATTGACCGCAGTGCGTTCCATGATGACCTTGAGGCAGAACACCACAACCATCAGGACCAAGCCAGCGATCCAGGCGGTGCGGATTGACGGCATGCGGAATCGTTCCCGCAAGCGAAGCACAGTTGCTCCACGAAGGCGATCTTGGGGAAGCACGATGAGGACGATGAACAGGAAGATCATCGGCAGCGAGTTACGGAACGAACTGGACCAGGTCCACTTGCTCGGGAAATACGCGATGACGTAGGTCGTCGTCAGGCCGATGACCAGTGCTCCGGCAAGGGTACGCGGGAGGCTCCGTAGGCGACCAAACATCGCTGCAGCGAATGCATCGATAACAAGAAGTGTGAGTTGGCCCGCGCTCATCGCCGATCCAATCATCGGCTGGATGAGAATTCCGGCAAGGGCGGCGAGGAAAGAACCTCCGGCCCACGAAATCAAGGCCAGTCGCTCAGGGCGGCCACCATTGAGCTGAAGCAACTCGGGATCGTCAACGACTGCTCGCATTGCCACACCGGATCGGGTGCGTACAAACAGCAACCGAATACCTACGGCGATGGCAATAGCAATGACAAACGCAATGATTTCGTGCCACGAAACCTTGATCGAACCGAAGTGCACAAACGCATTCGGACCGAAGAACTTCTGGAACTGACGAGGAGTGCTTGAGGTCGGGTTCCATACCCACGTAGCGAGAGCCTGAAAACCAAGCATTACGCCAATGGGCACAATGATCTTCGTGACCTCAGAGGTGCCACGAAGATTCTTCATGACTACTTGGTAGAGGGCCGCACCCAAAAGCGGGGCGAGAACGCCAAGGACCATGAGCAATGCAAGCGGTGCCGGCCAATTCCATCCCCACCTGAACTGCCAGTAGGTAAAGACCGCCAGCATTGCGATTGCGCCTTGAGCGAAGTTGAAAATGCCAGAGGTTGTGTACGTAACGACGAGGCCCGACGCGGCGATGAAATAGGAGCCACCGATTGCCAGACCCAAGATCGTGTACTGCAGGAATGTCTGCACTCTGTTCCCCCTCGCCCCGCTCCCGGGACGTCCAGCGAATCA
>JBILIB010000004.1:0-36939 GCA_044350215.1 Acidimicrobiales bacterium
CGTGGATGAAGATGTCGTGATCGTTGGAGCAGGACTTGCCGGATTGGCCTGTGCCCGCACTTTGGTGGCCGCTGGCATTGGCGTTCGGGTCATTGAGGCCTCCGACGAGGTGGGAGGCCGAGTTCGCTCCGACCATATCGATGGCTTCATTCTTGATCGTGGTTTTCAGATTCTGCTCACTGCCTACCCAGAGTTGTATCGCTGGTTCAACCTTGATCAGTTCGACCTCCGAAAGTTCCAACCCGGTGCCTCCATTTGGACTGGCCGCGGTTTCTGCACTGTCGGCGATCCACTTCGGAGCCCTCTCGATCTCCCTTCAACAGTTTTTGCTCCGATCGGTTCGCTCTCGGACAAACTGCGTCTCCTCAAGTTGATCGCATCGGTCCGCCGAGGCTCGGTACCGGATCTCCTGCGGCGTCATGATTCATCGACGCAGGCAAAATTGGAAAGACTGGGATTTTCTCCTCGCATCATCGAAAGATTCTTCCAACCTCTTTTCGCTGGAATTCAACTTGATCCTGATCTTGAAGTTTCATCACGAAGATTCGATGTCATTCTTCGCATGCTCGCGGTTGGAGAAAGCGCTGTGCCGGCCGAGGGTATGGGCGCCTTGTCGAAGGAACTTGCATCGGGACTTCTCCACGACACCGTTCGCTGCAATGAGGTTGTGCGGGCAATCCCAGGCGGGACCGTGATACTCGAAAGCGGCGAGGAACTCACAGCGAAAGCAGTCGTGGTCGCAACGCAAGGTCCCGCCGCCTCCAAACTCCTCGGACTGCCCGACCCCGGCTCCCGTCCTGTCGCCGCCATATGGTTCGATTCAAGTGGGGCACCGATACACAACAAGCACATCCTCCTTGATGGAGCTCAATCGGGGCCGATGAAGAATCTGGCGGTGCTTAGCGACGTTGCTCCGAGCTACGCCCCTCCCGGTAAGACACTCTGTGTCGCGGCTATTCCGGGAATCTCTGCACTCGATCCACATCTCGAAGTTGAGGTTCGCAGGCAGCTCGCTACATGGCACCGTGGATCCTCATCGTGGGAAACCCTCCGAGTCGACGTGATTCCTCATGGCCAACCGCTTCAACTCCCCCCGCTCGACCCGCGCCGTTCTGTGCGCCTAGGAGCAGGACGCTACGTCTGCGGAGATCACCGAGATACTGCTTCGATCCAGGGCGCATTGTTCTCAGGACGCCGAGCTGCTGCGGCAGTTCTCGCCGATCTGCAATCCTCACGCACGATCTAGTGCGACTCGCTCAACTGCCTTCAATCGCTTCGATTTTGCCCGAATCGATTGCCGCCCGAAGCTCGGCGTGATCCTTCTCCGTCTGATCGGCATAGTCCTTCGAGAACGAAGCGATCGCTTTATCGAAGGTGTCTCCCTCACCCAGATAGGCACTAATCGCAATCGGGTCTCCGGTTCGAGCATGGGCTCGTGCCAAGGTTCGTCCACAGATGCCGGCGTAACTCGAAAGTAGCGGCGGCGTCATTGAAGCGACGTTGGCTGAACCCTTCATATCGCGAAGTTGGCGGATGTAATAATGACGCTCGCGAAACTTTGTCCAACCTAAGAACATGTCACTTGCGGCTTGCATGAGCCTTTGCCCGACGACGACGCGTTCTCCGTGGGTGGAGTACTTGCTCGCACCAATCCATGGTTCGAGAACTGAGCGGTTCGCTTCCTTAATCTGTAGAAAAAGCGGATCATCGTCTTCTCGATCGGCACTGCAAAGGGCAATCCAACAATGGGTGCCGACGCTTCCTACCCCGACGACCTTCCGAGCGATGTCGATGATCTCGAATCGCTCGAGAAGAAGTTTCTTATCCTCTTGGAGCGTCGCCTTATAACGATTCAGTACCGTTTGAACCGCGTGGTACGTCGTGACGTCCGGTAGGTGTTCCACGATCGGGGGATTGTCCACAATCACTCGACGACCATCAACCACGTGGGTCAATCTGTCCAGCGCCTGCAAAGTGGTGTGGCGCCGCGCTTTCTCAACGAGTTTCGCTGATCCCTTCAGTGCCTCTGCTGGCAACATCGGGAGGATCTCATCGACATCGACTTTCGCGTACCAGACGTCGAGTTGCGTTTGATCAGCGAGTACCGCCATCCATGAGCGGTATCCCGACACGCTTTCCAAGGTGGCTGATTCCGCTTGCTCCGCAGAGAAACCGTTATCGCGGGCGGCGAGTTCAACGCTTGCGGCGAGACGCTTTACGTCCCATTCCCATGGGCCTGGCAATGTCTCATCGAAGTCGTTCACGTCGAAAAGGAGATGGCGCTCAGGTGATGCAAAAAGGCCGAAGTTCTGAAGATGGGCATCGCCACACACCTGCACATCGAGACCTGTGGTCGGGGTGCTGGCAAGATCAGCAGCCATGACTGCAGCAGCTCCTCTATAGAAAGTGAATGGCGAGGCCACCATGCGTCCCCAACGAAGAGGAATGAGGTCGGGGAATCTACGTCGGTTCTGGTCCTCAAGAACCGCAAACGGGTCACGGCGAGTTGCCGGAGCCACCCAACCAGCGTGGGACGAACGCTGGGTGGTCTTTCGCCGTTCGCGACCGAGTTGGCGGCGCTCTGCTCGCGTCATGAGTTCCCCGCCTGTATGCAAGAGCGGTCCTAGTTCGGGCGGGGCACCAGGGACAACGACATCATCTGAAGACATACCTTCACCGTACTTGCGTACTCATAATGATGGAGGAGTTCTCTGATTGACTAGGTTCAGGTTATGAGCGACATGGAAGTACTCACTTGGTCAGGATTCGGAGAGGCCTCCTACGAATTGGCCCGCTTGATCGATAACGATGGATTTCGGCCTGACCTCATCCTTTCGATCGCTCGAGGTGGGCTTCCGATCGGTGGAGCACTTTCCTATTCACTCGGGATCAAGAACACACACGTAATGAACGTGGAGTACTACACGGGCAAGGGCGAACGCTTGGAATTCCCTGTCATCCTTCCGCCTCCACTCACGTTGGTGGACATCGAAGCGGCGAAGGTCCTCATCTGTGACGATGTTGCCGACACTGGCCATACTCTAAAGATGGTCGTCGAGTATGTGGCGTCACAGGTTGGTGAGGTCCGCACCGCGGTGGTGTATCAAAAGCCGGAATCAGTCATCGACTGCGATTACGTCTGGAAACACACCAACGACTGGATCGATTTCCCATGGTCCGCCAAAGCCGCACTCGTAAATCCTCATGAATCCGATAGACACGACTGAAGAACTAACGCTCTTCTCGTTCGTAGGGTTTCCCGAGCGCTGCAGGAGCTCCGAGTTGGCGCCTCGCTGCTGAATTCGACACAACAACGAGAACCACGATTGTCATCACGTAGGGCAGTGAATCCAGAAAGAGTTGCGGGATCTCGACTCCCCGAGCCTGCAGTGTGTATCGGAGGCTCGACAGACCACCGAACAAGTACGCACCAACCAGCATAAGATCCGGGCGCCAGAATCCGAAGATGACCAGCGCCAACGCGATCCATCCTTGACCGAGCGTCATTCCATTTTGCCAAGTGGGCAGGATCGAGAGTGAGAAACACGCTCCTGCGATTCCCGCAAAGGCGCCCCCGGCGAGCACATGCAGATACCTCGATCGCTGAACGGCGACGCCAACAGAGTCTGCAGTCTGTGGAGATTCGCCTACTGCCCGGAGTTGAAGACCCCAGCGTGTCCGAAAGATGTAAATCGACGAGAGAACTACCAACAGCCAGGAGAGGTAGGTCAACAACGTTTGGTTGAACAGAATTGGACCCACTACCGGAAGGTCCCCCCAGCCAAACAGGTCCATCTTTCCGAATTGGTTTGCAATCGGAGCCTGGCCCAGATCCCAAAGCCCGGCAAGATAGGAAGACACACCCGCGACACCGGCAAAAATAGTCAAGGCCAGACCGGAAATGATTTGGTTGACTCGCAGGGTGATCGTCAGAAATGCATGGATAAGGGCACCAGCGGCTGCAAAGAGCATTGCCACGACGACTGCAATCGGCAGAACCACGCCGGCCGGGCCATCAATTGACGTCGCAACCCAAGAAGCTCCGACCGCTCCGAGGAGCATCATTCCCTCTACTCCAAGGTTGATGACACCGGATCGCTCAGCGAGAATCTCTCCGAGAGCGGCATACACAAGTGGTGTGCCGTAATAAATCGCAGCGGCAAAGACCACAATGAAAAGATTGTCGTTCATTATCACTGTGCACCAACCACGTTCGAGTTAACCCCGCGATTCCGAACGACTCGATAACGCATGAACACTTCGCCACCAAGGGTGCAAAACAGAATAAGTCCTTCGAGGATGCCGACGAGGCCCGAGGGGAAATCTGGACCCTGCAGTGCATAACCCGCATTCGTAATTCCGCCGATGATGATCGATACAAAAATCACTGCGACAGGGTTTAGACGGGCGAGAGCCGCTACGACGATGCCGGCGTAACCGAATCCTGACTGTTGCATCCCCTTCGGGTCGAGGATATGGCGGAAATTACCCACCGAAGCCGCGCCGCCGAGTCCTGCCAAGGCTCCCGAAACAGCAGCGACCGCAACGATTACGCGTCCTGGTCGCATACCTGCATAACGAGCTGTCGTCGGTGCGCCGCCAACGACGCGCATTTCGTATCCGAATCGAGTCCGACGTTGTAAGACTGCAACCCAGGCGGCGACGGCGATTCCAAGGAGAAATCCAAAAGGAACGATGAGAGAACCGAAGCCGTACTCCGGCCAGAACGCAACTTCAGGAATGACTTTTCCCTTCGGGAACATTTTCCCGGTTCCTTCAAGATCGCGCCAGAACGAACTCGATTCGAAAATCAGATAGACGGCAATCACTCCTGCGATGTAGTTCAACATGAGTGACGTAATAATTTCGTTTGTGCGTAAATAGGCACGGAGAACACCTGGTATTGCTGCCCACAGAGCACCGCCAACAGCGCCTGCAATGATCATCGCAGGTATAGCTATCCAAAACTGTGCATCGCGACCCAAGGCAAGGGCGATCCCCGAAGAAAAAATTGCACCGATGTAGAACTGGCCCTCGCCACCGATGTTGAAAAATCCAATACGGAACGCAACAGCCGCGCAGAGCCCGGTGAAGAGAAGGGGAGTCGCCGCAACCAAGGTTCCGCTCAACGAACCAGCATCGAGAAATGCTCGCTCAAGGATCCTCTGATACACCGAGAACGGATTCTGGCCAGTTATGAGAAGCAGTAGAGCCCCAGCAAACAGAGCAGCGAAAAATGAACCTACGGGCACCGTCCAATTGATATGGCGCGGCAAATGACTACGTGGCTCAAGGCGGAATCCAGAAAATGTCGAACGCATTATGAGCCTCGACCATCGTCGAGCTCGGCGCCGCCCATGAGCATTCCGATTCGAGCAATGTCTGCCTCAGAGGCATCCATGCACGAAAGGATCTTGCCTTCGTACATCACCGCAATGCGGTCGGAAAGTGCCATCACCTCATCGAGGTCCTCCGACACGAGTAAGACGCCAACGCCATTCGCCGCCGCATCCAGAAGAAGTTGATGAACTGTCGCTACGGCACCAACATCGAGACCTTGAGTGGGCGATGAGACGACCAAGACCTTCGGTGCACCCGACATCTCTCGAGCCAAGAGAACTTTCTGGACATTTCCGCCTGACAGCCGCCGGGTAGGAGTTCCCGCCGATGGGGCACGCACATCGAACTGTGCCATGAGCCGGTCAGCTTCAGAAGCAATGACCGAAGGTCGAAGAAACGGCGCACGCGAAATTGGTGGCCTGCGGTATCTCTTCAAAATCAGGTTCTCGGCGATGGAGAGGTCGGGAGCGAGACCGGTACCGAGTCGGTCCTGAGGTACATACGCAACCCCCATCCGAATGGGATGACGTGCATCAGCGCGCTCCATAGCTTCGCCGTCAATATCGATTGAGCCACTTGTTCTGGGCCGAAGACCGGCGAGTACCTCCACAAGCTCTCGCTGTCCGTTTCCTGCAACTCCGGCGATGCCCAGAATCTCGCCAGCCCTCACCTGCAGCGAAACATCGCTGAGTGCAGGACGCCCTCGATCGCCAAGGGCCGAAAGACTGTCAACGGACAGAACCATCGCTGCGCCAGGCAATGCTCCACCACCTTGGCGAACCACAGACGTCACTTCGCGTCCGACCATGAGTTCGGCGAGGCCCTCACGAGACGTACCAGCGGCTTCGACAGTCGCCACTGATCTTCCGTCACGAAGCACAGTGATTCTATCGGCGATCGATGCGACCTCGCCGAGTTTGTGTGAGATGAAAATAACACTTCTGCCTTGGCGCGCCATCGATCGCAATGTCGTAACGAGCGACTCGGCTTCGGGCGGCGTAAGTACAGCAGTTGGCTCATCCATGATGAGTACCCGTGCTTGACGATAAAGAACTTTCAAAATCTCAACGCGTTGCTGCTCACCCACCGATAATTGCCAAACCCTGGCGCGTGGATCAACGGGCATCGCAAACTGTTCCGCGAGTGCAACGATCTGTTTCTCTGCGGTCTTTGTGTCAACCAAAAAGCGACGAGAAGATGGCT
This sequence comes from Acidimicrobiales bacterium, assembly GCA_044350215.1. GTDB lineage: Bacteria > Actinomycetota > Acidimicrobiia > Acidimicrobiales > Acidimicrobilacustridaceae > Acidimicrobilacustris. The sequence continues at coordinate 6,544 of JBILIB010000004.1, forward strand.
GCGTGCCAAGAATGATGTTCTCGGTGACCGTAAAGGTGGGGATCAGCCGGAAGTGCTGGTGCACCATCCCGATACCGGCATCAATCGCAGCCTTTGGCGATTCGAAGATGGTCTCTCTGTCAGCGATTAAGAGGTGACCTTCGTCGGGTCTGTACAGGCCAGTGAGAATGTTTGACAGCGTTGTCTTTCCTGCGCCGTTCTCTCCGAGGAGAGCATGTACTTCCCCGACGCGCACCTCAAAGGTGACGTTCTCGTTCGCTACGACGCCAGGAAAACGCTTGGTAACGCCAAGGGCAGTCACTGCATTCGCAGTGACTGCCCCGACTACAGGCGTTTCAGACATCTGCCGTGAACTCGACGTTCAATCAGTTCTTCAGAGTTCCGTCGACACCCTTGGCGAACCAATTCATTTCGTAGAGATCCTTCTGAGACAGCGTCTGACCCTTCTTGATCTTCACCGCACCGTCTTGATCCAGACGGTCGCTCAGACCCCAGTACCAACCGAATGAGGTGGCTCCGGCGTTCTTTGCCTTGGTCAAATCAGCCTCAATGAGGGTCTTCGTATCTGCGGTAACAAGGTTCCCAAAAGTTGCCAGCGTTGTGAAACCGTCAGCAATCGTCCCGTAATAGTTACCGGTCTTCCACGTGTTGTCTTTCACTGCATTGATCCGGCTCAGATAGTACGGACCCCAGTTGTACGTCGCAGTGGTAAGCCAAACGGAACCGTAAGACCCTGACTGATCAGAGTCGTAGCCAACCCACGGAAGGTTATTGGCTTTCGCAACCTCACCTGCTGAAGGGCTGTCTTGATGCGAGTGGATCACATCCACTCCGGCCGCTACAAGCGATTCGGCAGCCTGCTTCTCTGCGGTGGGGTTGAACCAGTCATTGGTCCAAACGACCTTTGCGGTCGCTGCGGGGTTCACTGACTGTGCACCAAGAACGAATGCGTTGATGTGGCGGATGATCTCAGGGATTGCGAAAGGAGCCGCGATACCGATCTTGTTGTTCTTCGTGGCCTTTCCAGCCGCGATGCCTGAGAGATACAAGGTGTCTTCACCGGCACCCCAGTACTCGGCGTAGTTCGGAGGAGTCGACTTTCCAGCAGTGATGAGATCGCCGGTGGCCTGTTCGAACTTCACGTTCGGATACTTCGCAGCGGCTGCCGCCATTGGTTCGGCATAACCATATGAGGTTGCGAAAATGATGGTGTTGCCATCCTTCACAAGGTCTTCGATAACGGGGGCAACTTCAGACTCTTTGACATTTTCTTTGTAGGTCGTCTTGACACCACTACCAAGTTCAGTCTCAGCGAACTTTCGGCCATTGTCATGCGCCTGGGTCCAGCCGCCATCGTTTGTAGGCCCGACGTAGATCCACGCGGCCTTGACCGCGCTACTGCTTTCAGAGTCGCTGCTGCTACAAGCAGTTGCTACAAGACCCACAACCGCAAGGACGGCTATGGAAAGGACGCCGGCTGTGCGAAAGCGGCGTCGTGAATGTGAAGCTTGGGAACCCATGATCTCCTCGAAGGGGTAGGTGGTTGTGCGTGTCGGTGCCCACGAGGGACTCCGCCCGCTGAGAACCTACTGCCACCCAACTACCCAACTGCGCATTCAATGATGACGATTATGTTTCGGGGCATCGATTGCTTCGCCTCCCACGAAGGCACCTTTCCACTAGCGTCCCAGCGTGCCCAATTGGCTCTTTGAGCTCATCAATCCTTGGACCACTCCGCTGACCTTGGTGTCGGGCATGATCACGTTGGCGTGGATATGTCGGGTCCGTGGCCGTTGGCTCGCAGTCGTTGCTCTCACTGCGGCGGTCGGTATTGCACTGTGGCAGGCGTGGAAGTCCGGACCACCCAACGGGCTTCTTGATCTTCAGATCTATACAAATTCAGCCCGAGCCTGGATAGAAGGCGGCTCGATCTATGACTACCAGGACCCCACATTCAATCTTTCCGCCACCTATCCGCCCATTGGACCGCTGCTCTTTACCTCGCTCACTCCCCTCACCGCCGACGGCCGAGAAGTCCTCTTCACAGCGGTGAACCTCTTGGCCCTCTTTGGATGTGCGTGGTCTGTAGCCGGACTCGCCAGAGTTGCTCCCGACAGACGCTTCGTATGGAGCTCATGGGCGTTCGCTGCAGCAACCGTGACAATCCCGGTATGGCTTACCCTTCGGCAAGGGCAGATCAACATTATTTTGTGGCTTCTTGTCCTTGTCGACCTCGACGCGATGCGTCGATCCTCTCGATGGTCGGGCATCGGGATCGGAATGGCTACAGCGATCAAACTGCTCCCTGGGCTCTTCATTCTTTGGCTCGCAGCGTCAAAGCGCTGGCGCCCTTTGACCCTTGCAGTCGGCGCGCTTGTGGCAGCAACTGCACTCGCGTGGGCTCTCGCACCTGCCGATTCGATGACCTACTGGGCCGATCTCCTCTGGGAGTCCGACCGGGTGGGATCGGTGAGCGACAATCGAAACAATTCAGTTCTTGGCGTGATAGCCCGGGCTCTCCAGCCGGGAGCTTTTCGGACCGGTGTGTGGCTCGCAGTGCTAGCGGCGGCGCTCTCCGTTGCACTGATCCGGTCGCTGCGGGCGTCGCGGGCAAACGACTTCCTCGCTGTTGCCGCAATAGTCGGATGCGCGTCGGCAGTTGTGAGTCCGATTTCGTGGACTCATCACCTGGGGTTCCTACTCGTGGCTCTCGTCGCCTTCTGGATGCAAGCAGGCACGAGCAAAGAGAAAATGTATTGCGTTGTCGCCTGGCTCTTCCTTGTCGACCCCGGCGGCCATGGCGATGACCCGTGGATGTCGACCATTCGCGCTCTCATGCTGGTCGGGGCGGTGTGCTTCACGCCGATCCGAAAACTTGGTGCCAACGAGTCGCCTGGAACCGTTCAGACGGTCACAACACCAAGCAATCGAGCAACGAACTCGGCGCTGCCTTCCTGAAGTTTGTTCCGCCGTATCGCCATTCCGCCGACAACCTCGGCACCACGATCGGAAACGATTGCTTCGAGCTTCTCGAGCGTCTTCCCGGTCTCGAGGGCATAGGTGCAAAAGACCGCTGCTTGCTTGCCAGCGAGAAACGGAATCTGTGAGAGACGTCCCTGGTTGGCCGGCTTCTGCCCAAAGAGGAACAAACCATCGGTCCAACTTCCGACGATGACGAGATCGGCCCCGGCAAGCGCTTGATAGTCGACATCTGATGTCGGACATAAACGAGCCGTCACACCATTCGAAACGAGTTCATCAACGATGTACTCAGCTGCCTTTTTCGTATTTCCAGTCAGACTCTCGTAGATCACGATTGCGTTCACAGTTGCCTCCGTAAGTGCTGGGTAAACCGTAGCCGAGGGTCTCAGTGCAGGTTGTCGCCGCGGGTACCGTACGTACATGGCTGACTTCGTGCATCAAGACCTTCTGCCCCTCGGGCCCGACACAACCGACTACCGGCTGCTCACAACTGATGGAGTCGAAACAGTCGAGACACCGGTGGGTACGTTCCTTCGCGTTTCTCCTGAGGCAATCACAACTCTGACGTCGGCTGCCATGTTTGAGATCGCTCACTATCTGCGCACTCCACATCTGCGTCAGCTCGCCCAAATCCTTGATGATCCAGAGGCATCGGGGAACGATCGATTTGTCGCGCTTGACCTTCTTCGTAACGCAAACATCGCCGCTGGCGGAATTCTTCCTGGTTGCCAAGACACCGGCACAGCGATCATCAAGGCAAAGCGTGGCCAGTTCGTTCTCACCGCCGGCAATGACGAAGCTGCTATCTCACGCGGCGTCTACGACACCTACAACACCGACAACCTCCGCTATTCCCAGATGGCTCCTCTCGACATGTATCGCGAGGTCAACACTGGCACCAACCTCCCCGCTGAAATCGAGATCAGTGCAGTCGACGGCGATGCCTACAAGTTCTTCTTTATGGCCAAGGGTGGAGGCTCCGCCAACAAGAGCTACCTGTTCCAAGAGACCAAGGCCGTCCTCAATCCAACATCAATGCTGAAGTTCATCGCTGAGAAGATGGACCTCCTCGGAACCTCTGCCTGTCCCCCGTACCACCTCGCCGTGGTTGTCGGCGGTACTTCTGCTGAGTTCGCACTCAAGACCGCAAAGATGGCGTCAACCAAATATCTCGATGCCCTTCCGTTCGAAGGAAACGAATTCGGCCAAGGCTTCCGCGATCTCGAACTCGAAGCCGAGTTCTTGAAAGTGTCACAACAGTCTGGCATCGGTGCACAGTTCGGGGGCAAGTACTTCTGCCACGATGTTCGCGTTGTGCGTCTCCCCCGTCATGGCGCTTCGTGTCCCGTTGCCATCGCAGTTTCGTGTGCAGCCGATCGTCAGGCCCTAGGAAAGATCACCTCAGAAGGGGTCTTTTTAGAACAACTTGAGCATGATCCTGCGCAGTTCCTCCCTGAGGTAACCGACACCATTCTCGGTGGCGATGTTGTTGCGATTGATCTGAACCGACCCATGTCCGAGATTCGCGAGACGCTCGCCAAACTCCCAATCAAAACCCGACTGAGCCTTACCGGGCCGATGGTTGTTGCTCGTGATATCGCCCACGCAAAGCTGAAAGAACGCATTGACGCTGGCGAAGGACTTCCGCAGTACCTGAAAGATCACTGCGTGTACTACGCCGGACCGGCGAAAACTCCCGAAGGTTATGCATCTGGCTCATTCGGTCCCACCACCGCTGGTCGAATGGATTCCTATGTCGATCTCTTCCAAGAGAACGGGGGCAGCTTCGTGATGCTGGCCAAGGGCAACCGATCAAAAGCCGTGACTGATGCATGCAACCGCCATGGTGGTTTCTACCTCGGATCTATCGGTGGACCCGCTGCTCGCCTCGCTCAGGACTGCATCAAATCGGTCGAGATCCTCGAATACCCCGAACTTGGCATGGAAGCGGTCTGGAAGATTGAGGTCGAAGACTTCCCGGCGTTTGTTGTTGTTGACGATAAGGGAAATGACTTCTTTCAAGAGGTCATCAAGAGTCGCCCAGTCACTCTTCGCTGACTCCTCTTCGCAACCTTAGATTTCCCTTTGATTCGCCTTAACGAAAGGCGCTGTCCATCTGGCGTTTCTATGGTCAGAGCCTGAGCGCATCCATCGATGCGCAACCAATGGTGATGATGAAGCGCTTCTCTGCTGTTTTCCTTGTTCTGGCCTTGACCTCAACCCTCGTGGTGTCGCGCCAACTGCCAGCGGGAGCTACGCCAGAGGACGAGATTGAAGAGGCACTCTCCGCCTACGAGAGTCAATTAAAACCCCTCGTCGGCGCCATTGGTGAGCTTCAGGTCGTCCAAAGCGACCACCTCGAGACACGTGGACGTGTCGAGATTGCATCGGCGACACTCGACTCTGCTCGTCAGCGTCTCGCTGAGAACCGGTCCCGATTCGCGGCCCTTGCCGTGCACGCCTACATGGATCGAGGCGGGCGGGGTATCGACGCAGATGCAGGGTCGCAACGCGGAGTCGCCCTCGCTTCGTCGCGACTCCGATCCGACGAGCGCGAAGTGCGCAGCGCTCAGAAGGGTTTGGATGCAGCGCTTGATGAGGCCCGCAGCGCGGCGAACATTGAGGATCGGGCTCAATCTCGAGTCGAAGCAATGGAGCAGAAGGCAGCAGGCCCGCTTGCCAATCTGGATCAACTCCTCAAGCAGGTTGCCCCGACTCTTCCCGGGGCGGCCTTTAGTGCGTACCGGAGAGCGTCGTCGGCACTGAAAGAATCGGACGGGAGATGCAATGTTCCCGCTGCGCTCTTTGTCGGAATTGGCAGGATTATGACCAATCATGGACGGACCGCAGAATCACAGCTCCAGATTGGCGGCTTGTCCTCGAATCGTCTGATTGGTCTCGTTGGGGCTCCGACTGCGGACGTTGATGGCGGTCGAGTCGATTTGTCCCCCATCAGTGATTTGCGAGTTGGACCGCTTCAGGTCCTCCCGGCCCAATGGCTGGAGTTCTCCCCTGTTGGAGCCGTCGAGTCATCACCCGAATGGCTCTACTCCTCAGCCGTAGTTGCCGGACGCGTGCTCTGCTCAGCCAGTAGTGACCTCAGTACAAACGAAGGCATCTATCGAGCGCTCAATGCCTTCACGAAAAATGCATCACTCACCGAAGCCATCCTTGGATCGTCGCGCCAGATTGCCCGAACTACTGACATCAGTTTGGGAAAGATTCCCCTGGATCCGCGCGTGGAATCAGCACTGGAGTACCTCGAAACTTCCGCATTTAATGGCGAATCTGCTGAAGCTGCACGCACGACACTCATTGCATGGTCACGGTTGCGACTCGGTACGCCCTACTCACAGTGCCTTGGCGCAGACGTTCGGCCCCAAGACCCAGAATGCCCACCCGGAACAAACCGATTCGGCAAGGGTTTCTTTGACTGCTCAGGTTATGTGAGTACAGCCTTTGCCGCGATCGGCATAGCCATCCCCACGACTACCTATGCCATGCTCGCCGACGAGGACTTTGGTCGGATGAGAGTCGGTGACGAGTACAACCAAGAAACCGATCTCGCAGGCGACGTGCTGTTGATGGACGGGCACGTAGCTCTTTCACTGGGAAATGGATCAATCATCCACGCCAGTGGCGGCCAGTTGACCGAGGAACCGTTACCTGCGTGGGTGCGCAACGGGATCATCGGTGTGTACAGACTGTTCATCTGAGCGAAGTCACGATCGCGGAGCGGGGCTCCATGGCTTGTCGCCGTACATGTCACGTAGGTCCTGCTTCAGTACCTTGCGAAGCGTTTGGTTACGTGGAAGTTCGTCAACAACCTCAAGTTGTTCGGGGATCTTCTGCACCATGAGATCAGCGCCCTTCAAGAACGACACCATTTCGCCAAACTCAAGGTCTTCGGTTCCCGGAGCGCGCTCAACGACGGCACACACTCGCTCACCGCGCTCGTTGTCGGGGAGTCCGATCACCGCAACGTCACCGACCTTTGGGTGCTGGTAGAGGAGGTCTTCAACCTCTTTGGCCGAGATGTTCTCGCCCTTGCGGATGATGACATCTTTGAGACGACCGGTGAGAACCACATGACCATCTGCATCAAGATGGCCAACATCTCCTGTGCGGAACCATCCCTCGTCGTCGAACGCATCGGCGTTCAGAGAAGGATCGGTATAGCCCTTGAAAACCATTGGTCCCTTGAGTCGGACCTCGCCGTCTTGACCCTGCGATGCAACCGCACCTTCAAGCGTGACGATACGGATCTCACAAGCAGTTACCGGCTTGCCGTCGGTGTACATAAGTTGCGCTTCGGTATCGTCTGGACCGCTTTGGGAAATCATCGGACATTCGGTCATTCCGTAGCCGTGACACACGGGAATGCCCATTTCCGCCATCACTTCGACGTACATCTCTGGTGGCTTCGGAGCGCCGCCGCCAGAGAGCAACCGGAGCGAAGGAATGATCTTCTCGCCCGGTTGCGTACGTTGCTTCGCCAAATACATCTGGTAGAACGCGGGACCCCCACCGGCCATTGTTGCTCCCTTTCGAGCAAACAATTCGACAGCAACATCCAAAGAGAACGCCTCGATCAGCACCGCACCGCAACCGCGATACAGGAGCATCATCAGGTAGTCGGGTCCGGCAATGTGGGCATAGGGGAAGGCAATCGATCCGATGTCGTCGGCAGTAAGCGAAACGGCGTTCGCTAGACCGAGACCGCCGGCCATAAGCGTGCCGTCGGTATGGCGAACCCCCTTGGGCGCAGAGGTTGTTCCGGAGGTGTAGTAAATCCAACGGACTTCGTCACCGTTGGTCGGAGCCGGAGGAAGCGTGTACGGCTCGGCCTGAGGCAACTGGTCATAGGCGATCATCACCGTGGGCTCAATGCCGAGATCATCAATGATGCGCCCGGCCATCGCGTTGAAATCGAAGCCGTTCCAATCACCCGGGATCAGGAAATATTCAGCGTCGGTCTGCTGAAGAACGAACCCAACTTCACGGTCGCGATAAATCGGGATGATCGGGTTCTGCACCGCGCCTATACGCGCAAGCGCAAGCGACGTGATGACAGTCTCAATACGAGTCGGAAGCTGCCAGGTGACGCGGGAACCATGGCGCATTCCGAACTCGTGGAATCCGGCGGCAACTCGTTCGGAGATATCGCGAAGTTCTTTGAACGTGATCTCGCGATCATCTTCGATGAGCGCAACGACATCAGGGGTAGCAGCGGCACGAGCCTCGACTAACTCCCACATCGTGGATGCCTTTTCTACCGACGTCACTTCAGCCACGGATTCCTCCTCGTTACGGACGACACATCTTGCCCCGTCAACGCTGCCCCCATCGCCACCGGGCGTGATTTCTCTGTCCATGTCATCATGAGCCCATGACGGAAATGATGAAGGCCTACCGCATCGTCGAGTGGGAGCATCCTCCTGAATTGACCGAAGCGCCCATCCCTGTCCCAGGACCCGGAGAAATCCTTGTCGAAGTCGCCGGAAATGGACTCTGCCATTCCGACGTAGGCATGGCACTCGCCCCCGCAGCATTTATGGAGCCCCTCGGCTGGCGGGTTCCTTTCACCCTTGGCCACGAAGTAGGGGGCCATGTGGCTGCTCTTGGCGCCGGAACTTCTGGCTTTGAGGTTGGTGATGCTGTGGCGGTGGTGAGCCCCCATTCCTGCGGCCACTGCATTTGGTGCGCTCGTGGTCAAGACAACAACTGCGACGACTCAATCGTTGGGCGCGGCTACGGCATAGATGGCGGCCTTGCTCGTTACGTACTGGTCGCGACCACGCGTGAACTTGTGAAACTCCACACGCTTGATCCCGTTGTCGCTGGCCCTCTGACCGATGCAGGCGCGACCTCCTACCACGCGGTGAAGCGGACCCTTCCGAGGATCCCTCCAGGCGGTACGGCTGTCGTTATTGGCGCCGGCGGTCTGGGCGCATACGCCATTCAGCATCTCCTGGCCCTCACAAGTGCTCGGGTTGTCGCAGTCGATGTTTCACTCGATCGGTTGGCCTATGCCACCGAACTCGGAGCTCACGATGTGCTTGAGGGCGTCAATGACGACACGACGACAGAACTCCACCGTCTCCTAGGCGGGGGCGCAAACGCCGTCTTTGATTTTGTGGGCATCGATCAGACAATCACACACGGACTTCAGAGCACAAGCAAAGCAGGCGCGTATGCGCTCGTCGGAGCGGGGAACGGATCATTGCGCGGGACCATGTTCGACAAGCTCCCTCGCGACGGTGAAGTCTTTTCGTTTCAAGCGCCAACAATCTCGGACACACTCGAGGTAATCGCTCTCGCTGAGAGCGGAAAATTACGTGTCGACGTTGACATCTTTCCGCTCGATCAAGTCGCCGAGGCCTACGAGAAGATGGAGCGGGGCGAGCTGCGAGGCCGAGCAGTCGTCATTCCCGACTAATCACACTGCTGGTCAATCTCCGTCTGTTTGCAGATACGGGGTCGCTTGGAGATCATCGACCAGCCTCAACATCAATGCACCGAGTTGAACGCGCTCTTCGGGGGTCCATTCGATGAGGGCACGCGAAAGCTGCGCACTTCGGACTCGTTCGAATCGACGAGCCATCGCTCTTCCCTCTTCAGTAGCAACAACAAGCACGATGCTTCCGTGCTGAGGGCTCGAGTGACGTTCAACAAGGCCCTCTTCTTCGAGCACACGAATCTGACGGCTCACAGCACCTGTATCCATTCGTGCAGCCCGGGCGAGATCCCCGACCGGCAATGGATCGCGATCACCCAACGCGCGCAGGACGTTCATCGCCTGCTGAGGGAGAACAACGCGTGCAGCACCAGCCATGCCAGCGTGCACCCGTCGGCTCGACAGCAAACGCTGCAATCGGGTCAAACCCAATCGAACTGACTGCAATTGCGCTTCGAGATCTTCCTGGCCGTTCAGGTCTTCTTGGTTACCCACGGAGGTTGAAACTAGGCGCGTTGGAAGGCTGAGCTCTGATGGTTCGCGAAAACATCGCAAGGAAAGGTGATTTCCACGGGTGTCGTATCCGTGGAGCGGGCTTGACCGCTACGACACCAACTGGAAGTACGGCAGGACGATGTCGTCAGCTCCGCCGCTGCTGTGAAAGACCACCTCGACCCGCAGTCCGATGGCAACTGCGTCGTCTTCGCAGCCGACAAGATTGGAGAGGATGAACCAACCCTCTTCCATCGCGACGATGATCGGCACATACGGCGTGACAAATGCCGGAGTCACAGGACGCCATACGCGGGTCCAGCTGTAGATCTCGCCATTGCCCGAACTCTCGACCCATTCAAGAGACCTCGAGGCGCAAACTGCGCACATCAACGCTGGCGTATGGGTCGGGGCGCTGCAGTCAAGACAACGCTGGAAACGCAGCACACCATCTCGGCAGCCTTGCCAGTACGGCTCAGAAATTGGACCGGGCTGAGGAAGCGGGATCTCGCCAGACTGAGGTAACAGCAGACTCATGGTCGTTCCTTTCCAAGAAGGAGAACATCAGTAAAGAGAGCACCCGAGCCGCCGCCGGTACACATCGCCACTTCAGCATCGCGAACCTGCGAAGAAATGCATTCACCACGTAACTGCTGAACACCCCGGATCACCCGCTGAAAAAGTTGCACTGATGCTCCGCCATGGCTGAAGGACATCGTTCCGCCATCTGTCGTTATGGGGTGACGACCTTCGGGTTCGATGACACCAGACATCACATAGTCCCCGCCTTCACCTTCGGCGCAGAAGCCGAATGCTTCGAATTGGCGAATCAGCTCAAAAGAGAACGGGTCGTAGAACTCACAGACATCAACATCTGATGGACCAAGACCAGCAACAGCGAACGCCTCTTCGGCGGCCCTTCGGCCGACGTGGCCTGCGATGAGGTCCGGTCGCCGGACTCCACCGAGATCCCAGACTGGAGGATGTTGATACGACGGCCCATAGTGATCTGTACCACCACCGAGCAGGTACACAGGCGTCTTTGCTAGGTCCTCAGTTCGGTCAGCCCTGGTGAGAACCAGTGCGGTTCCGCCCTCTGAGGTCATCGCGCAATCGAGTAGATGAAACGGATCTGCGACCATTCGGCTTTCGAGTACATCTGCAGCAGTGAATGGTCCGCGTCCGAAGTACACCGCGTCCGGGTTCACATGCCCGTTATTGCGTATTGTCGCCGCAACATGCGCCATTGAATCGGGCGTTGTTCCGTACATGTGCATGTGCCGACGGGCCATAAGTGCAAACTCTGCAGCAGTGAACATGCCATAGGCGGCCACGAATTCGTTCGTTGGACGCGTCCACGGAGCAGTCGATGCATGCTGCCTGTAACTGCCTGCCTCACCAGTCGCGATCAACACGTTGTTGGCCAGGCCACAAGCAATCGCCATTGCTCCTTCGATAACGGCAGGAATTCCGAGAGGCGACATCGAACGCCAAGCTGGCCCGATGCGGCTCTGATAGAGGAAGTTGCTGGCGATACCACCAACGACGCCGTCGATGTCCCTGGGTTCTAGCCCTGCGTCGGCGATCGCTCCGAGAGCAGCCTCAAGCGCAATGGACTGCGAGTCGTGACCTTCAAGCACACGGGCTTGCTTGGTGTTGTGTACGCCAACGATCGCCACATCGCGAAATGGATGACCCACGGTGATGCCTCACTCCCCCAACATTGTTTCACCACAATGGCGATACGGTCCCTTGTTCCTTCCTAGCATCGCACCTATGGCTCCTGCTCCCCGACCACTTCCACTCACCCTGAACGATGGCACCGTTCTTGTGGGCGATCTTTACCTCCCAGAGACAGATTCGCGATCTGGCCCCACTGTCATCATGAGTCACGGATTCTCGGCAACCCGCACAATGGGTCTGCCGTGGTTTGCTGAGCAGTTCACGACTGCTGGATACGTCGTGTATCTCTATGACCATCGCGGACTGGGCGAGTCTTCAGGGGAGCCAAGAAATGTGGTGAACCCCTGGGTGCAAACCCACGACATGTGGGAAGTCGTTGAGCAACTTCGCTCACAGCCTGAGGTCCACCCCGACCGCGTCGCACTATGGGGCTCAAGCTTCAGTGGTGGTGAAGCAATTGTTCTTGGCGCTCTACATCCCGAGATCAAAGCCGTCATCGCGAATGCTCCGTTCGCCGGCATGGGAGACCTTATTGCGAATCCCACACACGCTGAGCAACGGTTCGTCGCAATGCGCGTTGCATTCGATAACGCGTCTCTCGATGTGGGTCTTCGTGAAATCGGACCAATGGCGGTAGTCCTTGATGACGCAATAGAAGCAGCAATTCTGCCGCACCCGGAATCCTCAGAGTGGTTCCTCGCCCACGGTCCTCAAAATGGTTGGGTGAACTCCGTAACGATGGTCATGACAACCACACCACCATTTGATCCCGGAGCCTGTGCGCCATCACTCGGAGGAACGGCTCTTCTCATGGTTGTCGCCACCAACGATGAAGTTGCGTCCACTGCTGTTGCTCTCGACACCTATGAGCGCGCTTCAGGCCCGAAACGCCTCACCATGATCAATGGCCACCACTTCAGCGCATATGAAGATCCCGGTCGCGAAGAGGCATTCGACGCAATGGTCGACTTCCTCGACGAATTCCTCTGAGTTAGATGCGTGAAGCGCTGTTAGCTCACGACAACGTTCGGGCGCGGAATGCCTTGCATTTCGCACAATGCGAAATAACCAGCCAGCGAGGTTGCGCCATCGGTAACTGATTCAACGTTTCCATCGGCATCGAGATTGAGATTTGATCCGTACATGTGGAACCACACCCGGGTGTTGTCTTCAATGCACTGAAGCGTGTGCACGGAACCAGCGGGCTCGTACAAGAATGAACCGGCGCGATTCACATAGTCGTATTCCTTGTACTTCCAACCGCCACTGACGGTGTAGCCCCAAACTGGACCAGTGTGTTTGTGGGTCTGAACCTCGAAACCTTTCTGCATGATGTTCTCGACGATCCAAAGACCTTCTTCGATCTTCACCTGCAGAACGCGAAGTTTGTTGCCATTCCCTATTTCAACCCACGGGAGTTCATCGGCACCGATGTGAACCGCTTCGGGTGCGTTTGCGTGAACGATTGTCATGTCGGGAGTCTCCTTGAGTGACGACGTAGGCAGATGTTATGCCGTCAGCGCATCCCACGGACGAGTCGGCCGGGACGGGCCCCCGTGTCGCGATCGTCTTTTCGGGTGATGACACCGGCCACGACCGTAAAGCGGTAGCCGGAGGCTCGCTGGATCAACCGGTGCCCACCGGCGGGCAGGTCGTGGACCAGTTCGGGATGCAGCAAGTGAAGATTGTCGAAATCGATCACGTTGAGATCGGCACGCTTCCCAACTTCAAGCGACCCTCGGTCGCCAAGCCCATAAACGGTGGCCGTTTCGAGTGTCTGCATCCGAACCGCCGATTCAAGGGAAAGCCGGGGGCCGCGGGATCGGTCTCGCACCCAATGGGTGAGAACCATTGTCGGCATGCACGCATCGACGAGGAGGTTGCAATGTGCGCCGGCATCGGAAACACCCAAAACAGATGCAGGATGAGTGATCATGTCATACACGCCGTCAAGGCCTGCGTTGGCATAATTGTTGATGCCCGCCATCATGAGTGCACGGCCGTCGCGATCGAGCATTCGGTCGTACATCATTTCCATCTCGGTAACGCCGGCTGCTGCAGCGAGCCCAGCGATGCTCTCTTCATGGCCAGGTTCCTGGTCGATGGGTTCACTCATCGGGAAGATGATCGAAGCCCCGCTTTGCGCAAAGAGCGAGATTCCCTCATAGAGCTCTCCGCTTGGCGGGAGATCTTCCTCGGAAAGAATCGCCGCTTTCACAGTTGGGTCTCGAAGCTTCGTAACCAGAGCATCGAGGTCACCATTTGATTCCTGACGCACCCTTTGGAATGTGGGCCTACGAAGGAACGCATGTGAAGACGTCAACCCAATAAGCAGACCTTGACTCTTGGCCGATACCTGAGGAATAACAAGCGCACCTTCGGCGCGGGCTTCAAGAGCAAGATCAAGAATTTCGCGGTAGAGGTCGATATTGGAAGGGATCTGATTAAGGATCATCAGCACCGGGATCGAAAACTCTGCGGACAATCGCCGCATCCAGTCGAATTCCTTGATGAGCATCTCTGGGTCGGAACTGACCACGCCCAAAGGCGAAACCTCAAAAACTGGTTGACCGAATGCATGCATCGCCTCGGCAATCGCCCAAAGTTCATCGGTCGTGGCATGGGTCCCTGGCACATACGAACCGTCCGGTGCCTGATGAGCGTGGGTGCGAGAGGAGGAAAAACCAAGTGCTCCGGCTTCGAGCGCTTCGGTGACCAGCGAGGCCATTTGAGCAGCTTCATCACTTGTAGCGACGTGGTCGCCCACGGCACGGTCGCCCATTACCCAGACCCGCAATGGTCCATGAGTGATCTGCGACGCAACGTCGATCGACCACTGCCGCCTGTCGAGTGCATCGAGGTAATCGGGGTAGGTCATCCAGTCCCAAGACATCCCTTCAGTGAGGGCGATACCGGGGATGTCCTCGACACCCTCCATTAGCTGGACGAGCTGCTCCCGACGCTCCGGGGCGACCGGAGCAAAGCCAACGCCGCAATTACCCGTCACGATCGTGGTGACTCCGTGCGACACCGAAGGCTCAAGGATTTCGTCCCACGTAATTTGGCCGTCGAAATGAGTATGGATGTCGACAAAGCCGGGAGTTACGAGCAGTCCGGTCGCGTCGATCTCTTCTCTACCATCGCCAACTACGGTGCCGCCGACTTGGGTCAATACGCCCCCTGCAATGGCGACATCTCCGACGAAATGAGAGCGGCCCGTACCGTCAACGATGGTGCCGTTACGAATCACTAAATCATGAATGCTCATTGGGGCCCTCCAACCTCTGTGATGCGTCCATTACACAAGAGCCACGGCTACAGAATTCTGGGAGACGAGGCCGTCTTCAGAAGATCCAAATCGACGTACAAACGATGTCATGACCCTGAGTCTTTCATCTTCTGATCGGCCGAGTGTCTTCAGACCGTCAGTCGGACAGGAAGCTTCTTGACGCCATTATTGAGATTGGATCTGACTCGCACCGGCTCACCGACGATTTCAATCTTCGAGAATCTCTCAATCAATTCCTCAAAAAAGACGCGACCTTCGAGCCGCGCAAGATGGACGCCAAGGCAGAAGTGCTCTCCGATCCCAAAAGAGAGCTGAGGGTTCGGCGATCTCGTGATGTCGAAACGCTGGGCATCTGCGAAAACTGTCTCGTCTCGGTTGGCAGATGTGTAATACATCGCCACCTTGTCGCCATTCGCAATCTGTTTGCCGCCGAGTTCAACATCATCAGTTGCAGTCCTGCGGAAGTAGTGCAACGGGTTGAACCAGCGAAGGATCTCTTCAACTGCGCCCGGGATCAGCGCCGGATCGTTACGCAACGTCAGTAGTTGATCCGGGTGATCGTGAAGCGCCCAAAGACCACCAGCGAGCATCGATACTGTCGTGTCGTTGCCGGCAGTAATCATCTGCACAAGCAAACTGCCAATGTCAGGATCAGTAAGAAATCGCCCGTCAAACTCCTCGCCGAGAATGACGTCCATGAGATCGCCTTGCGGTTCCATCTTTCGTCGCTCCGCCGCAAACGCCATTCCATACATCGCCATCTGCGTCGATGAGTCGGCGCTTCCCGCCTCACTCAGATCGCCATCTGGGTTCAAGTCTGGGTCTTGACCACTTGTATTCATTTGAGCGAGCCGATGAAGCCACTCCCAGTCCTTTTCCGGCAGTCCGAAGAGACGTCCGATCACTTGGGTCGGCAATGGACCAACAACGTCATGGACGAACTCGACATCCTGCATCTCAGAAGCGCGATCAAAGATCTCTGACGTGACCGCCCTGATCTGATCTGCCATTCCTGCAATCACGCGCTGCGCAAACTCCGGGGCTAACGGCTTCCGATACGCGATATGTCGTGGAGGGTCCATCGAAAGCAACATGTCGCGCATGCGAGCAAGGCGGTCGGGATCGAGATCTTCGAGCACGACTCCTCCTGCTTCACAAGAGAACAGCAGTGGGTTGCGGGAGACGTGAACGACATCCGCATGTCGCAGCACCGCCCAGTAACCCGCCTGCCCAGGAATCTCCTGCCAGTGCACAGGATCATCTCGCCGAAGTCGCTCGAATTCGCCATGTGGTGCACCATCGACATAGGTGTCGGGACTGTAGAGATCGATCATCACACTGCTTTCCCCCACGACGCCCCCCGGCGTCACGAACCTTCACAGTCTTGCCGAAGTACTCTGCGCCGTGCCGGCAACACCGACTGGCCACTTACGGACGCAGACGACAGGAACATCAATGGACATCGCAATGACCATGCCCACGATGGTTGCGCACAACCGCACCGACACTTTGTCGTGGTGCCGGGCAATCGATGAAGGCCCGTGGTCAAGCTTGGCGGTGCCCGAGCGCGTCACGTATCCAAGTCATTCTTGGGTAGTAGAGCTTTCCGCTGCAGCGGCCCTCACTGAACGCGTTCGACTCTGGACCACGATCATTGTTCTCCCTGCTCACGACGCTGTCGATGTCGCCAAGCAACTCTCCTCCGTCGACCAGCTCTCCAATGGTCGACTCACTGTGGGCATCGGTGTTGGTGGTCGTGAACACGACTACAAGGCTATTTCTGGTTCGTTTGAGCGCCGTTGGTCCCGGATGGACGAGCAGGTCGAAACGATGCGGCGCATATGGAACGGCGAGCCTCCATTCGAGGGCGCCGATCCTGTTGGCCCGCCTCCCGTTCAGGCCGGCGGTCCACCGTTTATCGCTGGAGCGATGGGACCGAAGGCAATCGCCCGAGCCGCTAAATGGGCGAACGGCGTCGATGACGGCTCGACCGTTTTTGGCATCGATCCCGCTGCTACCGACGTTGCGTTCTCTCGCATCCGAGACATCTGGGCGGCTGAGGGCCGAAGCGATGCGCCGCACATCTCGGCCAGTCTTTGGTATGCCCTCGGCGACGGAGCTCAGGAGCGCCTGTATGACTACGGCTACTCATACATGAAGATTTTCGGCGAAGAGGTTGGAACCATGATGGCCTCGATGCTCGCAACATCAACTCCTGAATCACTGCGCAACGCAATCACAACATTGGAGTCACTCGGATGCGACGAACTCTTCCTTGTTCCCACCACTGCAGATGTCAATGAACTCGACCGCACACGCGATGCACTCGGAATCTGAACGGAGATTGGCATGACTGACATGACCTATCGCCATCTCGGCGACAGTGGTCTCATGGTCTCGACTGTGGGTCTTGGCTGCAACAACTTTGGTATGCGTATCGATGCCGCAGCGACCGAGAAGGTCGTCGGCGCTGCCCTCGAACATGGCATCACCATGTTCGATACCTCCGACTCCTATGGCGATTCCGAAATTTTTCTCAGTAAGGCTCTTGGATCTCGACGCAATGAAATTGTGCTCGCCACCAAATTCGGAAGCGACCTACGCGGTGCGAATGGTCCCGACTGGGGTGCACGTGGTTCGCGTCGCTACATCCGTAAAGCCGTTGAACGCTCACTCTCGCGTCTCGGCACCGACTACATCGACCTCTACCAACTTCACATGCCGGATCCCTCAACACCGATCGAAGAAACCCTGAGTGCGCTCAGCGACCTGGTTCACGAAGGCAAAGTTCGCTACATCGGTAATTCGAATTTTTCAGGATGGCAGATTGCCGACGCCGAATGGATCGCCCGAACCACCGGTTCCGTTCGATTCATCAGCGCTCAGAACCACTACAACCTCATCGAACGAGGCGCTGAAACTGATGTGCTTCCCGCTTGCGAGCGCTTCGGTCTCGGTCAACTCCCGTACTTCCCACTCGCGAGCGGCCTACTCACCGGCAAGTATCAGCGAGGAGTCGCCGCCCCAGCCGATGGTCGCATCGCAGCGTGGCATATGGACTCCATGCTTTCCGGTGCAAACTTCGACAAGGTCGACGCACTCTCGGCCTTCGCAACTGAGCGCGGGCTCAGTCTTCTGCAGGTCGCTTTGGGTGGTCTTGCCTCACGTCCTGCGATCGCATCGGTCATCGCTGGTGCGACGAGTCCCGAACAGGTTGCAGCCAACGTCGAAGCCGGGCTCTGGACACCGACCGCAGACGATCGTTTCGCACTCGAGCTCGCCTTAAGCTAACCAATCAAGCGAGCGGGCCGACGTCGGTAAGTTCAATAACGTTTCCGCTCGGGTCGAGAACAAACGCTGCACGCACAGGAACACCGAAATCAGAACGCTCTGAAGGCTCCGACAGGAACGGAACAGCGTTACTCTTCAACAGAGCAATGGTTTCATCCCACCGGTCGTTCTCGATGTGGAGAGCGAAATGAGGAAAGCCAGGGCCAGGAATCGGCATCGTTTCGCTTTCCAAGAAGTGAAGCTGCAGATTTCCAACGCGCAGCCATATGCCCGGGACACCAAAGTCTGGACGTGGGAGTTCCTCGAACCCGAACAACCCGCAATAGAACCTTCTCGCTGCATCGAGATCGGTGCACACGATTGCAATATGCGAATAACCGCTGATGATCTGGTTAGTGGTTGTCATCAGAAAACGATTCCATTCCGCCGGAGGTCTTCGATCGAATCGGCTCGGCCCAACTCGGTGAGTATTTCGTCGGTCTGCTGGCCGAGAGTCGGCGAAACTGTTTGCAGCGTTGCTGGCGTGCCCAAAAATTGTGCTGGATGTCGAGGTTGCCGAACCCTTCCGGCAACTGGGTGATCAAATTCTTCGAACAGTCCGATCGCAATCGCGTGAGGATCATTGGGGAGATCTTGTGGCGCTACGACGAGAGCAAAAGGAACGTTCGATGCTTCCATACGCTCAGAGATCTCGGCGCACGTGAAATGCCCAGCGACCTCGTGACACTTCGACATGATCTCGCCCGTGAGTTCTGGGTGCTTTCTTCGCTCGCCAATCGTCGCAACTCGGGGCTCGTTGTGCCCATCCACACCGAGCGCCTCGCACATACCGTGAAAATCGGCATCAGAGGTTGGAGTCGCAATTCCAAAGCCGTCAATGAAGCGAAAGGGTTTCGAACCTTGAACAAAACTCGAGTTCATAGAGCCATCGGAATCCAGCATCATTTCGTTGCCTGCTGCATCGGCCCACAGAAACGAGACCACCGAGTCGGCCATCGAAAGTTCGACGTGTTGGCCGCCCATCCCCCGCTCACGAGCAAAGAGTGCTGCGGTAATCGCTTGCACTGCATACATCGCGGTGATCTTGTCGGCAGCAGTTTGGCGAAGGAATACCGGCGTGCCATCTTCGGGATCGGATTGGTTGGATCCAAGACCGGCATACGCCTGGATCACGGTGTCGTAGGCACCTCGCTGTGCATACGGACCGGTCTGACCAAAGCCAGACAGCGAGATGTAGACAAGATCGTCACGCCCCTCCGCTAGGTCATTCCAACCGATGCCGAGTCGATCAGCGACACCAGGACGCATGTTTTGAATGACGACATCGCTTCGTGCTGCTAGTTCCCGAACGATGGCGAGTCCCTCGGGAGACGCGATATCGAGCGCGATAGATCGCTTACCGCGATTGCAAGATTGAAAAAGTGCCGAGACACCGTTGACGGCCACCCCAACCCACCGGGCGAGGTCCCCAAGCCCAGGACGCTCGACCTTAATGACATCGGCTCCTTGGTCAGCGAGCAGGGCTGCGGGATAGGGCCCGGTGAGTGCCGTCGATATATCAAGAATCCGAATTCCGTCTAATGCGCCTGCCATGGTTCCCCCGGAACTGTCATTCAGCCAACTCGACGGTACCGCCATACCGCGAGTGGAACGAAGACCACTAGAAAGATCGCCGACCAAATGAGGGTCATCACAACCCAATGAGTGGTGTCGGCACCTGGACCGCCCTGCATGAGACCTCTCGTGGCGTTCACCGCGATACTGACCGGCTGGTGTTCAGCAAACCACCGCAACCATGTCGGCATCGACTCCGCAGGGACGAAGGCCGTCGAAGCGAATGTCAACGGAAACAGGATCGGGAACGCCATCAGCCCAGCGGTTTCGCTATTCGAAGCCGAGAGGCCGATGAAGGCAAACACCCACGAGAAACAAAAAGCGAAGAGAATCAATAGAGCGAATGCAACGAGATACAGGCCGAATGAGGTTCCGATACGGAATCCGACCGCAAAGCCTACGAGCGTGATGAGAATCATCACGAAAACGTTTCTAACGGCGTCGGAAATTGTTCTACCAAAGAGCACGGCTGATCTAGCCATTGGTAGCGAACGGAAACGTTCAATGAGTCCCTTTTGAAGATCCTCCGCCAGACCGACGCTTGTGCTGACACATCCGAACAGAAGCGACTGAACGAAAATGCCGGGCATCAGATAGTCGACGTAACTCATTCCCGGCGTGTCGATAGCTCCGCCGAAGACATAGCGGAAAAGCAACACGAACATGATCGGCTGAACGCTCGAGAAGAAGAGTTGGTCTGGGATTCGAACGTAGGCGACCAGATTCCGTTCGGTGACGACGATGCAATCGTTCACTGATCTGCGCAATTTCGAGCGCTTCACGGGGGTAGCCGCCTGTGGCAACACGGTGCTTGTCATCATTGATCCACGTCGAGTTCTGTACGACGACCAGTAAGACTTAAGAAAACGTCGTCAAGACTTGGCTCTCTCAGCGTCATTGAGGTTGGCGCCAAACCGGCTTCATCAAGATTGCGCAAAGCGAGCATTACTTGTGACGGCCCAGTGTCGATTGGCAATTCGAGAATGGACCCATCGAGTACAGGGGGTGCGGGCCAATTGCCCAAGAAGAGTTGTGACGCTTCAAGTGCAGTGCTTGTATCGGGGAAACCAAGATCGAGAACGGTTTCTCCGAGTGTCGATTTCAATGTAGCGGGCGTACCTTCGGCGATGACTGCACCTCGATCCACGACCACGATGTTGTCGGCAAGCCGATCAGCCTCTTCCAGATACTGAGTCGTCAGAAGCACTGTCGTTCCGTTTTCGACGAGATTCTCGACGACCTGCCAGACCGCTGTTCGGCTATTCGGATCCAGCCCGGTCGTGGGCTCATCAAGGAACAGGACCGGGGGTCGCACGACCAGCGCGGCGGCAATATCGAGACGACGTCGCATTCCGCCGGAATAGGTTTTCGACGGACGGTTCGCCGCTTCGGTGAGGTTGAAATGCTCGAGCAGTTCGTCAGCGACTCGTGACGCGTCCTTACGAGATAATTGGAAAAGCTGCCCGACCATTCGCAAGTTCTCGCGACCTGTGAGATTTGCGTCGACGGCCGCATACTGTCCAGCAAGTCCGATACTTGACCGCACTTTGTTTGCGTCCTTCACGACGTCGAGACCGTTGACTCGGGCCCAGCCCGAATCTGGAACAAGCGTTGTCGTCAAAACACGAACAGTGGTTGTCTTGCCGGCACCGTTTGGACCAAGAAGGCCGAGCACTGTTCCCTCTTCGACGGTGAAACCAACGCCATTAAGTGCCAGGAAATCGCCACTAAAGGTTTTCGTAAGGCCCTCGGCCTCAATCGCTGCGCTCATCGCCTCATCACGATCGACGACCCTACCGGGAATGACGTTGAACGCGACTAACAACCACGCGCCGCGCCATCACCCAAAGGTGATCTCTCGTCTCGCCATCTTCCAACCATCTGACGTGCGTCGAAGACGGTCGTGATAGTGACCAACGAGCGTCACTCGGGGAGCAACATTCGTCTCGACGTAGTACACCCAATACGAATCAGCCACTGCTTCGTCGTCACCGGTGAACTCCACCGCCGTCGAGGCCACAATGTGGCGCGAATTGCTTCCCGGCCCAACATTACCTTCAGCCCTTCGGGCCAAACTCCCTTCGAGGATGTCGGCTCGACCATGTCGCGGCGCATTTGGCATCAACCAGTCGGCATCCTCGGTAAAGAGATCGGCATATTGCTCACACGAGCCAAGCCCGTCGGCGTACTGCGCCAGCCTGACGATCACGTTGCGGACCGCCCATTCGTCTGCCGCTTGTTCTCCAAGATTGCGAGTTGAACCCATGTCTCCCCCTCATCGATGACTCCAGATCATCGCATTCCCTGAACCGCATCGGGGCACATCCCTTCAACCGTCACCGACGTGGGATGATGTGGCCATGGAAATCTCGATTGGAATAACCCCGGGTCCTGACGCCGTCCGCCACGCCCAACTCGCAGAAAACCTTGGGTTTCGACGTGCGTGGTTGTACGACTCAGCAGCCTTGTACGAAGACATCTGGATCAATATCGCCAATATTCTCAATGCCACCGACAATCTCGACGTTGGCACTGCAGTTCTTGTGCCGAACCTTCGCCACGTAATGACTACGGCATCGGCCATTGCCACGATCGAGCGGATGGCACCCGGCCGACTCGTGGTCGGATTCGGTACCGGTTTTACCGCCCGAATGGTGCTGGGTAAGAAAGCGCTTTCATGGAAGACCACACGCGAGTACATCGAAGCACTTCATACGCTCTTGAGCGGCGGCGTTGCTGAGGTTGAAGGTGAGCGAATCCAAATGGTCCACCGACCATCTCTTACCTCCCAGCGACCAATCGATGTTCCACTTTTGCTTTCAGCAATGGGCCCGAAAGGTCTTGACATCACTGCGGAATTGATCGCAAACGGCACATGCACCGGCCTCATCGGGGTACAGCCTCTCGAAGGAGCATGGGGACATCAGGTACTCATGGTTTCTGGCTCGGTCCTTGACGACGGCGAATCAGCAGGCTCGCCTAGGGCTCGCGCGGCAATCGGGCCTTGGTATGTCGTCGGTTATCACGGATGTTGGGAGGCTGCGCCGGAGTTCCTCACTGCTATGCCTGGCGGAGCCGAGTGGCTGGCCGATGTTGAGGCTTCTCGCCCTGAGGCCGAACGACACTTGACCGTTCACGAAGGTCACGTGACAGAAGTGTTTGGACGTGACCAGGTGGTACTCGATCTCGCCGACGAAACAACTCTCGCTGGCGTCGGATGGACTGGCGACAAAGCCGCTGTAAAGGCAAAAGTTGCACACGCATCTTCAATGGGCGTGACTGAAGTCCTCTACACGCCTGCTGGTCCCGATGTCGAACGCGAAATGCGAGCGTTCGCGCAAGCAACAATCTCCTAGCAAATGGCTACCGAGCTTCGGCAACACCGCCTACCGACGAAGGCCGGGTGGGCAACGCTATTCGGCGTCGTTCCTGATCGTGGGCTTCATCGCAGAGCTAGTGATGTCTTTCGCGTTGTCGCTGGTCTTGTGTTGTTCGCACTCGGAACTGTCGGTGCACTCTCGTACTCAAGATTCGAACGCTCAATTCACTCGGCGGTTGAATCGATACCCGATCCCCTTCTCAAGGTTGCGACCATTGCCAATGGTGGCGGCATCGTCGTTGCCATTGTCATCGTTTACGCAATAGCTCTTTCCTCGCGGCGAATCCGATTCATCTCTGGTATTTCGATTGCGCTTGTGGGCGGAGGTGTTCTTGCGCTTGGACTTCAACATGTAATCGACGCTCCTGCAGTCATTGGAGCCGCCGCTAAAGATCTTTCCCAGTATCCGCAGTACCCACCGTTACGTCTCACTGTTCTTGCAGCCGTTTTCTTTGTGGCCGGCCCTGAGTTAACTCGCCCCTCTCGACGCCTCATGACAACACTCTTGACGATCGTCGCTGTGAGCGCAGTAGCGCGCACTGACGGTTATCCGGCCGGAGTGTTTGGAGCCATCGCCCTTGGCTGGGCTCTCGCAGCCGTCATCCACCTCATTCTTGGTTCTCCCGACGGTGCCCCTGATCCCAATGAAGTTTCGAGCGACCTTGACTCGATCGACATTTCCGTCGATGACGTCGCAGTGAGTTCAGTGCAGGCGTGGGGTGAGAAGGCCTACAGCGCTACGAGATCCGACGGGGCCCCGCTTCGAATCATTGTGATCGGGCGCGACGCAACCGACGCACAACTTCTCACCAAGATTGGTCGCTTCCTTTGGTACAAGGATTCTGGACCGGTTTTGAGTTTTGGTCGACAGCAACAAATTGAACATCGCGCCTTCGCCCTGCTCCTTGCCGAACGAGCTGAGGTCCGGGTTCCAAGTGTCGTGACTGCAGCCACGATCGGCTCACGAGGTGATGCAACACTCGTTCTTGAGGCCATAAAGGGCGAGACGCTCGACCAAATGCAGCCCGAAAAGGTCACCGATGAGCAGCTCGTCGATACGTGGACTCAACTCAGCAAGCTTCACGATGCCGGAATTACTCATGGTGGCATTTGGGCAAAAACATTTGTCCTGTCTGGGACGGGTGCTTCATTCAGTGACCTCGCAACGGCGAACACCAGGCCAGATTCTGATGCGTACTACTCGGACCGCGTTGCCCTCCTCGCCACTCTTGCCGATCTTGTCGGCGACGACCGGGCAATCACTGCGGCCCAGACCTCTCTTGGTAAAGACGGCCTCTCCGCTCTCCTTCCCTATCTGCAGACAACCGCGCTTCCTCGCGTCAACCGCCGATCAGCCGATGACCTGAAGAAGCTCTGTGCGCGACTTCGCGACGAAATCAGTTCTAAAACCGGGGTCGAAGCGCCCAAACTTGAAGAACTCCGACGCATTGCACCTTCATCGATCCTGATCGCTGCGTTCACGATCCTCGGCATGTATCTACTCATCGGCCAATTCGCGCATGTCGAATGGTCGACGATGTTCAAAGACGCACACTGGATTTGGGTGCCATTCGTCTTCTTGCTTGCATGGGTTCCGATTGGTGGACTGGCGATGTCGCTCCTTGGCTCTGTGAGTAAACCACTACCACTCCGACCAGTGATCATGCTGGAAATCGGGACGAAGTTCACTGGACTCGCCGGTGGCGGTGTCACAACGTTTGCGCTTCAGGTTCGCTTCTTTCAAAAACAAGGTCTGAAGTCAGCAGTAGCTGTTACTTCAAGCCTTCTCAATTCTGTTGCCTCTGGCTTCACGGAGGTTGTCTTCCTCCTCATCGCCCTCGTTTTTGGCGCCAGTGCGTTTTCTCTCAGGAAAAGCGGATCAGGCGGAACCAGCGAACTCTCCGGAAAGATCCTTCTCGCCGCAAGTATCCTCGCCGTCGTTGTTGCGATCGTGTTCACAGTCCCGCGGTTGCGTCACCGACTCACGAAGTTCCTCATTCCCCAAATTCGGGCCGCTAAGGAAAATCTCTCGGCCGTTATGAAGAACCCCCGCAAGGGCCTTCAAATGCTTGCGGGAAATGCGATCTCACAGATTTTCTACGCACTTGTCCTCTGGGCCGCGCTGCATACCTACGGTCAATCACTCGGACTGATGCAACTCATCATCATCAACACGCTCGCATCAATTCTCGGAGGTATCGCTCCGGTGCCTGGCGGCATTGGGGTTATCGAAGCCGGGCTCATTGGGGGATTCACCGCTGCAGGAATTCCCGATCAGCAAGCAATCGCCGCAACGTTCACGGCTCGATTGTTCACTGCGTACCTGCCCCCCATTTGGGGCTGGCTCTCAATCAATTGGCTACGCCACAGGGATTACGTCTGATCCTTCGCTGCCTCAGTTTGCTCGAAATGAATAGTGAGCATTTCTTCGATTCGTCGGATTCGACCATCTGTCGAATCGTCATCAGGACCTGAAGCAGCATTACGTCTGCTTTGAGCCTGGTCCATGAAACTCGAAGCAATCTGTGCGGTGATCACAGCTGCGGTTGTGAGTCCAAGAAGCATGATCCCGACCGCCGCAACTCGACCCGGGGTCGTTATCGGGTAGTAGTCGCCGTAGCCGACGGTGAATACCGTGACACACCCCCACCACACGGCGATTCCGATACTGGTGATGTTTGCACCCGATGCGGTTCGCTCAAACCCCCAAACGATCACAACAAGATTAAAGAGCAGCACAATCGAGACGATCACAAAGTGAATCGTGTTCCCCCGCTTAAACATCGCTCTTAGGAGTCGAAGACTGAAGATGAGTCGAACTACAGGAAGTATGACGGCGAGGACACCAATCGGATGATGGGTGAAATACCTCAGTCGATGCCGAGAGAGATAGGTGCGGACTGCCATATCTGCTCCGTAGATCACAGCAATCACGATGCGACCGACATACCAAAGCATCGGATGGCCAGCGACGCGATGGATCGTCCCGAGGGGCACGACGGTGAGCCAGATCGTACAAAGTGCGATCAGATCAAGGGGAAGAGTCGTCTTGTTGATCCAGCGATCGAGGCGCGGATTGTCCGGCTCTGATTCTGATGGATCAGCGCTCTCAACATCAGGCGGGATGGGGACTGCTGTTGAATCGCTCACCCGAGCAGTCTCCCAGACGACATCAGGACAATGCACTTCCGACGCGCTCAGCCTCGACTTTCCAGCGGGCCTGATCAACCTTGCCGTTAGCTGCCCGTCCAATCGAATCAACGATCACTAGGTGCCGAGGGACCTTGTAGCCAGCAAGTCGACTCTCGAGCGAAACCTTCAATTCTTCGACGTCCAACTCACATCCAGAACTTGGCTCAACGAAAGCAATGACCTGTTGGCCGAATCGATCGTGGGGCGCTCCCATCACGACGGCGTCGTGCACGAGCGGATGAAGTTTGATCGACTCTTCGACCTCCTCTGGAAAGACCTTTTCACCTCCCGTATTGATGCAGCCAGACCCTCGCCCAAGGAGGGTGACGGTTCCATCTTCATTAACTGTTGCGAAATCACCAGGAGTCGTCCATCGGCGACCACCGATTTCCCGAAACGTCTTGGCTGATTTCTCCGGGTCGTTGAAGTAACCGATAGGCGCTCGGCCTGCGATCGCCACTAAACCAGTTTCACCAGAACCTGGAGTTACCGGCGTTCCGTCGTCACGAATGACCTGTGCGTTGGGACCGAGTCTGAATCCTGCAGTTTTCGCTGTGCCGCGCGACGAAGAAATTGAACGAGCGAGACCGACCGCTTCGGAGGAACCGAGGGTGTCTACGCACAGTAGATGCGGTGCGTGCCCGATTAATCCCTCCTTCACTGGAGCCGACCACATGACTCCCGACGAAAGCATGACCTTGAGCGAGGAAATATCCCAACGCTTTGGGTTTGCATCCAGGGCGTCGAGTATCGGTTTGGCAAACGCGTCACCGACAATCGAAAGGTCGGTCACCCCGTGCGCTTCGATCGTGTCGAGCAATTCTTTGGGGTCAAATTTGGTGTGTTCGCAGAGCACTACGGAGCCACCCGAATCGAGCACAGCAAAAGCCGAGAAAGCAGCGGTGCCGTGCATCAATGGTGCAGCCGGGATGACTCGGGCTCGCTCTTCGCCGGCCTCGGTGAGACCCCTATGGACGACATCAATAGCGCCGTCCTCCGGATACTTGATAGTGGCACTGCGATTAAGAACGCAGAACAGGTCGTCTTGGCGCCACATCACGCCCTTTGGCTGACCAGTTGTTCCGCCGGTGTAGAGCAAGAAGAGATCATCGCCGCTTCGGCTCGGTGCATCTGAGGGCAACATCACCCCTGACTGCGCAATTACCTCATAGGGCTCCGCCCAATCGGGGCACTCCCCTACTCCATCGTCGACCCACAGCCAGAGCTTTACGTCTGGAACTCGCGACCGGACCTGCGCAGCGGACTGAGCAAAAGAACCGTGAAATATCACGGCCTCAACCCCGGCATCGATCCAGAGATATGCGAGTTCATCGGCGACGTATCGGTAGTTTGTGTTCACCGGAACCATCGCCACTTTGAATGTTGCGAACAACGACTCGACGTATTCCATGGAGTTCATGAGGTACTGCGCGACTCTCGATTGATGAGACAAACCCGCACTGAGTAGCCGGGATGCAAGCGCCGATGAACGCTCATCGAACTCGGACCACGAACGGACAGATGAACCTCGCATCAGTGCTGGGGCATCCGGCTGAACAGCGGCAATCGACTCCCACACATCTGCAAAATTCCATGATGTCATCAGTGTCATTCAATTCTCTAGGCGGACAAAACACATCTCGGATGTCTGCGGATGACGCAAACTCTAGTGAGTCCTTCGAATCCGACGAGTACGATGAGGACATGGCAGACAGCATCACCGACGAGGGTGTCGCCCGATTGCGCCAACGAATTGGCATCGCACGGCCGCATAGCGCTCCCCCGCACTACTTGTGCCCGAACGAAGACGCATTCCGTCACGTCGCACTTGCCTACGGTGACGATAACCCCCTTTGGTGTGATCCAACATACGGAGGCACAACCCGTTGGAAGGGGCCAATTGCATCGCCTCATCTCGTCGGTGGAGACACATTGATCGGCGAAGACGAGGTAACTCGGATACCCGATAACGAACTCGAGATCATGAAAGGTGACCCTCTCGGCGGTGTCCATGCCTTTTATTCAGGAAGTTTCCGCGAGTGGTGGAATCCCCTTCGGCCGAGCACGAGGGTCGTTCGCCGAAACGCGCTCATTGGTGTGCACGACAAGGTCGGTGAGTTTGCTGGGCGAGCTGTCCACGAATGGTTCGGTGAGGTCTTTGCAGTCGCTGGTGGCCCAGTGCTTTCTGGACAGTATCGACTCATGATCCGCGCCGAACGTGAGAAAGCTATCGAGCGCAAGACAAACGATGCCATCAAGATCGCTCCCTATACCGACGAGGAAATCGAATCGATTAGCGAACAGATTGGCGAGGAGCGATCGCGGCGCCGCGCCTCAATTCCTCGGTACTGGGAGGACGTCAACGTCGGCGACGAGATCGGGCCTCTCGTCAAAGGTCCGTTGCGCGTTACCGACATGGTGGTCTGGCACACAGGCATGGGTATGGGTCTCTACGGTGTCTCTGCGCTGCGCTTGGCCAATGACCAACGCAAACGCATGCCGAAGTTTTTCAAGCGGGACAGCCTGAATATTCCTGACGTGCAGCAACGTGTTCACTGGGATCACGAATGGGCTCGACGGGCGGGGAACCCCGCCTCCTACGACTATGGCCGCATGCGCGAAACCTGGCTCATCCATCTATGTACCGATTGGATGGGTGACGATGCATGGCTTTGGAAACTCGATTGCCAATTCCGAAAGTTCAACTACGTCGGCGACACTCATTGGGTACGAGGTGCTGTCACCAACAAGTACCTCGCTGAGGGTGACCGGCCTGCGGTTGACCTTGATATTTGGGGCGAGAACCAACGGGGTGAGAGAACAACTCCCGGACACGCAACGATCCTGCTGCCGTCACGCGAATTTGGCGAGGCTCGTCTGCCCGATCCTCCAGGAGGCGCAGGTAATTGCCGGGAACTACTCGACGCACTCGCTGCTCGATTCGCTGCAGAGAACAATGAAACGGGGCTGCGCACCTACTAGCCCAAGTGCTTCGCAGCCCAATTCTGTGCGAGTTGGCGTCGAAGCACTTTGCCAACCTCGCTACGAGGCAACTCATCGAGGTGCACAAATGAAACCGGAATCTTGTAGGCAACGAGGTACTGGCGGCAGTGCGTATTCAGTTCAGCCTCTGAAATGTTTCCTCCCACGATGAATGCCACGGGCACCTCACCGAGACGGTCGTCCGGGACACCCACAACTGAAACGTCCCTTACCGAAGGATGGAGTCGGAGTACTTCTTCGACCGAATCTGGGAAGACTTTGTTTCCGCCACGATTTATGAGGTCGCTAACGCGACCCTCAATCCAAACAAAACCTTGGTCATCAATCGACGCAATATCGCCAGTGTCGATGAAGCCATCTCTGTCTTGACGTTCCTCTATGCCCATTGCAGCGTTGGGTGGGCGCACCAGCAGCCGACCATTGTCATCGATCCGAATTTGCACGCCAGGAAGCGGTCGACCGGCTGCCCCGATCTTTTCCGGGTGCTCCTTCGCATCCGCAGCAGTCCAACCGATGACCTCGCCCATTTCTGCTTGTCCGTAGCTATTGAGAACGAAGCATCCAAATCGTTCCGTGAATCGCCGGGCATTGAGCGGCGACAACGGCGCCGTAATGGATCGGACATATTTCATCGGAGCAATTGACTGAAGCTCGGAATCTGTGAGCATCACCATCGCTGCAGGGGGTAGGACGGTGGATCGGATCCCAAACCGCTCAACGAGTGCACCGAACTCTTCGGGGCTGAAACGTCCCATCATCACAACTGCTGCTCCAGCACGTAATCCAAAAAGGCAGTTATACAGACCCGCGTTGAGAGCCATTGAGACAGGAATCAGATTAGGAACAGGAGGCCTCGTGCGCTGGCTCCGTCCACGCAGGGGAGCAAGCACTCGATCTAGTAACTCAAGATACGCAGTATGGGTATGCAGAATCGGTTTTGGTTTTCCAGTTGTACCAGAGGTCCAAACAATGAATGCCACATCCTCGGGATAGAACTTCGCACCCTCAGTTTCA
>JBILIB010000187.1:0-3637 GCA_044350215.1 Acidimicrobiales bacterium
CCGCTTCCGGCCCGTTCAGTCTTGCTGCACCCGGTCCGCGCTTTGGGGCTCGAGCGCTCGATCTCGCAGTCATCGCGTTGCCTGTGCTGATGGTCGTCGCTCTGACGGCGAAGACGATCGATGGACAGTTGCAGTTCGATAGTCCCGATTGGTTACTTCCTGCAGCCCTGGCCTTTGGTGTTGCGTACGACTTCCTCTTCACCTTTTTTGCACAGCGCACGCTGGGGAAGATGGTGTTTGGGTTGCGAGTCGTCCGGTATGTCGATGGTGGTCGACCAACGGCATCTCAAAGTGGACTTCGAGCGCTGTTGCCGTGGTCGCCGTTGGCGCTCCCACTTGGCCCTTTCGGGTTCGCTGCGGTGTTGGGGGTCTACGGAACTGGCATCGGCGGCGAGTTGCATCGAGGCTGGCCCGACACCGTTGGTGGGACGCTCGTCATCTCCACCCGTTAGTCGTACTCACGGCCTACCCTCAGTGGTCTACGGGCCCTTTGGGCGTCGCTGAATCTGGGGGAACAGATGTCATTGCGGGTATATCGGGTAGTGCAATGGACGACGGGCAACGTCGGTCAACGTTCGGTGATTGCAGCGGCAGCGAATCCTGAACTCGAGATCGTCGGTTGTTATGCATGGGGAGCAGACAAGGTCGGTCGCGACGTCGGCGAATTGTGCGGCATCGACCCCATTGGTGTGCTCGCAACAAACGACATCGGAGCGTTGTTGGCGCTGAAGCCCGATTGCGTCATTTACAACCCGAAATGGCCTGACGTCGACCATATGGTTCGCATTCTGGAAAGCGGCATCAACATCACTGCCACTGCCGGGTTCATTACCGGTCATGCGCTGGGTGCGGATCGTCAGCGAATTATCGATGCATGCAACCGTGGAAACAGTTCGATCTTTGGTTCTGGAATGAACCCAGGCATGGCCAATCTTCTCGGAATTGTTTCGGCGGGCGTCTGCGATCGGATCGACTCAATACGCATGCTCGAGTCCGTCGATTCCACCGGTTACGACTCAGGCGATACTGAGAAATCAGTTGGCTACGGATTACTCCCCGACGACCCGAACCTGTCGGCAATGACCAAACAGGGGACTGCAGTCTTCGGTGACGCGGTCCATCTGATGGGTCAGGCGCTCGGCATCGAGTTCGACGAGGTCCGTTGCGAGACCGAGTATGCGATCACGACGGAGTTCCTTGATCTTGATTCTTGGTCAATCGACGCTGGCTGTGTTGCCGGAGTGTCGGCCAGCTGGCAAGGCTGGATCGGCGACCGCAAAGTGGTGTCGTGCGATGTCCGCTGGCGTAAGGGTCGAACGCTTGAACCGGACTGGAAGATCGAGCACGGCTACGTCGTCGAAATCGATGGCATGCCGTCAGTGCGTACCAAGCTCGAAGTATTCCCGCCGAAAGATTTCAAAGCGAAGTCATTCAGTGACTACATGGTGCTGGGAATGGTGATGACATCGCTGCCGGCCGTCGATGCAGTCGCGTCAGTGTGCGACGCCAAACCAGGCATCGTGACCTATCTCGATCTTCCGTTGCCCTCACCCAGTGGTTGGGTGCGCTGAACCTCCTTCGAGAACCTCCCCAATCCGGACGTAGATGGTGTGATGGACTATCTTGCGCCCGTTAAATAGGCGGCGTTCTTCGCGAGATTCGGAGAAAACCTCCTCGAAAGGGAAGATTTGACGGTGGGTATCCGGCGTAGGGCAAGGCCAAGTATTCGAGGGAATGTCGATCAGTGGTCACCACGACTCGTCGGGTGGGCCTATAACCCTGAGTCTCCTGATGTTCCATTGCAACTCTCCGTCTTCGTTGATGATGTGGAGTTCACGCGTTTGATCGCTTCTGACGCGCGTAACGACGTCGTTCGTGCCGGGCATGAAGCTCTCAATTGTGGTTTCAGTTTCGAGATCGGTGTCGAGCTTGATGATGCACGGAGCATTCGAATACTTGAGGTTTCGAGCAAAAAGGAACTCTTCGCCACGCCCTCGGACTTTTGCTTTCGGTCCTCAACGCTAAGAGCCCAATCGTCGGAGGTGGGAATCGGTTCAATCAAGGCCGAATTCGGAAACAAGGATTCGCTCATCCACTCCGTTCGAGCATCGGGATCGGTCGCGTTTGTTTCGTCCTACCGCAATGCCCTCGATTCTGACGGCTCGATTCGATGGCTCGTCGCGTCGCTGCAAGCACAAGGCATCGCTGTTGTGGTGATTGATACTTCAGAGTTGCAACCAACGGACTCTTTCGGAGCGCAGGCGCTGCTGTGGCGCAAAAACGTTGGTTTCGATTTCGCATCATGGTCGACGGCATTCGAAACGTATGGGGATGTCGTCGCAAGTTCCGAGTGTCTCTACCTTCTTAACGACAGCTGCGTAGGGCCAGTAAACGGCTTCGGAGAGCTGCTTGCGAAGGGCAAGAGTCTCGGTGCCGACGTTTGGTCGTGCACCGATTCGTGGAACCACGGTTACCACTTGCAGTCGTACTTCCTTGCCTTCGACATGAACACCGATGCTCGAGGTGCGGTTGAACGCTTCTTTACGTCGTATTCGAATCCGCTCGCGAAATCGGACGTCATCGTTGAGGGGGAACTAGCGCTCTCTCGACAACTTCTTGCTGAAGGCCTGTCTCTCGCAGCGGCGTACCCATATTCGTCCTTGGTTGAGCGCTTTGTTGCGTCGTTCGAACTCAACATCGCGCGGAAGATGAATGATCCCGGGGTTCGGGCTCTGCGAGAGGTAAATCAGACCTACCTCCCACAAGATGTCGTGGCGATGACCGCAGTCTTCGATGCAATCCGTGCTGGGCACCCAGTCAATCCGACACATGCGTTTTGGCGTCAACTTCTTGACGATGGATTCCCACTCGTGAAACGAGATCTCTTGTTGCGTGACCCCTTTGGGATGAGTGACCACGAAGAAATCTTCGCGACACTTTCGAAATTGTGCGCGCAAGATCATTTAGAGGTTGTGCAGAAAGATCTGAAGCGACGCGATGGAAATCGCGTGCAATACCTCGAAGTCTGAAGTTTGGTCGCGAGTTCGTAGCGACCGGGGGCGACTACTCGATCACCACGACGACATCGCCGGAGCCAACTGAATCGCCAGGGGCGACCTTGATCTCCTTGACGGTGCCGGCCTTTTCAGCGGTGATGTTGTTTTCCATCTTCATGGCCTCGAGCACGCACACGGTTGCGCCTGCTTCGACTTCCTGACCAACCTCAACGAGGATCTTGACGATGGTTCCCTGCATGGGAACGGCAACTGCGCCCGATCCGCCACCAGCGCCTGCGCCACCAGCGCCGCCGGAGCGACGGGGACGGCTTGCGCCACCAGCGGCACCGCCGGCAACAACTGCGCCGGCCTGTGACTCGGGGACGAAGACTTTGACCGAGAAGCGCTTGCCATTGACTTCGACGTCGACATCGCGCTGGACCTTCGATTCGGACTCGCCGTCGGCAACCGTTGAGGAGCTTCCAACGCCACTGAGATCGAGGGTGTCTTCGACCCACTTGGTGGAGTGAATACCGTCAACGAAGTCCTGATGTTCAAGGATGGCGAGGTCGGCGGGAATCGTGGTGGAGATTCCTTCAATGCGGAATTCACGCAGCGCGCGAAGCGTGCGACGAATCGCA
>JBILIB010000186.1:0-3637 GCA_044350215.1 Acidimicrobiales bacterium
AACCCAAGCGATACTGGGTGCGGCATCGACGTAACGAATACCTTCGTCTTCATAGACCGAGACCGATGACTTGGTGATGCCCTTCGGAAACGGCAGAAGCACGATCGGATACTCAAGACCCTTCGACGAATGCATCGTGGTGATCTGAATAACATCACGATCCGTGTCGATGCGCCGCTTCTGCGCCTCGGCTTCGGTATTCATTGTTTCTTTGAGTTCGTCGAGCGCTCGCAACACGGCGCTCACTGGTGCTCGGCGACCACCGAGTTGGCCATTGAGTAGCTCGATGATGTGTTCGAGATCAGTGAGGCGGCGCTCGGCTTCGAAGTCGGAAGAAATCTCCTTGATGACTTCGTCGTCGAGACGAAGGACCTGATACCAGCCAACAAGACCGCGGGCTTCAAGCTCATTCGCCCAATCCCGGCACTTGTACTGCAGCACCTCAATTGGGTCCTGCCTCGTTTCGGTGGTCGTGGTGGTTGTGGTGGTTCCCATCGCTTCGGTGGTCTCGGTGCTCGGAGTGACAACCACGGGATTGGGAGCAAACCAACTCAGTTGCACTGCACGGACACGACGAATATCGGATGGGTTCGCCATTGCCGTGAGCAAGAGACGCAATTGATCCATCGCATCGGACTCGAGCACGGAACCGATGCGACTACGAACTGCGGGTATGTGACGCTTGCGTAGTTCTTCAACCAGTGGTTCTGCATCGTTGTGACCGCGAACAAGGATACAAATGTCATCGAGTTTCACCCGGCGCGGCTCAGCAGTTGAGCCCTGTTCTGCCGCGATCTCGCCGTCCTTGAGAAGTTTCTGAATGTGATCGGCGACATCGATGGAGATGGCAGCGCGAACCGGGTCGGCGTTTTTCTTATTGGGATTGGCGAGGAACCTGAATTGCAGTGTTTGGCCGCCGCCGGTCAGCCGCGCGTTGGCGTGATTGTCGGGTGTGGTGACGGGGACATAGGCAATGTCCTCGTCGCCAAAGGTGACTCCTGTGAGCCATGCATTGAGTGCCTCGACCAGCGGTCGGTCGGTGCGATAGTTCGTCGTCATTTGTCGCTTTGACATGGAACGGTCGCCTGCGGCCTTGAGGTACGCATCGATGTCTGCGCCACGGAAGCGGTAGATGGCCTGCTTGGGATCGCCCACCACGATGAGTGCGAGGAATTCGTCGGGCACGCCGGAAAGGTCGAACACCTTTGAGAACAAACGCCATTGGAAGGTGTCGGTGTCTTGGAATTCGTCGATGAGCACCAGGCGATAGCGAGACCGCAACACACGAATGATTTCGTCACCAAGTACCGGGTCGTCGAGTTTTTCGACGAGATCAACAATTAGATCGTCGAAGGCAACGACACCCTGGTTGACGCGTTCTTCTTTGATCGCCTTGCGAAGTTCCTGAATGATTGAGGACCACTGCCCCGCCGGCGATGTATCGGGAGCCGGTGCGAGTTCGGCGCCCAGATTGCTTGACGTCGACTTCAGGACTTTCGCTACCGAACCCTCGACACTCATCGGATCTTTCGATCCCGTCGGATCGAGGGCGAGTGCGTTCGCCGCAAACCGATTGACCAGCACATCGCGAATGACCTTCTGAGAAACGACGGCGTCGCTTTCGGCCGGAGCCGGAGTCTTGGCATCGCCAGAACGAATACCAAGATCGCCAAGTGCTTGTTGGAAGAAACCATGAATGGTCGAGATGGTGGCCGAATCGATGTTGGAGATTGCGGTTTCGAGGCGCCCACGACGCAGAACGAGTTCGTCGGCCGTGCAGTTGCGCAGGTTGGCCAACCACGGGTCGAGCTTTCCGGAATCAGGCGCGTTCAGTGCGTTGAGCGCGCGCAACAATTGCTCACGGACTTCTTGTTTCATTTCGGCCGCAGCGGCGCGAGTAAAGGTGACCATCAGCAACTCGTCGGCACGAAGTCCCTCTTCGGCCACGTACCGAGCTACAAGCGCAGTGAGTGAATAGGTCTTGCCAGTACCGGCGCTGGCCTCAAGCAACAGCCATTCGCGAGACGGCAGCGCGTGTGTGAGATCGAAAACGTTGGCGGCGCTCATCGCGTCACCGTCGTTTCCTCGAAGCAGTCCTGTAACGCACGGGCGTAGGCCTGGAAGCGAGTGCCAGTTTTCGCGAATCCTTCATCAATTGGGTGCAAGTCGCTGAACGCATCGGCGGGGTTGGTGAAGTCAGCGAACGTGCGGCCACCAAAAATGGCTGCAGCGGAGGGATTCTTGAGGTCGGAATTCAGCCCGGTGTTGACGTGGGACGACTTTGTGAGGTCAGCCCATGACGCGTACTCAAACAACGGCAAGGGTGAGCACAGGGCTCGTTGATGAACGCCGAGGGCAAAGGTCAGCACCTTTGTCGCCGACGCGAGTCGATCCGCTTCGGATTCTCCAACGAGAACGAAGCGATTGACGGCGACCGTTTCGTCCTTTTTCTCTGAACGCGCAATGACGATTGCCTCGCGAACCCTGCTTGGCTCGACCATTGCCAATGCGGCCAACTGCAACCACGGACGCACGAAATGGCGCCCGCTGGCTTTCGAAAACGCGATTTCGAGCACCTGGGTTGCACTCACTTCGATTGTGTCGAAAATGCCGGCATCGCCAAGAGTGAGTTCGATCGGAACAGCAACTTCAGCAGAGAAATCGACACCAGGCGTAGCGAGCATTGCATCGACCTCGTCGCCGATCGTCGCCCAGAATCGGTCGCCCACAGCACCGATGGGCACGCCACCCATAAGTTGGCGCAGGTGGCGCTGATCGCTCAGATCGGCGCCAGAACGGGCTGCTTTCACGAGATCGGAACCGATGATTGAGTACTCGCGCTTATCGGGCCACAAACCAACCTGATCGTCGGAACTGCGCTCTTCACTCGGCAGCGAAATCTGCATGCGCTCACGCAGGTACAACTCCGCTGGCTTCTTGAGGGCGTTCACCAGCGTTTGGAGCGACAGCGAGCTTCGATCGAATTCGGTGGGGTCCCATTCGTAATCGGGCCACAGCATTTCGACCGGCGGTTCCCCCGCTACATCGATGATGCGGCGGGCCACGACTGCGGCAACTGGATCGAAGGTGAACGCGCCATCGACCGCTTTCACCACGTTCTTATTGGGGTTCTCGGAAACGACACCGAAGTTCACTGGATCGGTGAGTTGCCGGGCATGACGAATGAGCACGGGCCTCGGCGCCGCTACTTCGGGGCCAGTGGCGATAACGCCGGCAACAGCGTCGGTGAGTTCGGCCAACGGAACCGCCATAGGCAGTTCTTTGTTGTTGGTCACGTCGAAGCCATTGCAGGTAACGAGCACTGCGTCGCTTGCAGTGCACAGCAGGTTCAGAAGACCAAGTCGTTCTTCAGCCTGGAAGTCGCGCTCGGCAATGCGGGGTGCATCGAGAAGGATGTCGTCGCCACTGCCGCGACCAGAGGTAAAAGCGCGGTCGTCGAAACCGAGGATGGCAACGATGCGAGCCGGTACGCCACGCAGACGCGACAGCGACGCAACGCGCACGACATCGCCCCACACCTTTGAGCGTGAGCGAATGCCATCGAGTTCTTCGGCAAAGAGCGCCGAAATTTCTCGGAAGCCAAGTCGTGCCGATTCCGCTGATGTCGCCGCATGCA
>JBILIB010000188.1:0-3599 GCA_044350215.1 Acidimicrobiales bacterium
GCGTTCTTTGAAGGAAAGCCCGTTTGGTGGCCCAGTCGCTCACGGTTTTCTCACGCTAAGTCTCATGCCGAAGTTGGCTACGTTTCCGGTGAAGATCGCTGGAAACGGAAGCGCAGTGAACTACGGCGCTGAAGGACTTCGTTTCCTTTCGCCAGTTCCAGCCGGCGCCAAGGTGCATGCGCGTTCACGTCTCGTGAAAGCAGAAGCGAAGCCCAAGGGGACGCTCATCACAACCGAAGCTGAAATTGCGGCCGAAGGTTCCGACCGTCCGGCATTGCTCTACAAGATGCAGGTGCTCTACACGCCACCGCGCTAAGCGTAAAAAAGTTTCCTAACGAGGTCATTGCCTCTGTTGGACTGAGCCTCGTCGTAAGAGCCGACGGGGCTCAGTCCGTTTTCGAGCGCTTCGCGTCGATGAGTTGGGGGGCCAGCCAATCAGCCACAGTCTGCAATTTGTCTTCGCGGATATGGACGCCATCGGCTCGAATTGTTTTGTCTTTCGTGCCGCCCCGGGGTCCGAGATAGCCCTGATAATCGATGATGATCGATCTCGGCAGCCCTTCGACCAACGGCAAGACGATTTCATTCACCCGATCGATACGGTCAGGGCTGTTGAAGGGGCTTGCTCGATCGAGACGCGGAGAGACCAACCAGACAACCGTGGAGTCATGGGCGGACAGAATGCCGAGAGCTTCGCTGTATTCGGACTCAACAAAAGCGTCGTAGGTAGGGTCGCCGGGGCGAAGCCACTCATCGCCAAGTTGCGGCACCTTGCGGTCGATCGAATCCCATGGGCTCGCGTAGCCCAAGACGACGTCAGGACGGTAGAGATCGATTGC
This sequence comes from Acidimicrobiales bacterium, assembly GCA_044350215.1. GTDB lineage: Bacteria > Actinomycetota > Acidimicrobiia > Acidimicrobiales > Acidimicrobilacustridaceae > Acidimicrobilacustris. Next base: position 840 of record JBILIB010000188.1, read on the forward strand.
CGATACCCATGAGACGACGCTGGCATCGGGGACAAGGCGCGGATCAACTGGATCGGCCCATGTGGCGCAAATATCGCCCATTGATCCCGGACCTTCTTCATAGAGTTTTTCCCCGCCACGGGTAGTGCCACAGCCGAGGTGGGCCTCATTAAAAACGAGGATCTCGCCTGGGTTCTCGGCGCACCAGTCGGCAAGGGCAAGTCCGATTTGATACATCACCGAATCGCCGACGACGAGAATTCTCGTGGGATCGCTGCCGGCGGGGGCAACGCATAGCTTGCCTTCGCCAAGGGCGATCGGTGTCGTGCCTTGGCCTTGAATGGCGAGAGGGCTATCGGCCGCCGAGGCTCCCGGAGCGCGCACCGTGTTGGCGTAGAGCAAAAGGGAAAGCGTGAGGATGACTGCCCCGCCCATACCGGCGGCAAACTTCCAACCGGGCCAGCGTCCCTTGAGGAAGGGCTTCTCAATGTATTTGTAACTGAGCCAAGCAAGAAGAAATGTAAGTCCAAAACCGAGCGCAAGGTCGCGGAAGGAATTGAGCCCCGGCTTATCGGGGGACTTATCGCTGTCAACGACGATGTAGACAAGCCAGTGGTACAGGTACAAGCCAAAACCCAGTCGCCCTGCCCACATCAGGAAGCGATTCGTGTAAAACCAATGCATCCATCCGGTCTTGGTCGTCACGGACCTCGTCATGAATACCGCCAAAAGCGCGACGAGGAAGAAGCCTCCGTATTCGAACATCCACGCAGATTTCTCGCTCTCGGTAAAGAGAAATATGACAAACACAATTGAGGAGAGCAGTCCCACCAATTGTGTGAGCCAGTGGCCCCAAGTTGTTCGGGGTGGACCCCACTTCGAGAACACCGCGGCCATCGCTATGCCGAGAAAGAGCGCAAACGCTCGTGTGTCGGTTCCGTAATAGGCACGTGCAAGAGTTGAGGGGTCGTTCACATCAAAAACGATTGACATCCAAATCGCTGATCCAACCGCACCCGCTATCGAAAGAATCGTGAGCCATTGTCGGCCTATCCAGCGCATGCAAAGAATCAGAAAAAAAGGAGCAAAGAGGTAAAATTGTTCTTCGACTGCAAACGACCAAACATGTCGAAACGGCTGTGGGTTTGAGTACTGGTCAGCATCGAAATAGTTGTTCTGGGAGAAAATCTCTTTCCAGTTTGCAACCCATCCCATTCCTGCAGTGGTGCCTGAAGTCCACTTTGAAATTTGGCCGGGATGGATGAAGAACGCGGTTGCGAATGCCACCACCACGAAACACACCATGAGCGCGGGCATGAGTCGACGCACTCTGCGAGACGCATAGGCGCCAACCTTGAACCCTCCGGTTCGATCCCATTCGTTGAGGGCCAGCGAAACGATGAGAAAGCTCGACATGACGAAAAAGAAATCGAGAGAGAACATTCCGCCGGGAATGAATGCTGGAGCGAAGTGATACAGCATTGGGCCAAGGATGACGAAGAGTCCCCGCATTCCGTCAAGTGCGGGCATATGGTCCAACTTCTTGACCGTGTTGATCGTTGCAGCGTCGATCGGGCCATCATCAACGACCGCAGCAGCGATAGCCGCTGCTATGGGATCGGCGCCGGCATCGTCTGCCGGGGTTCCCTTTTCGCCGGTCGTCACTGTCATCGGTTGCGTATCCCCTTGTTACACATCTTGCTCGAGCCCCGGGTAATTCTGACACAGGAGCGTGACTGCGCCTTGTCGTAGAGGCGCTCTTCAGGGCTTTATCAGGTGGGGAAACCTAAACGTGATCGAGCAGTCTCGGGCAAGGCTTCGAGAATCCATCGAGCGGCAACCTTCGAACCGTCGACGGAAAAATGCACGCCGTCTGGACGCCACGCTACGCCGTCTCGATTTTGAGTGAATCCGTTGTCGCAAGTAACCGACTGAAGTTCAACGATGGATGCTTGGGTCTGGGGCTCTAAATCGTTGAATTTGGCGACAGCTTCGCGCTGCAGTTCCGCAATTCTCTGCACACGTTGGATGTCATGTTGCGGTCCGGCGCGTTCTCCTGGTCCCGGTTCAAAGCATGGGGTAGTGAGAACGATGACTTCTGCACCTTTGGCGGAGAGAACTTTGAGGGTTGCATCGATAGCGACGCTGTAGTTCTGATCAAATTCGCGATCGCCCGGGGCGACAGGTCCGTTGCCCCAATCGCGCGCGTAGAGATCCCATGCACCCACGAGAAGGATGACGACGTCGGGGTTCTGTGCCTCGACGAGTTTCGACCAATAGTCGTCGTGGTCGGGGCATTGTGTGCCGTCTTTTGACCAATTGCCATCGGACGTCATGGCTTTCGGTGAAAGTAACAGGGCGCATCCGAGTTCAGACCCACCAACGATGGACACCTTTGGGTTGATCACATTGCGGATCCCGTTGTCGAGGGTGAGCGCTACCGAGTCGCCGACGATGAGGAGAGATGGTCGTGTGGGATCATTCGGAATTGCCAGTGTGCGTTCGCGGCTGGCGGCTTGATCGCTTCCAATTGATGTTGCGATTGTCGAACCTGCGGATGGGGCCGCAAGAAGAGCGAACCCAACGAGTAACGCCCCAATTCCAAGCCAACCGATTCCGAATCGAGCGACCCCAAGTTGCGAACGTCGAAACCAACGTTCGACGAGTTCCATCGAAAGCCACGCCATCGCAAATGTGAGCAATAAACGAATCGCTATGCCTGCGATTTGCCCAGCAGGAGTGTCGGGGAGGTTCATGCGGATATCGGTTGCAAACACGCGA
>JBILIB010000189.1:0-3564 GCA_044350215.1 Acidimicrobiales bacterium
TGTCGTAATCGTGAGCGAACGCAGGTGAGAGTCGCTTGTACGCCTCGATGGGGGCGGGCTGGTCGAGCAGCACGTTGGTTTGGGTGCGGCCATAACGAGCGGCCATCCAAAACACCGCCGAGCCGCCCACTGAATCGAGATGACTACTTGTATAGACAACGCGTTTGATGGGCAGACCGAAGCGGTCGGCAAGTTCGTTGTTCAGCGCACGGGCGGCCGAAGGGGCCAAGAGCGTGTCGATCACGGTGATGCCATCATCTTCGATGACCACTCCGGCATTGCCCGTGCCATTGCCGATCCAGGCCCACACGTTGGGAGCGATTGGCTGCAGGCTTCCGCAGTCGGGCGCGACCGGACCAATATCAGGGGTCGGGGGCATGGGTCCGAGATCGGTCATGGGCCTGAGCGTAGGGGGCTAACGTCTCGCGGTGGCTAACCACAAGAAGACAAAGAAACCTCGGAAACCGCAGCACCACCTTCCCAAGGTCGGTACGCCGCAGAACGACGCCTACCGACTCAAGCGCAGCCGCGAGGATGTTCTCGATTTCGGGCTTATGCACCCCGGCAACGGTCGGCTCACAAAGATCATCGGCGTGCTTGCCGTGATCTTCGTTGCGGCCATGCTCGTGTCGTTCATCTTCCTGACCTAAGTCAGGCGAACACTCAGAGCAGCAGTCCGCCGTCGACGGGAATGACCGCGCCGGTGATGTAAGCGCCCGCCTTCGAGGACAAGAAGATTGCGGTGCCGGCCATATCGGATGGTTCGCCGATGCGGTGCAGCGGAACCGATGCCTTGATGGAATCGCCGAAGTTCTCAAGCGTGGCCGCCATCATTTTCGATTCGAACGGGCCCGGCGCGATTGCATTCACGGTGATGTGTTCGCCGGCAAGACGCTTGGCGAGCACTCGTGTGAGCTGATGCACAGCCGCCTTGGAAGCGGAGTACGAATAGGTCTCGAGTGTTGGCACGTGAATGCCATCGACCGAACCAATGTTGATGACGCGTGCGGGATCGGGTGCCGATGCGCCAGCAATGAGTTCAGCGTGCAAGAAGCGCGTGAGTTGGAACACGCCTTTCACGTTGATGTCGAGAACTTTGTCCCACGCCGCATCGTCGAAGTCGTCGAACGGAGCGCCCCAGGTTGCGCCTGCGTTATTCACGAGAATGTTGAGCGATCCGTCGCACCATTCGCCGACTGCACGAGCGAGGCGAAGGCATTCGGCTTCAGTCGAGAGGTCGGCAGGAAACGAAACGCAGTTGGGGCCAAGTTCGGCGGCGACGGCATCGCAAACGTCGGCTTTGCGCGACGAGATTGCAACCTTGGCACCGGCTTCAATGAAACCGCTGGCGATCATAAGGCCGATACCGCGGCTACCGCCGGTGACGAGTGCGGTCTTGCCAGCAATTTCAAAGAGGTCGCTCATACCGATGTCACTCAATCCTTCGGGGGGACGACATCCATAAAGAGATGCTTGGAAAGATCGCCATAGAGCGTGGGTCGCATCCGACGCTCAACGAAACGCCATTTGCCGTCGACCTGTTCGAAAGCGTCGGTGTACGAACCGGTGATGATCGGTTGCAAAGGGATTTCATCGGTTTGCTGAAACACCGTGAACCGAGAGCGACAGATTGCGGTCTTCTCGTCGTCCGCGATCTCAATCAATGGGTTCGTGGTGACGTGATGCGATCGCGGCGTTCCGTCTTCGTACTTGCGCGTTGACGCGACGTACATGGCAGTAACAGCTTGGGCGCCGACGACCATGGGTGTCCCGTCGGCGTCTGCGATGGCACCATGCGCGAATAACGCGCCGATTGCTTCGTAGTCGCCAGCATCGATTGCTTCGGCGTAGGTATAGAGGAGGTTTTCGATTGCACCGCGATGATCAGCCATAGGCCGAGACGCTAGTTGGAATCGTTCCTCAAGCGCCCGTGAGTGCCCGGATCGTGTCGCCATAAAGCATTTGCTTGTGGATGCCGATGACTTCGCGAGATTTCGTGGCCAGCACGGTGGAATGGGCGATCGTGGCGGCAAGGAGCTCCTCTTCGGTGAGGATCTCGTCGGCGATGCCGGCGGCGAGCGCTTCTGGACCGGTGAATCGGTGGGCGGTGTTGAGGGCACGGGCGATTGCGGTGCGGGGGAGACGTGTGAGCAGAAGTTGCGCCATCTTCTCGCTTACGGGGAGCGCGAGATCGAGTTCGGGCATGCACCAGTAGCCGCGATCGGAGCGCATCGTGATGCGGTCATGGGCACTGGTGAGAAGGGCGCCGGCGCCGAAGCAATGGCCATTGACTGCAGCGGTGGTGTGGCAATCGAGACCAAGAATGCGGCCCCAGAGTCGGTTGAGTTCGTGCAGAAATTCGCGGGCGTCGTCGGGGTTCGCCATCAGCCACTCGAGGTTCAGTCCATTTGAATAGAACTTGCCCGTTCCCGTCGTGACGAGGGCGAGGGGGCCTTCTTTTGTTGCGACCTGGTCGATAAGGCCATGCCAATGGCGGACAACGTCGAGATCGAAGCGGTTCTCTTCAGCGTCCATCGTGATGACGGCGACGATGCCGTCGGGTCCCTGCCAAGAAAGGGTGACGTTCGGTGCGCTCATGGGCAGAGCATGGCAGACGAGCGTCAGGTCTGATCGAAGGCCCCGATCGAGTGGTTGAGAGAAGGGGTGACTCGCAGCAGCGGTGGTAACGATCGGGCGCAAATCGGGAGAGAATGTGCGACGATTGTGGAGTTGAGGTGCAACGGAAACCTTTAGGACGAAAGAGATGACCCATGTCGGTTGAGCAAGCAGAAGCGTTTATGGATCGTGTGGAGTCTGATGAGGCGTTTGCTGCCGAGTTGGACTCGGTGAAAGATGATCAGGCTGCGGTGCAGGCTGCGGTTGTTGCGGCGGGGTTTGATGCGACGCCTGAGGAGATTCGCGATGCGTTTTCGGATCGATTTGGTGATCAACTCACTGAGGAACAACTCGCGGCCATCGCCGGAGGCATCGACGCCAGAGAGGCAAAAGGCATTATTGCTGCTTCCGGCATGGTCACTGTCGCTGTGGTGGCCGCCGCGGCGGCTTGGTGACTTCGATCTGATATCCGGTTTGATCTAAACAGCGAGCAAAGGAACAAAGAAAATGTCGGTTGAGCAAGCAGAAGCGTTTATGGATCGTGTGGAGTCTGATGAGGCGTTTGCTGCCGAGTTGGCCTCGTTGAAAGATGATCAGGCTGCGGTGCAGGCTGTGGTTGTTGCGGCGGGGTTTGATGCGACGCCTGAGGAGATTCGCGATGTGTTTGTGGATCGATTTGGTAGTCAGCTCACTGAGGAACAACTCGCGGCCATTGCCGGGGGGAAAGAGCTCAGCTCAGACATCATCGCCGGCATCGTTATGGTGGGTGGGACGTTTGTCATCTGTGTTGCGGCAACCGCGGCGGTGTAGCGGCAGTCGCGGCGGCTTGGCGACTTCGATCTGATATCCGGTTTGATCTAAACAGCGAGCAAAGGAACAAAGAAAATGTCGGTTGAGCAAGCAGAAGCGTTTATGGATCGTGTGGAGTCTGATGAGGCGTTTGCTGCC
>JBILIB010000190.1:0-3542 GCA_044350215.1 Acidimicrobiales bacterium
CAACGACTTCACTAATCATCCCGAGTTCATAGGCCCGCTGCGCCGACATCCGCTCATGGCGACCCATCAACGCCATACGCATCACCGCCTCAAACGGCATCTTCCGAGCAAGCCCAATCGCCTCATAGGAAGTGACCTGGCCAATAGAGACATGCGGGTCGAGAAATGCAGCATCCGATGAAGCAATCACGATGTCTGCATCAGCGACAAAGTGCAGACCACCTCCCGCGCATAGGCCATTCACTGCGCAAATCACTGGCTTGGTGACAGAGTTATGCCAACTGGTCAAGCGAAGTTCTGCGTCGCGAGTCCGGCGCGACTGCTCTCGCAATGCTTCGCGGTCTTTGGCGAGTTGCACCACATCAAGACCCGTTTGGAACAGTCGCCCATTGCCGGTGTTAATGATCACCCTCACCTCGGGGTCGGACTCAAGCTCCTGCCACGCTTGCTCAAGCTCAGCGAGCATCACTGAGTCCATCGCGTTCCCGACATCAGGACGGTCGAAAATCAGCCAAGCAATATGACCCTGTCGTTCAACTACGAGTGTCGAGTACATCCATCAACTCCGCGGGACATCTCGCCATGGAACACCACTCCAAGGATCAGCTTCTCGCGGCAGGCCAAGAACTCGCTCGCCGACGATGTTCTTATTCACTTCGGTTGTGCCGCCTTCGATTGTGTTCGCTCGACTTCGAAGCATTCCCTTGACTTCACGAGGGAGCGTGAGTGCATACCTTGCCGCCACGTCTTCGACATCTGATTGAGCGCTGTCCCAAGCAAGAGCACCGCTTCCCAGCAAGTCAGTTGCAAGCAACTGAATGCGCTGATTCAGTGAGCCTTGGTGGACTTTGCCAATAGAACTCTCCGGGCCTGGCGCACGGCCAGCCTTGAGGCCAGCCCGCACTCGCTGATTTGTCCAGCCCCGAATCCATTCCTCGCTGAGAACCTTCATGATCGCCTGTCGTACGAGTGGATCGGACCATCCGTTTTCTCGACTGGCAGCGTCGTTGGACTTCGCAAGAGCAATGAGTGATTCGGCGCCGGAACCACCTATGCGGTCAACGCCACCTGAACCGGAACCCGACACCATCTGGCGTTCTCCGGACAGCGTCGAGTTGGCGACATTCCAACCATCTCCGATTGCTCCCACCCGATTGAAATCGGGCACACGAACCTCGTCAAGAAAGGTTTCATTGAAGTCAATTTCGCCGGTGATGTGCCTCAATGATCGCACCTCCACGCCGGGCTGACGCAGATCAACGAGAAAATACGTAATACCTTGCCTCTTCGGTTGGTCGGGATCGGTACGAGCAAGAAGAACGCCGAAATCTGAAAGGTGGGCCCAAGTACTCCAGACTTTCTGTCCGGTCAGCACCCATTCGTCGCCGTCGCGCTCGGCCCGAGTCGCAAGTGACGCAAGATCAGAACCAGCCCCTGGCTCGCTGAAGAGCTGACACCAAACTTCTTCGTTTCGCACCATCGGCGGAAGAAACCGCAACCGTTGTTCCTCGGTGCCGTGAGCAAACAATGCAGGTGCCGCCAAATTGAGTCCGAGTGGGTTAAGTCGACCCAAATTGAATGGGGCGAGTTCGGCTTCGATAGCGCGAGCAATCGTTGACGAAAGGCCAAGACCGCCATACGCAATAGGCCATGTCGCAACCGCTAACCCGGAACGAGCGAACGTTGGGTACCAGGCTTCATAGTCTGAGAACTTCCTGACTTTGCGTATCTCTGCAGCGCCACCTCGATCCGCAGCGTCACGCCAATCTCGGGGAACGTTCGAGTTGATCCAAACTCGCACCGCAGAAACCGCCGCATCGAGATCGCTCCCAGGTGCGATGGCAAGATCCGGAACATCAATCAGGGCTGTACTCGGCATCTCTTTCACATCAGCGGCCCTTGTAGTCAGGGTCGCGTTTTTCCTTAAACGCAAGGAGTCCCTCTTTGAAGTCATCGCTCCGTGACGAGAGTTCCAACGAGAACGCCTCGTCCTGAAGTTGTGATTCCAATGTCGCAGTCGACGATGCCGCAAGCAGAGACTTCGTCAGCCCCAGCGAAACCGTGGGCGCCATCGCCAACTGGGAGATGAGGGATTCAGCGGCGTCATCAAGGTTTGGGTTTGCAATCGACCCATGAATCAATGAGCACTCTGCAGCTTCAACTCCGGTGAGCACTCGCCCCAAAAGGAGCATCTCGCGAGCTCGAACATCACCAACGCGTCGGGGGAGCATCCAGGTGATTCCGCTATCGGGGGTGAAACCCCGACCCAGGAACGGTGCCCAAAATTTTGCATCGTCCGCGGCAAGTGTGAAATCAGCAGCAAGTGCAAGTGCAAGACCGATACCCGCAGACCATCCGCGAACTACGCAAATAATCGGGACTTGCGTACGAAGCATCAGCGCAATCAGTCGATTCGCTTGTCCCGGGAGCCGACGTTGGATGCTTCCCACCCGAGGACGACCTCCGCTCGAAATATTGCGAGCAACGATGTCAAAACCGGAACAGAAATGATCGCCAGTTCCCGAAAGCACGACGGCTCGAACCGCCTCGTCAGTGCCGGCGGCAACAATCGCCTGAATCACGCCTTCGACGATCTCATCGGTTAGGGCATTTCGCTTGTCGGCCCGGTCAAAGGTGAGTCTGAGTACTCCATCGGCAAAGGCACATTGCAGCCCAGGACGTGACGCATACCCCTCGTTCATCCCGCTACCCTAGTTCCCGCTCAGCAAACTGAATCAGGATTCAGAAACTCGTTCTCTGAATCGAATGTAGAGGTAGCCCGAGTCAATCGGTATCGGCTCTCGATGCGCAATCCCGAACCGATACATCAGCACCACCCATGGGGAAACTGTGAATACCAAGGTCTACACGCACGAGTTCATCGACATTATTGGCGCCAACCGTGCGAACTACATGCACCACATGACCGCCAACTGGTGCCCGATGGCTCGAGACGATCGCGGTCAACTTTGTTACGGCGTGTGGGGAGTAGTCGGCACAACCGACCGCTGGCCTCGGGTCGTCAACATGTGGGAGGAAGATGGTCTCGACGGACTGGCTACCGCCCTTGGCCATGAGCTCGGCCGTCCTTCGTTGCAGGATGCCAAACTCGAAGCCTGGTGGAACGAGGCTGCGAACTTTCGCTCCGGGGGCTACGACCGTGTGCTCATACCCGCTCCATGGACCCGGACTATCGAAGAGCTTTGCGCCGCAGGAGTCTCTGGCGCGGCCTACGCCCACGACACAATCCGAGTCGAACCGGGTGGAGCCGAGACATTTTTGTCAAAAGTCCGCGACATCGCCGTGAGTGCTCATCAGCCGTTTGGTTGGGAACTTGTCGGAGCGCTCAAGACCTCTATGCGCCGCGACGATGAGTGCATCGTAATCTGGGCGATCCCAGAATGGCAGCAGTGGGCCGAAGTTGAGAAGGCTCGAGATTCCGACTCAAGTCTTCGGCTGTGGCGCGATGTCCTCTGGGCGGCCGAGAGCTACGACCGATTCCTAATGTGCGACGCTCCCCTGGCCCCCCTAAAAATCGGGCG
>JBILIB010000191.1:0-3522 GCA_044350215.1 Acidimicrobiales bacterium
AGCTTCCCAGTTTCTACTTCCGCAGAAACATGTGGACGACGTTTGTCGATGAACCACGTTCCATCGAAGCATTGCGTTACGACGTCGGTGTCGACAACATCATGTGGTCCACCGATTTTCCCCATCCCGTAACGAGTTGGCCCGATTCTCAGGACCTTATTGAGCGGGCTTTCATAGGGGTTCCCCATGAGGAAAAGCGCAAAATTGTCTGCGATAACGCAGTCAAAGTCTGGAACCTGTGACAACAACGCGCACACGTTCAACTGGCCCTTATCTGGACCGCGACACTTTGATCGCGGCCGCAGCAGAACTCGCTGACACCAACGGTTGGAACGAACTCACGATGTCAAAGGTGGCCGAAATGGTCAACCGCCATGTGAGTTCGTTGTACTCCCATGTCGATGACCTCGACGCATTACGCAGAGAGGTCGTCCTTCTCGCTGTGACCGAAATCGGCGATGTCGTTTGGGAGGCAAGCATCGGTCGCAGCGGGGCAGACGCTCTTACCGCAATCGCTCAGGCCGAACGCAACTTCGCTCGCTTACACCCGGGACGTATGGCCGCGCTTCGAGCACACCTTGGTGTCGATGACTCCGAATTCAGGGACCAAGCACTTCGTATCGCAGTGCCGATCCGGACCGTGCTCGCTTCATTCGGGCTGAACGAACAACAAGTAGCTATAGCCCATCGGGTTTTCAGCGCGACCGTTCGCGGCCTGGTCGAACCAGGAACACCGCTCGGCACGTCCGACGACGACATTGCGCTTCAGGCCACGGTCACCCTCTTTGTCACCGCTCTAGAGAGCGGCAGCTGGCCAACGGTCGAATAGAACCCGCCGCTAGGCGGGCGTGCCTGATCGAACCGTGGTGGTTGTCGTTGTCGTTGTCGTTGACCCGGGCGAATCTGAAGCGCCCGAACTCGAAGCGGATCCATCGGGAAGCGACTGTGCTTGGCTAATGAGCGACTGTGCTTCCTTGACTTTTGCCTGATAGCCAGCGAGATCACCGTTGCGAAGAGCGGTGTCGGCATCGGTCAATGCCCTCGCCGCTTGATCAATCAATTGATCCTTTGTGGCATTGCCGGTAGACGGAATCGTGGTGGTCGTCGTGGGATCACTCGGCACGGATCCGCCATTGGTGGAACCGTTGCTCGTGGTGTCTTCCGGTGAGACAACCAACGACTCGAAGGTTTGCGGGTTGGCTCCGGGGAACAGCGTTTGCAGCGCTTCACGAAGCGTGGGCTTCATCACGACCTGTCCGCCAAACACAGCGATTACCTGCTTGAGTTCAGGAATCGCCGTGTTGTTGTCCGACGACACATACAGCGGACGAATATAGATAATCGAGTTGTTTACCGGAGTCAGCATCAAAGCACCGAACTGGGTGCGCGATCCCTGTTGGTTGAGCAGTGTCGTGTACTGACTAACCACCGGGTCAGAAAGAATGTTGGCGTTGACGATTGCAGGACCGTCGATGTTGAAACCAGAAGGCATTTGGTAAACAGTCAGCTTGCCGTACTGCGCAGGATCGCTGTTTGCGACCATGAACGAAGTGAGCGTCTTCTTAGAATCGTCCTCGGAGAAGGGAACAAACGGACGCAGCATCACGAAAGATTCGGTTTCCTCACCTGGAAGTCGAATCAGCGAATACACAGGGCTGATGCGCGCTTCTCTCGTGCGCACGATAGTCGTGCCATTCACCGTTTGAGTAGAGGCAACAACCGCCGCTGATCCATTCACCGAAGAACCTGGATCCTGCGCTACGGACCAGCTTGATGACTTCTCGTAGAACGACTTCGGATCGCTGATGTGATAGCGGCCAAACATATTGGTCTGCACCCGGAAGAGATCTTCCGGATAGCGCCAATGTGCTTTAAGTTCGGCAGGCATCTCGTCGACACCCGCAAACAACGCCGGGAAGGCCTTTTGGTAGGCATTGACGATCGGATCTGAAGCATCGACGATGTAGAGCTTCACTGTTCCGTCATAGGCATCGACCACGCCCTTGACCGAGTTGCGGACGTAGTTAAAGCGCTTACCGCCTAGGTCACTTCCAGCTGGGAGTCCGCTTGAATCGGCACGCTGCGCGTTCGGATAGCGATCAGTTGTTGTGTATCCGTCGAAGATGTAAACGATTCGTCCGTCTTTGATCACCGGATATGGATCGCTGTCAAACTGCATAAACGGTGCGACTGCTTCTACCCGCTGGCGGATATCGCGCTGATACACGATACGGGAATCAGACGTAAGAAAGTTTGAGACAACAAGGTTCCAGTCCGAGAACCTCAGTCCGTAAGCGGCCTTCTTGAAGAAAGAATCAAGTTTCACGCCGCCGGAGCCAGAGTACTCAGTGAACTTTGTTTGTCCGTCGGTCTCGATGAAATCGATTTCCTGACGGGTTGCATTTGTAATTGCAAAGCCCGTCACATTCTCGCCGTAATACAACTGCGGAGTTGAAACATTTACATCGATTCGCGTCGTATCCGTGATCTGAGGAACATTCCTGATCAAGAAATCAGGACGACCTTGCGTGGTCGTTGCGTTAGCCGGAGCAAGGGCCACGCCGTATCCGTGGGTGTAGGCCAAGTGCTGGCCTTCCCAAGAACTCTGCGGAATCTGCCCAACATTGAGATCACGAGTACCGATGATCACCTGCGTATTGGCAATTTCACCAGAAGGGGTCTTGATCGGATAGCGATCAACATCGAGTTCATTGAATCGAAGTTGCGAGTACTGGCTCTGCAAACGCTGGTAGGTCGGTTCAACGATTGTCGGATCAAGCAACCGAATATTGCGAATCGTTCCTGGGTTTTCATTGACGTTTTGCGTCGCAATCGATTTCTCTTGATTGTAAAGAAACGGTTTGGTGTCGACTTCGCTGAGACCCAGAGCTGTTCGCGTCGCACTGATGTTGTTCTCGATGTAGGGCGTCTCTCGCGTTGATTCCTCGGGTTCCACCACGAAGCGCTGGATAAACGCCGGATAACCCACGCCGGCAACCACCGAGATGAGAGCCCAGAGCCCGACCGCAACAACCGGAAGCGTCCAGCCGCGTCGCCAAATATTTGCGATGAAAAGCCCGAATGACAAGAGGGCGATGAAGAGCAGGAGATAAATCGCAGGAAGTTGGGCCTTCACGTCGGTGTACGTGGCGCCATCAACGGTTCCGCGAGTCGAGTATGTCAAAGCAAAACGCTGCAACCAATAATCAGCGGCCTTCACTAAAGCCAGCAACCCAAGCAACACAGAAATATGCGCCTTGACCTGAGGGGTGACTCGCTCCCCAGCGGTCTGCAGTCGGATGCCGCCATTGAGGTAATGCGCGACAACGGCCACGATAAGCAGAATGATGCCGGCTGCGAACAGCCAATTCACTACCGACGTGTAGAACGGAAGCTTGAAGACGTAGAACCCGATATCGGTTTGGAACGTTTGATCATTCATGCCGAAGCTTCCGCCATTGCGGAAAAGAATCCACTGGTTCCAATCGCCCGACATTCCCAATCCGGCAAAAAGCGCAAGAA
>JBILIB010000192.1:0-3489 GCA_044350215.1 Acidimicrobiales bacterium
CACGAGCCGGACTGCCTGCTCGGGGGGAATTGCTCCATCATGAAACCGTCGTCGGATTACGGGAGGTGGGGCTCGGTTCGGTCGGCGGCCTTGGTCCGTGGTCCGGTCGGGTCTCGCACCCTTCCCGGCACCAACACACCCGGCACCAACAACCAACGAGTGGCCCCGCACCGTGAACCATCAGCATCCGTCGATCGCAATCAAGCGCTTGCATCAGAAGCGCGCGCTTCGGGCGCTGGCCGTTGTGCTTTTGGGTGTCGTCGTTTCTGCAAGCGTGCTGATTGGTCTTACTGATACTGCAAGCGCTTCAAGTTGTTCTGGCCCGATCCGCGAGGGCGAAATTCGGGTTGTGCTTGTTGTTGACTCGTCTGAACTTGGAGGAAGTTCCTCTGCGACGTGTCTTGTCGTGCCCGCTGGTACCAATGGCGTTCAGCTTTTGGCGCGACGAGGGACCGAACTCGGAACTGGGTCGCCTCGGTACGGATCGAGTGGTTTGTTATGTGCAATCGATGGTTTGCCGGCCGATAAAAAGGTGTGCGGCGAACAAAATTCAGACGGCTTTAGCTACTGGGCGTATTTTTTCGATGATGGCGGCAAATGGGCCTACGGAAGCAATAACCCATTTTCGAAGCGGCTTGCTGACGGAGCCATCGAGGGGTGGAGATTTGTCGTAGGCGGATGTGGTTGCGGTCTAGACCCGTCGCCGCGCATAGGACCATCTCGTTCATTGTTCCCGGCGCTTGCTCCAGCACTTCCACCGGCACCTCCCCCTGCACTTCCCCCGCTTCCCGAACCCCCGTCCGTTTCCGTACCGATTCCGCAGAGTTCTGGCGATGCAAACCTTGAGCAGGGAGTTGGAGCAGCAGAGACAGGGTCATTGACGGTTACAACGACTGCCGAGGCTGTCGTTGTCGGTGAGGTCGCACTCGCGTCATCGAACTCAACCAATTCCAATGCCGGACGATGGGTCGGAATCGCAGCGGTGTTTATTCTCATCGGGTTTATGGCGGGCGGAGCGTGGGTTCAGACGCGCAGGTCACGATGACGGGGCCACGACTTCTCCATCCAGGTGCGTGGTGGCTGTGGGCGGTTGCGTTGTCGGCGTGTGCGTTGCGCACGACGAATCCAGTTCTCCTCTGTCTCATCATTGCTGTCTCTGGTTGGGTGGTTGTTTCTCGGCGCGCTGACGTCCCATGGTCCCGATCATTTGCAAGCTTTTTGCGACTCGGAATGATCGTGATTGCTGTGCGCATCGTTTTCCAGATCTTTTTTGGTGTTCGTATTCCGGGAACCACACTGTTCACGATCCCGGAGGTAACGCTTCCAGATTGGGCTGCGGGAGTCAGTCTCGGTGGCCCCGTTACTCTTGAATCTTTGATGGCCGCGTTCTACCAAGGCCTTCGGCTCGCAGCGGTGCTGGCGTGCTTTGGTGCAGCAACATCGTTGTGCAGTCCGTATCGGATGCTTCGCGCGCTTCCGACGGTCCTCTACGAAGCCGGCGTTGCTGTCACAATCGCATTCACATTTGCCCCGCAAGCGATTGTGGCATCGCGTCAGGTTCGTGAAGCCCGTCGACTCCGTGGTCGATCTGATCGGGGAGTCCGTGCTTGGAGCGCGTCGGCGATGCCTGTACTTGAAGGTGCACTCGATCGTGCCGTTGCGCTTGCTGCGTCGATGGATAGCCGCGGGTACGGAAGACGTGGTTCGAGTTCGGTCTCAGTTCGTCGTCGTTCCGTCGGGCTGGTGTTGCTGGGACTCGTAGCAATTGCCGTTGGCTCCTATGGGCTTCTCGATCCAAGTGCACCGGCACTGTTTCGTATCCCAGCACTCGGTCTAGGTGCAGCGGCGCTCATCGGTGCGCTCGTCGCCGGCGGTAAATCGACCACGAGAACTCGGTATCGCCCAGACCCATGGATCGGGCCTGAGTGGATGGTTTCGCTTGCTGGGGTTGTTGCATTTGCATCGTTCGTTCTTGTTGGACGAATGGGCGACGCTCTGAGCCCCTCGACGAATCCGCTCGAGGTTCCTGCGGTTCCACTCGTCGCCGTGATTGGGCTTCTCGTCGCAGCGCTTCCAGCGTGGTTTGCTCCGCATCCGCCGACCCTCGCCTCAGCATCTTCACCGATGGTGGTGGCGGCATGATCCGGTTTGAGCACGTCACGATTACCTACCCCGAAGCAACTACTCCCACGTTGGTCGATGTTTCGTTCGAAGTTCCCGAAGGCGAACTTTGCCTAGTTGTTGGTGTGACCGGCTCCGGCAAGTCGACGTTGCTTCGTGCAGTCAACGGGTTAGTGCCACGGTTTTCGGGCGGAATCCTTGCTGGCTCGGTTGTCATTGATGGTCGAACAACTTCGGACGTTGCTCCGCGTGATCTTGCCGATGTCGTTGGTGTCGTGGGTCAAGATCCGGCTGCCGGTTTCGTGACCGACTTCGTTGAAGATGAATTGGCCTACGCAATGGAGAACCTCGGTGTTGCACCTGATGTGATGCGCCGACGGGTTGAAGACATTCTCGATTTGCTTGGTTTGCACGAACTTCGCCATCGTCCACTTGCCTCGCTTTCTGGTGGCCAGCAGCAACGGGTTGCTATTGGTTCGGTGCTCACCGCGGGGCCGCGAGTTCTCGTACTTGATGAGCCAACCTCAGCGCTTGATCCAGCGGCGGCGGAAGAAGTTCTTGCCGCTCTGACGCGGTTGGTCCACGACCTCGGCATCACAGTGTTGATTGCCGAGCATCGACTCGAACGTGTTGTGCAGTACGCCGATCGCATCGTGCTGGTGCCTGGTGACGGACGCCCGGTTGTCGTCGGAACACCGGCTGAGGTGTTTGGCGGATCAGTCGTGGCCCCGCCCGTGGTTGAACTTGGACGTCTCGCCGGTTGGTCTCCACTTCCGCTTTCGGTTCGAGATGCACGGCGAGTCGCTGGCCCACTTCGCGATCAACTCGCATCTATCGATACGGAGGTCTTCAGTCGCAAGGCCCGATCACTTGGCGACGTCGTCGCGACAACCAACGGCCTTCAGGCTTCCTATGGTCCCATCACCGCGCTTCGAGGAGTTGATCTCGAGTTTCGAGCAGGAGAAGTGGTTGCGCTTATGGGTCGCAACGGTGCGGGCAAGTCAACGCTGCTCAATCATCTTGTGGGATTACGAGAGCCCGTCTCAGGGGTCGTGCAGGTCATGGGTTCGGTGCCTCACCGTCTCTCGGCCCGCGACGTCGTTCGGGTGGCTGGATTAGTTCCGCAAGACAGCGGTGTACTGCTCTACCACGACACGGTTGCGGCGGAATGCAACGCATCGGACCGTGATGCGGGTTTGCTGCACGGAACCACTCGGATTGTGCTTGATCGCGTTGTCCCAGGAGTTGACGCATCGACCCATCCCCGTGATTTATCGGAAGGGCAACGTCTCGGTCTTGCGCTCGCAATCGTATTGGCCTCGGAGCCACCACTGCTGTTGCTCGATGAACCCACTCGTGGACTCGATT
>JBILIB010000193.1:0-3476 GCA_044350215.1 Acidimicrobiales bacterium
CCCAATTTTCGTTGCGAGCGACGCTGTAACTCATCACGTTCGAATGATTGAACTATAGTTCAACATACTGAAAGCAAAATTAGGGAACTAACTGCTGACGAACAATCCTCAACAGGAGGCCTTCGGTCGCAGTCAAGACAATTGGGGTAACAGTGAACAGTGACGACCTAATTCTCGTGAGCGTCGACGATCATTTAGTTGAACCTCCTTCCATGTTCGACAATCACACCCCGGCCAAATGGAAAGGCCGATTCCCGAAGATTGAGCGAAACGACAAGGGCGACGATGTTTGGATGTTCGAAGGTTCCATCATTCCGAATATCGGGCTTAACGCTGTAGCGGGCCGACCCAAAGAGGAATACGGAATCGAGCCAACGTCGTTCGAAGAGATTCGTCCGGGATGTTGGGATGTGAATGAACGCGTGAAGGACATGAACGGTGGCGGTCTCTTGTCATCGATGAATTTCCCATCGTTCCCGGGGTTTAGCGGACGACTCTTCGCCGCATGCGATGACAAAGACCTCGCCCTCGACGTCGTTCGCGCCTACAACGATTGGCATGTCGACGAGTGGTGCGCCGCCGCCCCGGGTCGTTTCATCCCAATGGGTCTCCCAATCCTCTGGGACGCGCAACTCGCTGGAGAAGAAGTCCGCCGACTTTCAGCGAAGGGCGTCCACTCGGTGACCTTCACCGAGAACCCGTACACATTGGGATACCCAAGTCTTCATGACGAGTACTGGGATCCGTTCTGGCAAGCACTTTGCGATACCAACACCGTTCTCTCTATTCATCTCGGCTCATCGGGCAAGTTGGCAATTACTTCTCCCGATGCTCCGATCGATGTGATGATGACCTTGCAGCCAATGAATATTTGCGCCGTCGCTGCCGATCTCATTTGGTCACGGGTCCTCAGGAAGTTTCCGAACATCAAGATCGCCCTTTCTGAAGGTGGCATCGGTTGGATCCCCTACTTCCTCGACCGTCTCGATCGCACCTACGACATGCACCATCTTTGGACAGGTCAGGACTTTGGGAAGAAGACCCCCAGCGAGGTGTTCCGTGAGCACTTCCTCACCTGTTTTATTGCCGACCCAATCGGCATCAAGCTCCGCCACGACGTAGGCATCGACAACATCGCATGGGAATGCGACTATCCGCATTCCGATTCTTCCTGGCCCCATGCTGGCGAAGAGTTTGCCGAGGTGGCGAAAGATCTGCCAGATCACGAGATCAATAAGATCACTCACGAAAACGCGATGCGGTGGTACAGCTTCGACCCCTTCGCTCACATTCCGAAAACCGAAGCAACTGTCAAAGCATTACGAGCGAAGTCCGCTGGTCATGATGTCAGCGAACGTGCCTTCGACACTGGTCGTCGCGAAAAGCATGTCGGCATTGAGGTCGGCAAGCTCGCTCCTACAGCGTGAGTACGTTCAATCAAGTCTCCAGACCAGCCGATCATCCACTGGTCTCCCTTGAGGTCTTCGATGGTCCTATAGGTCGGATCACGTTGGCCGACACCAACCGACGCAACGCTCTACGTATCGAGCTTTCGCTTGATCTAGAAGCAGCTGTCAACGAGGCCCTTTCGTTGGGCGTTCGGGCAATCATTCTCGCTGCTACTCCCCCCGTGTTCTGTTCCGGCGGAGACCTTGATGATCTTGTTTCGCCTCGAGCAACACTCAACGACATAGCTCGCGGTGCGAATGCCCTCATCAGTGCACCGGTGCCAACGATTGCCGTTGTGGATGGTCCTGTCATCGGAGCTGGCATCAATCTCGTGCTGGCATGCGACGTTTTGCTTTGTACCGCCGAAGCCACATTCGATCCTCGCCTTTTGGATCTCGGTGTCCACCCTGGCGGCGGCCAACTCCGAAACCTCGCTCTGCGGATAGGACGACAAGGCGCCGTCGCCCTTTCGCTTCTTGGCGATCGGCTCACAGGGGCCGAAGCTGCTGAGTTCGGCTTGGCCTGGCGCTGCCTTCCAGCCGACGAAGCCCTCCGTCTTGCCCTCAGGTTTGCTCAGCGAGCCGCCTCCCGACCACCGGCAGCAATGCAACGTGCCAAACACACCCTCGATGCCACGGTAGGACTCGACCACGAACAGGCTGTACAGATTGAGTTAGTTGAGCAGCAGTGGTCGATGGAACAGCCGTGGATTACCGAGCGAGTTGCCAAACTTCGTCAACAACTCGCGAACCGGACAAACGACTAGTTCAACGTTTTTCGAACTTCACTTCTGAAGCTTCAAGGTCCCAGCTCGCAGCAGTGGCACCCTCGTCGCGCAGTTCCCGCTTCAGCACTCGACCGACTGGCGACCGCGGAAGCTCCTTACGAAATTCGATGTAACGGGGCAACGCGAAATATGGAAGCTGCTCAACACACCAAAGAAACAGTTCTTCTTCAGTAAGGTTCGCTCCGTCCACCAATGTTGCAGTGATCTTCAGATCGTCTTCTGACATCGGACTTGGAACAGCGTGCACGGCGACGTCGGCTATTTGTCCCTGCCCCATGATGATTGACTCAACTTCGAAACTGGCAATGTTTTCGCCGCGACGTCTGAGATAGTCGGCCTTGCGATCAACGAAGAACAAGAAGTTTTCATCGTCGATAATGCCAACGTCGCCTGTGTGATACCACCAGTTCCTACTGGTTTCGACCGTCACGTCTGGACGACCCCAATAACCAGTGAACATCACATCGGGCCGCTTCGGCCGAATCACGATTTCACCTCGTGAACCACGTGGTAATTCGTTGTCTTCGTCGTCAAAGATTCGAACGTCGAAATACTCATTATTGATAACACCCGCCGCATTGGGCTTGTTATAGCCACCTGGTGGCTGCCACGAGATAAGACTTGCTTCGGTTACGCCATAGGCGGCACTAAACGTGGTGAGTCCGAAACGATTCTTCATGATGTCATCAACTTCAACCGGCATCGGTGCAGCACCGAGTAAGCGCAGCGACGTATTTGCCTCCGGCGCACCCGATCTCGGCATCTCGGGACGATCGACATCATGAGCCAAGAGATACGCCATCGTTCCAAGCGTTGATGTGATTGTTGCGCCCACACGATTCATCTCAGGCCAGAAGTTCGAAACAGAAAAACGACGGTAAATCGCCGAACGGCCTCCAAATACGAGTGGGCCCATTACGGCGGTGGTGATCGCATTGAAGTGAAAGAGTGGCAATGGCGTCCAGATGACGTCGTCGGACGTGCGCTCCCAACAGATACCGATCTGCCGTGTGAGGGCTTCGTGGTAGTTGTGACTCAACATGCAGCCCTTGGAAAGGCCTGTTGTTCCCCCGGTGTAGATGAACGTTCCGAGGTCGGAGGGCTTCGTGTTCAATTGAGGCGGCGTTGCATCTGATTGGAGAAGGTCAGTCCAAAGAGCGGTTGACGTATTTTTGATCTTCGGGCGCGTCTCGCCGATCGCCACGACGTGCTGTAGAGATCCCACCGATGGTGCAACAGC
>JBILIB010000194.1:0-3468 GCA_044350215.1 Acidimicrobiales bacterium
TGCACCGTCACCCCCTTCGAGTAGCTCATTTCTCGGTGGGCAAATTGATCGGAATCTCCGAATCGAGGTCACCAACAAGTGTCTCGGCATCAATGACCGCCGATCGGTAAATCGCCTCTTCTTCCTCCGCAGGCAAGGCCTCTTCGGTTGAACGTCGAAGCGACGGCCAAGCAAACGCTGCGGTCAGAAGACAAGCGAGACCACCAGTGATGTAGGTAGCTCTCGGGTCAATCTGCTGGCCGATCCAGCCGATAATCGGACCACCAATGGGCGTCGTGCCAATGATTGCAGTGATGTAAAGCGCCATCACACGACCGCGAACCTCGACTGGTGAAGTGAGTTGCAGTGTGGCGGAGTTCATGGTGATGAACGCAACGCTTCCAGCCCCGACGAGCAACAACGCCGCCGACATCGTCCAGAAGGTTGGCATCACCGCCGCAAGAAGCATCGAGCCACCAAGAAATGCTGCTGCGAAACCCAAACGTTTGTGTGTCGCTCTCCCAAACCGTGCGATCAGTAGTCCGCCTATAACCGAGCCGACCCCCATAACCGACGAAAGAATGCCGTAACCAGTTGCTTCCCGATCAAAGGTGTATTTCGCAAAGAGCGGAAGCGAAATCTGGTTTTCGTATGCGAGCATCCCGATGACAACCGTCATCAGCATTGGCGTTCGGAGTCGCGAGTCAGCCCACACGACCTTTATGCCTTCGCGAATCTGGCCTTTCTCTCGCTTCACTGGCGCCTTCGGAACGAATTCCGATTGACGCATGAGCAAGAGGGCAATCGTGATGGCGAGGAAGCTGACGCCATTCACGAGAAAAGGTACAGCGAGTCCAAATGCAGCGATCAGCACTCCAGCAGCTCCGGGGCCAATGATTCGAGCCACGTTGTTCGTCGTGCTTCCGATTCCCACCGCACTTGTGATGTCGTCTGGTCCAACTAATTCGTACACAAATGATGACCGAATCGGCATATCAAACGCGTTCACTGTTCCGAATGCAGCGGCGAGAACAAATAAGCTCCAAACGGAGATGGTGTCGGTCACCACCATCACTCCAAGCGCAATTGCGATCACTGCGGCAAGAACTTGCGTGATCTGCAACATGTGCCAACGACTGTGGCGATCAGCAAGTGTTCCAGCGAACGCACCGAACAAAAGAGTTGGTGTGAACTGTGCGGCGCTGACGAGTCCCAACATTCCGCCACTACCGGTGACTTTCAGAACCAACCAACCCATCGCAACGGTTTGCATCCACGTACCGGCTTGTGAAAGTCCCTGGCCCATGAGATACAGACGAAAGTTGCGATGACGAAGCGCTGCGAATCCCCCGGGCTTCGAACTCATGCGTTCGACGTTCCGAATGACGAGAGAAATCGATCAATCGCTTCGAGGTGCTCTCGCCGCCAACGTGCGACAAAATCACCGCCATCTGCAGCCACCGACCCATTCAGGAGCGGAGCAAAGAGAGCGCGCTGGTCAGCCGCAAGCGAATCAAGAGGAAGACCGACCCGCGACCGCAGGGTGAACTTCACCAACAGTTCAGTCCGCACATCTTTCGGAAGAGCAACGGGGGCTTCGAGCCACGAGGCATTGCTCGAAGCGCCAAGTTCGGTGGCTTCAAGGAGTGTCCGGCTTCGACCGCCACCCGGCGCAGTTCCCACCTTTTCGATGAGGCCATCGAGCACAAGTTGGTCGAGGGCTCGATAGGCGAGGGGTCTGCTCAACGACCAGATCCGGCCTATCTCACCATCCGGAGCGAGCAAGGTTGAGAGCGCCCAGCCATGGGTTGGGCCTTCTGCCACCAATGCCAAACACACCTTTTCGGCGAGCACTGGGTCGTTGCGGGTCACCGGCCGATGGTACCGGTCAAGTCATCAGAAGTTGAGGTAAGTAGTCAGGATCTGACTACCATGCTGCGGTGACCACCAAAGCGCCGACCAAGCGGCAGCGAGCTCGAAGGATTTTCGGCTTTTCGATCCTGGTGCTCCTTACGGTCAGCACCATTGGGTGCGGTTTCTCAACGACATCGTCAACGGCATCGGACGCTTCCGTGTCGGGATCACTAACCGTTTCCGCCGCTTCTTCACTACAGGGTGCTTTCACCGACATGAAGACTGCATTCGAAACGGCGAACCGAGGAGTGAAGGTGACCTTCAATTTCGGAGCATCGTCAACCCTTGCGCAGCAAATCATCGATGGTGCACCTATTGACGTCTTCGCTTCCGCAGACGACGCGAACATGACGAAAGTCTCTGACGCAAAGTTGCTCAGCGATGCACCAACTCTTTTTGCAACGAACTCACTCGAGATAATGGTGCGGAAAGGCAATCCGTCAAAGATCACATCACTTTCTGACATCTCGAAACCCGGACTCATCTATGTCACCTGTGCACCTCAGGTACCAATTGGGAAGTACAGCGCGCAGGTTCTTCAAAAGGCGGGGGTAAGTGTCGCCCCAGCAAGCCTTGAACCGGATGTGAAAAGCATCGTTGCGAAAGTCACCGCCGGTGAAGCTGATGCAGGAATCGTGTATGCCACTGATGTCAGGGCAACGCAGGGCGCGGCCGAAGGTGTCGTGATCCCCACCGACGTCAACGTCACCGCCGACTACCCGATCGCCGCAGTTTCGACCTCTACAAATCGCACTGCAGCCCAGGCATGGGTTGCATTCGTTAGAGGTACAGAAGGTCAAGCAATTCTTAAGAGTTACGGGTTTGGCTCACCATGAGCCAACTGCGCAGAACACGCAATCGTTCCGCAGGGCTCCAGCGCCCGCCAGCTGCGATTCTTGTCATCGCATCGATTGCGATTGCGTTTTTCGCGCTTCCGTTCATCGGACTTCTCTGGCGCATTCCGTGGAGTGATGCATGGTCACTTCTCACAACACAGTCCTCGCTCACCGCATTACGCCTCTCTCTAGAAACCTCGTTGTGGGCAACCGCGTTGTCGATTGTCTTTGGCGTCCCACTTGCCTGGGTTCTTGCGCGATACGGCTTTCCCGGTCGCCGAATTGTGCGCGCCCTTTGCCTTCTCTCGTTGGTCTTACCTCCGGTTGTCGGTGGTGTCGCGTTGTTCGCGGCATACGGCCGTCGTGGCCTGCTCGGCGATCCGTTGTTCGATTGGTTTGGTCTACGCCTCCCGTTCAGTACTGCTGGCGTCGTCCTCGCTCAAACGTTCATCGCAATGCCGTTTCTCGTTCTCACTGTGGAGGCAGCCTTACGAGGCCTCGACCACCGATCAGAAGATGCAGCGCGGACACTCGGCGCGTCGCGATGGTATGCATTCCGCCGTGTGACATTGCCTGCGGTGCGACCTGCGCTCATCGCTGGAGCGGTATTGGCATGGGCTCGAGCTCTCGGCGAATTCGGCGCGACCATCACCTTCGCTGGCAACTTTCCCGGTCGCACACAGACCATGCCCCTCTCGGTGTACCTCGCTCTCGAATCCAATCCCGGACAAGCGCTCGT
>JBILIB010000195.1:0-3444 GCA_044350215.1 Acidimicrobiales bacterium
GCGGAATCGGTGCTGCGCCAGCAGCTTGAACGCGCTGGCCTCTGAATCGTACGAAAATTATTCGATTGCGTTATAGTTTGGCGTGGCCCTTGCCGTACTCGTGATCGTGGGTGGGCTCATCGTCGGGGTGACGATTGAGCTCCTTGTCTCAAATCGTCACCGCGCCCGGAACGGCGTCACTTTTGAGATCGATTCCGAGACACTCAAACCGTTGCCACCGCCGCCATCTGAAGCTCGATTTATTGACGACGGTGAAGGCTTTCGGATCATTGGTCCACTGAGCTTCGACGATCCCGGAGCAGCGCCCTGGGAAAAAGACGATCCGTCAGGTTCCGCACCGACACACTGAATCAGTCAGCGCGGTTGCCAGTCATTAGGCTGAGTCCACCATGAATCCGATGACTGCGAACGAGTTGCGTCGTGCCTTCACCTCGTTCTTCGAGGCCCGAGGCCACACGATTGTTCCCTCGGCCAGCCTCATCCCGCATGATCCTGACCTTCTTTTCACCGTTGCTGGCATGGTGCCGTTCAAGCCGTACTTCCTTGGTGAGCAGCAACCGCCGTTCAATCGGGCCACCACGGTGCAGAAGTGCGTGCGAGCTGGCGGTAAGGATTCCGATCTTGAAGAAGTCGGCCGCGACGCCCGACACCTTTCGTTCTTCGAAATGCTCGGCAACTTCTCTTTTGGTGACTATTTCAAGCATGAGGCCATCCCGATGGCCTGGGACATGGTCACCAACCTGTTTGGGATCGATCCCGAACTCCTTTGGGTCACCTGCCATCTGACCGACCAGGAAGCGGCCGATATTTGGCGCGACGAGGTCGGGGTGCATCCCGACCGCATTCAATTCCTCGACGCCGACAACTGGTGGGGTCCTCCCGGCGGTCCCCCCGGTCCGTGCGGTCCCTGTTCCGAGATTTACGTCGACAAGGGTGCGGCATATGGCCCCGAGGGTGGGCCCGCATCGGGTAGCGACGAACGGTTCCTTGAAATCTGGAATCTCGTGTTTATGCAGTTCGCTCGCGATACCGATGGCCACGACACCGAGTTGCCAAAGAAGAACATTGATACCGGCGCTGGTCTCGAGCGAATCCTCGGAGTACTCCAGGGTGTCGATTCTGTTTTTGAAACCGATGTGCTTGCACCGCTCGTAGAAACTGCGCAACGAGTCACGAATACCCGACTCGGAGCGGGGGAGCGTTCCGATATTTCGCTGCGGATTCTCGCTGAGCATGCTCGCACCATGAGTTTCCTCGTGAGCGACGGCGTATTCCCTTCGAACGAAGGTCGCGGCTACGTGCTGCGCCGGATCATTCGTCGCGCCGTACGCGAGGCGTACTTGCTTGACGTTGCTGATCTCGTCACGCCGACGCTCGTCGATACCACTGTTGAAGTTATGGGCGAGGCCTATCCCGATCTCGTGAAGCAGCAAGATTTCGTGCGTACCGTTGTGGCGCGCGAAGAAGAACGGTTTAGGGCAACGCTCAAATCCGGCACGGCATTGCTCGACACAGAACTCGATCGTCTTGGTCCCGGCGCAACTATCGGAGGCTCCGTCGCGTTCCTCTTGCACGATACGCATGGTTTCCCACTCGAACTCACTCGGGAAATCGCGCTTGAGCGAGGCCACGATGTCGATGAAGACGGCTTCGCTACCGAAATGGCCGAACAGCGCCAGCGGGCCAAAGATGCCCGTAAAGGTGGGGGCGTCGAAAGCGTCGAAGTGTTCGCCGCAGTTTCGGCTCAACACGGTCCCACCCATTTCCTTGGCGACGATTCGTACGCCGTCGACGCGAGTGTTCTTGCGGTTACTGACGATTCAATCGTTCTCGACCACACGCCGTTCTATGCAGAATCGGGCGGACAGGTTGGCGATACCGGTGTGATCACCTCGCCTACCGGTCGTGCTCGAATCGTTGAAACGGTCTATGGAGCACCTGGCGTTGTGCGCCACCGCTTCGAAGTTCTTGAAGGCGACATCGAAGTTGGTCAAACCGTTACTGCTGTTATCGACGGTGAACGACGCGACGCCATCAAACGCAATCACACCGCAACGCATCTTCTCCATTGGGCATTGCGGGAAACACTTGGCGACCATGTGAAACAGCAAGGTTCACTTGTGGGTCCCGACCGCCTTCGTTTCGATTTCTCTCACTACGAAGCGTTGAGTGACGACGAAATTGTCGCGATCGAAGACCTCGTTGCCGCAGACATTCTCGCCAACACGCCAGCTCGTCATTACGAGACGACTAAAGACAAAGCCGAAGAGATAGGCGCCATTGCATTCTTTGGCGACAAGTACGGAGATGTCGTCAAGGTTCTCGAAGCTGGCCCGCATTCCACCGAATTGTGCGGCGGTACGCATGTCAAAGCACTTGGCGATATTGGCCCGGTAAAGATCATCAGCGAAGCCTCTATCGGATCGAATATTCGACGGATCGAAGCCGTTTCGGGCATGGGGCCTCTTGAGCGACTTCGTGAAGACGAGCGACGCATCAAGGCTGCGGCCGACGTAATGGGTGTTGCCACCGACGAACTCGTCGATGCGGTCGAACGCCGTGTTGCTGAAGTGAAAGATCTTCGCACTCGAATCCGCGACCTTGAGCGACAAGCTGCTGCAGGTCGTTCCGGTGAGCTCGCCGAACAAGCTGTCGACGGCATTGTCATCGCTCGTGTCGACGGTCTCGACCGCGACGGAGTCCGAGACCTCGCTGTTGCTGTGCGTGACCGCGCCGGCATCAAGGCCGTTGTCCTCGGTACCGCGCCAGACGGTGGTGGGGTTACGATCGTGGCTGCTGTTGCTGCCGACTCTGGTCTCAATGCATCCGAACTGATCGCCGATGCGGCCAAGAAGGTCAAGGGTGGCGGCGGTAAGAGCGCCGATCTCGCGGTAGCCGGAGGCAAAGATCCCGAAGCACTTGACGAGGCCCTCGATCTTGTTCGGGCGGCGGTTCGCTCGTAGTGCGAGCCCTCGGTATCGATTTTGGCGAGCGGCGTATAGGTATTGCGCTTTCTTCAGGGTCGGTGGCGTCCCCACTAGAAACGGTGCAACGGTCTGGCGATCATTCGACCGATCACCGGAGAATCCTTGGGATTGCGACGGAATGGGAGGTCGATACCCTCGTGGTGGGCTTGCCCCTTTCGCTTGACGGTTCGGAAGGGCCGGCAGCCCTATTGGTGCGCTCTGAGATTGAAGAACTGGTCGCGGCGACATCACTCCCGGTCGTTCCCTACGATGAGCGACTCACCACGGTGACGGCTACCCGCCTGCTGCAGGAGGGTGAGGTGTCGGGACGTTCCCAGCGCCAAATGGTCGATCAAGTCGCTGCTGCGGTGATGCTGCAGGCTTGGCTCGACCGCCGAGTTGCGCAAACCGATTCCTAACCACGACACACAGAGCGAGCCGTGCCCGAACAACCAGATCCGTTCGAACTTTTCGGGCT
>JBILIB010000065.1:0-10366 GCA_044350215.1 Acidimicrobiales bacterium
ATTGTCGGCCTCCGAACAAGCGAACTTCCTCCCCCGCCGGGACCGTTCTATATGGGCCCGGTGTATGGCCGCAGCCCACTCGACCCTGTGGGAGTCCACCACTTCACCGGCATGCGCATTCTCGGCTACTGCGAGACCAGACCAAGTCGGGCCTTATGTGATGAGTTGCGACCGTTGCCCGACGGACTCGATCAGTTCACAGGCGGCACGCACTCGGCCACCAACATCACCAACTAAGCGCGCTCACCGTAGAGAACGAACACGCATACACGGTTCGATGTTCGCCAACCGCTGGGAACACGACAGATTGCAACGGGCTACCTGAATCGCTTCGCACAACTTCGCGTCCGGTTGCCAGTTCGCGCACGACGAATTGTTCCATCCAACGCTCGTTGTCGTGATGGGCAGACAGGAAGAGCCCGGAGGTTGGATCAAGAATCATGTGCGACCCATGGTTTTGTTCAACACTCCACCGAGGCGATGTCGAACCATCGGAATCGATGTCAAACGCAGCGAGAACACCATTTGCGCTGTCGAAACCGACGGCGATCATGCGGCGCTCGTCGATCAATGGTGGATTGGCAACCATTCCATTCAGCAGACCGCAAATTTCCGTGAGTGAAACGGCAGCAGTTTCGAGATCGATACGGACCAGATGCAGCGGAGCCGGCGAAATACCTTGACCACGAAACGTTCCGACGTAGTTCTCGCTTCCGCCGCCGTTATCGAGGAACCACGCTGCACCAAGAGCAAGAACTGCGTCCCATCCGTAGGTTTGACCTTCGATGGTGCGATACCGAGGTGCGAAGGTTGCATCGAGTTCAAGCGAAGTGCCATTCCACATGACTCGGAACAGGGAATGATCGCCTACGACATAGATCGTGTTGCCATCGGCCGATAGACGAGCGATTGAGGGCTCTGAGAGTTCGACGCGGGAAACAATTTCAAGAGTCGTCGGGGAAAGAACCAGTACCTCGCAGTTGTCGGCCACGAACGATGCATCAGCACCCGGAAGTCGCCCGCCAAAGTCTTTGGTGACGATATGGCCATCGGGAAGAACAACGAACGAGTTATACGGACGGTCCCGCGGCAGCTCTACGGAAACCTCGACTTCGAGGTTCGTGTTCAATCGGTGGGCATGGTTACCAAAGACAACGATGAGCGAACCATCGGCATGTGCCGCAATGCCACCCGGCCACGCCGAACCACCAGGAAGTTCGTCAACTCGGCTCAACGTTTCCAACGTAGTGGGATCAATGCGTTCTACCCAACTTGTCTGAACGGAACGTTCGCCGCCCACACTGTGGCCGTGCAGAAACACTTCGCCTGGGTCGCGGCGAACCACCATCGTGGCGCCATGGGCATCACGCGAAACAACACGGGGTTCAGCAGTCGCAAGTCCAGCGAATACACCCGCAGCCACCTGCTGACGCAGTGGACCCGCATCTTCTGCTGGCCAGGAACTCGGCCAGTAACCGGAATTGAGAGACGCCCTACTCACTGACGGGCCATACCAGCACGTTGAGATGCCGCTGCTTCATCAGCAGATTCGGGATTGCGAGCCTTTGCGAGTTCGATATCGACGCGGTGAAGGGTTCCCTCAAAAGCGAACGCGTCGGAATAGCGACGACTCACTGGCAAACCATGGTCGAAGCCGATGCTTGATCCCATACTCGAGATCACACGCATCACAAAGGGGAACTCGACGGTGCCGCATTCGGCCCCATTGATCACAACTGACGCGTGACCGCCCTTCCCTGTGCGTTCGAATCGAACACCGACTACCGAAGCCCCAACTGGCACCTCGCGGTCTGATTCGACTTCGTAGTGATCACCAAAGACGTTGTAATCAAACACGAGGCGATCGTTCTGAATGAACACGGTGAGACCGCTATTGCCGTTGCCGAGTGCGTACAACACGCCGCCTTCGCCGGCTTCACGGTCGATGGTTGCGTTGAGCGTCCAACTGCGACCACCCAACGAAGCAGAACTCTGCGACGGCAGTGGCGCCATGGGTGGGTAATAGGAATAGCGACGGTCGGGGCGATGGGGCGAATGTTCTCCAAAACGCGCACCAAACAGTTCGACGCCGCGATCGTCGAGGGGAAGAACTCCATAGGTTTCGGCCTCGTCCCACCACTGGTCGATCATCTGGGCAAGACGTTCGGGCTCAACCGCAGCCAAGTCGTTGCACTCGGAAGGATCGACGTTGAGGTTGTAGAGCTCCCACACGTCGTCATCGAACGAAACGCCGGGAGTATGGCGAGTGACGGCTTTCCAACCTGCGTCGTACATCGCACGATGACCGAACATTTCGAAGTACTGGATATCGTGGTTCGTTGGCGCGTCGGTGTTCGTGAAGGCATAGGTCATCGACTCGCCGGCAATCGGGAACTGCTCAACACCGCGGTACACCGCAGGTGCCTCGATGCCGATGATGTCGTAAATGGTTGGCGCAACATCGGTGACGTAATGGAACTGGTCGCGAATTGCGCCGCCATCTGCAATTCCTGCAGGCCAATGCATCACAAACGGAACATGTACCCCACCTTCGTGGGTGTTTTGCTTGTACCACCGAAACGGCGTATTTCCTGCTTGCGCCCAGCCCCATGGATAGTTTGAATGCGAATCGGGGCCACCGATTTCTGGGATGCGATCGACGGCTTCGTCCGGAGTTTCAATCATGAAGTTGAAGAACTTCATCTCATGCAGAACCCCAAACGGCCCGCCTTCTTGGCTTGCTCCGTTGTCGGCCATCACCACGATGACGGTGTTGTCTAACTTCCCGAGCGCAGCGAGTTCATCAACCAAGCGGCCAATTTGCGCGTCGGTGTGTTCAAGGAACGCACCAAATGCTTCCTGCAATGCAAGTGCAAGATTCTTCTGGTTTTCGGGGAGGGAGTCCCAAGGTTCGACACCCGGGTTACGCGGTGCGAGTTGGGTTTCAGCGGGAACCAGACCGAGTTCGATCTGCTTGGCAAACCAGCGCTCGCGCGCAACATCCCAGCCTTCGTCGTACTTGCCGCGATGACGAGCGAGATACTCCTCGGGCGCCTGATGCGGAGCATGGGTGGCACCGAATGCGAGATAGGTGAAGAACGGACGATCGGGTCGAATCGAAACGGTGTCGTGGATGAACTCGATTGCTTTGTCAACGAGGTCCTCGCTGAGGTGGTACCCCTCGGCCGCAGTTGCTGCCGGATCGACTCGATGGTTGTCATACACAAGGTCTGGGGCGAACTGATCGGTTTCGCCATCGAGGAATCCGTAGAAACGATCGAAACCGCGCTGCAATGGCCATGCGTCGTACGGGCCGGCAGCGGATGCTTCGTCCATGGGACACAAATGCCACTTGCCGAGCGCAAAGGTTGTGTAGCCAACCTCACGCAAAACCTCACCCATTGTGGTTGCATTCTCAGAAATGCGACCGGTCATGTGCGGATAGCCAGTGTTGAAATTAGCGATACTGCGCATTCCGACGGTGTGGTGATTGCGGCCTGTCAGCAGTGCTGCTCGAGTCGGCGAGCACAGCGGCGTCACGTGGAAGTTCGAAAAGCGCAGACCATTGCTGGCCAACTTGTCGATGTTCGGCGTAACCATGTCGGAGCCAAAGCAATTGAGGTGCGAGAAACCGAGATCATCGAAAAGCACGACAACAACGTTGGGAGCTTCGTCACCAGGGTGTTTGGCCGGTGGCCACCACGGAGTCGATTCAGCGTGCGTGCGACCAATCTCGCCACCAAAGTTCGCGTTCAATGACATCACTTGGCTCCGTTCAATGGCAGCATCGATGGAGTATCGCCGCGCTGTTGCGACTCGTTGCGGTGCTGCGCCCGAACATGGGTCACCTCGTGGGTGAGAATCCAGAATGAATTATTCCGCACAGCATCGACAACATTGCCAGCAACGACAGCAGGATCAACCGCCTTTGACTTCATGAACGATTCAAGCATTTCGATAGGGACATGATCGGGTTTGGGAAGGCCGAGATGGGCCGGAGCATTGCGGGTCGACTCAAAGATCTTCGTGTCGACAAGTTCGGGGCAAAGGCATGACACCCCAACACCTGTTCCAGCGAGTTCCATAACCAACGTTTCTGACAAACCAACTACCGCGTATTTCGCGGCGTGATACGCGCCGAGCATCGGCGTTGCACAAAGTCCGGCTTCGGATGCCGTATTGACGATGTGACCTTCGCCTTGTTTCACCATTAGCGACGTGAACGCCTCGACGCCATAGGCGACACCGAGAAGATCGACACCAATCACCCACTCCCATACAGCAGGATTTGTCTTCCACGTTGGCTTGCCCGTTCCACCAACTCCGGCATTGTTGAAGAGCAGATGCACAGCGCCGTAACTCTCGACAGCGAAATCGCGAAGGGCCGCAACCTGCGCTGCGTCGGAAACATCCAACACAAAGGGAGCGACTGCAGCGCTATCGGCTTGCAAGCGCGCAACCTGTTCGTTGAGGAGAGGGGCTTCGATATCGGCCATCACGACCGACATGCCTTCGGCAACGAATCGTTCTGCAGCGGCGAGGCCGATACCCGACGCAGCGCCGGTAACGACTGCGACTTTGCCTTGGAGTTCCATGTTCATGCCCCTCAAAGTTCGCCAACGGGTATGTTGGCGGAGATGGTTGTGTCAATAACACTGACACGACTGACGCTACCGAAGATCCCGGAGGCCTGCCATGACTGACACCACCACTCGCCGAGTCGCTCTCGTTGCCGATGCGCGTCGTTACGTGGGCCCAGAGATGGCTCGCATGCTTGCTCGTCGCGGCCACGATCTCGTCCTCGGTGACCCTGATCCGGAACTCATCGTTGAACTCGAGGGTCTCGGCGCAACGGTTGTCGCAGTCGAGAAGGTGTCGAACATCGCCAAGCCCGAAAACTCGCAAAAACTTGTCGACGCAGCGCTCTCGAGCTTCGGCCACTTCGATGCTGCCGTCGCCGCATCCGGTCAAATCATTCCCGGTTCGTTTCTTGAGTCCACGATTGATCAGTACGAGAAAATCGTCGACGGCTGCCTCTATGCGCCATACCACTTCCTCAAAGCCGTCATTCCGCCACTCGTCGCACAAGGTTCGGGCCAGGTCCTCGTGATTACGAGTGCAGCGGGCGCACGTCCAACCCCTGGCGCTTCGTTGTACTCATCAGTGCGCGCCGGAGCAACGATGCTCACTCGCAATGTCGCTGGTGAAGTTGCTCGTAAGAACGTTCAGGTCAATGCCGTCGGCACCAACTTCATGGACTTCCCCGAGTTCCTTGAAGCAACTGGAGCCAAAGACCCCGCCGTGCGCGAGATGTTCGAAAAGCAGGTGCCGCTGCGCCGACTCGGTCGCATGGATGAGTTCGCTGCATTCTGCGCTCCGTTCCTCGACGGAACGAGCACCTTCACGACCGGCCAGTACGTGTCTTATGCCGGCGGCTGGGTCTGAACGACCGAACCACCGTTTCCACACCAGTGACACGACACCTCTTCGATTGATTCGGAGAGGATCTCTTCGTTCTCAACCTCGAGGTCTCCGCCCACCGTGTAGTGGTGGAACGCACGGGTGCGTTTGGTGGAGACAACATCGAAACGAGTGAGATTTCCGCAAGCGGTGCAGCGATAACTGGTCGAGGACACGCAGGGAGACTAGCGAGGCTCAGACAACGTCCTTGCACACGAACGCATGTTCGATCAGACTGCACCGGTGCGCTCCCCCGCCCCCGATCCGTTGCAGTTGTCGCTCGACGATCTCGGCACGCCTCTTTCGCAGGTCACGTTCTGTGTCATTGATCTCGAAACCACTGGCGGATCAGCAGCGTCGTGCGGCATCACTGAGATTGGCGCAGTGAAGCTCCGTGGTGGTGAATGCATTGGAACGTTTCAGACACTTGTGAATCCAGGTTGCGCGATTCCTCCCGAGATCACGGTGCTCACTGGCATTACGCATTCGATGGTGATGCCCGCCCCGCGCATCGAAGCGGTGCTGCCCTCGCTGCTTGAATTCATCGGCGACGCCGTCATCGTCGGACACAACATCCGATTCGATCTTTCGTTTGTGCAAGCCGCTCTTGAACGCGACCAACGACCGAAACTGACCAATCGTGCCGTCGACACCGTCGCACTTGCTCGACGACTCGTCCGCAACGAAGTTCCGAACTGCAAACTCGGCACTCTTGCCCAACACCTGCGGCTCAATCACAAACCATCGCACCGCGCGCTTGACGACGCACTGGCAACTGGCGATCTACTGCATCTGCTTATCGAGCGCGCCGGCGGTCTCGGGGTCACAGGCCTCGATGATCTTCTCTCATTGCCAAAGATGGCAGGTCACGCCAGTGCGCCGAAACTTCGTCTCACCGATTCTCTGCCCCGCTCTCCCGGCGTCTATCTCTTCCGCAACGCTCGAGGCGATGTGCTCTACATCGGCAAAGCCACCAACCTCCGTTCTCGAGTGCGCTCCTATTTCTCTGGTGACGACCGTCGAAAGATCGGTTCCCTACTCAGAGAGACAGCACATATCGATCACGTCGTTCATCCCCATCCGCTGTCAGCGGCAGTGCACGAGATTCGTCTCATCCATCAGTACATGCCGGGTTACAACCGACAACTCAAAGACTGGGGTCGGTATGTCTACGTGAAACTCACACTGGCAGAAACGTTCCCCCGGCTGTCGATCGTGAAAGACGTGAAAGACGACGGCGCGTTATACCTCGGACCTCTCTCATCACGGTCGTCAGCACAGCGAGTCATCGATGCCGTTCACACCTCGGTTCCGCTTCGTCGATGTTCAGGTCGAATCGGTAAACGCGCTCTTCGTGACGCGCCGTGCACCGCTGCACAACTTGGTGTGTCGATGTGTCCCTGTGCCGGCGGGGTCGATCCCGACGAGTACCAACTCGTCGTCGAGCGAGCAGTTCGTGGGTTGACGATCGAACCCGATCTGCTCCTTCAACCGCTCACCGAACGGATCACCTCGCTCGCAACCGAAGAGCGATTCGAAGAAGCCGCCGATGTTCGCGACCGAGCAAGCGCATTGGCCGGTGCCATCAACCGCCAGCGCAGATTCGATCAACTCCGCCGAGCTGGTCACATCCACATTGACCTCGGGCCGCTAGGCGGTGTCGCACTTGACCATGGCCGCCTGCAATCGGCTTGGGGTGAAGGAGAATTGCCGAGCCTGGGCCTTCCCATAACGACAGCAGAGCAGAGCACCGACAGCAGCGGCCCCCTTGCTCCACTCCGTCGGGAACTCGCCGATGAACTCGGGTGCATCGCCTCATGGCTCGACAAAAACGCTCTCGATCTCACCCTTGATCATTGCGATGGCGTGTTGGCCTCAACACTTCCCGCGCTTCGTTCGTTTCGCCCGCGAAAGGGCCTGGCCGTCGACGACAGCGACTTTGTTACTTCGTCGCGTCGTTCGCGGCGCTGATCAATCGATCAAGCACATTCGTAGCGGCACCCGAGTCGATCGAAGCTTGTGCCTTCACAACGCCGGTGGCGATGTCATCAACAACACCGGCAACGAAAAGACCAGCTGCGGCATTGAGGCACACGATGTCGCGATATGCGCCCTGTTCTCCAGCGAAGACTCGCCGAGCAATCGCAGCATTTACTTCTGGACTACCACCGGCGAGAGCATCACCCGACACGAGTGCGATGCCAACGTCGCGTGGGTCGAAGGTGGAAGTGGTGACATCGCCATCACGCAGTTCATGCATCGTGGTGGTTGTCGTGGTCGTGAACTCGTCCATGCCGTCGTCACCGGTGACAACGAGTGCACGCGGGGCTCCTCGTTTCTGAAGAACGCCTACAACGATTGGTGCGATTGTTGAATCACTCACACCGATGACCTGGCGCTGCACTCGCGCTGGGTGCGAAAGCGGACCAAGAAAGTTGAACACCGTCGGCACGCCAAGTTGTGTGCGAACTGGCCCAGCATGCCGCATCGCCGGATGGAACGATCGAGCGAAACAAAAACCAATCCCCGCCTCGGCGACACAGTGCGCGACTGCAGGCCCATCAAGTTCAAGCGGCACACCAAGCATCTCGAGCAGATCGAAGGAACCCGAGGTTGACGACGCCTTGCGGTTGCCGTGCTTCACCACGCGAGCGCCTGCACCAGCGGCAACGAAACTGGCCATCGTCGAGACATTCAACGCATGAGCGCGCCGGCTTGGCGCTCCTCCGGTTCCGACGATGTCAATGGCATCAGGTCCAGCTGGGAGTTCGATAGGTGCCGCAGCTTCGAGCATGGCATCGACCATGGCCGACACTTCGGTAATCGATTCACCCTTCATGCGAAGCGCAATGAGGAACGCGGCGATCTGCGCGTCGGTAGCGTCACCAGCGAGAATCTCGCGCAAGACGTCTGCGGCTTGCGCTGCAGTGAGATCAGTTCCGGCCACAAGCGTCGAAAAAACTGCCGACCAGTCCATGATCAGGCCGTCCGACGACGTTGACGGATCATCCGACGACGTTCGCGCTCAGTAGCGCCGCCCCAGACGCCATCCTTCTCCCGAACCGCGAGTGCATGCTCAAGGCAGGCTTCGCGGACATCACACTGACCGCAGACGACCTTCGCCGGCATGGCGTCGGCATCGTCTTCGGGGTCAGGAAAGAAGATCTCGGGGTCGATACCCGTGCAGGCGGCCAAGGAATGCCAAGTGTGTTTCATAGGTGCAGAACGGCTCCTGCGGAGCGGGCGAATAGGGAAAGACGAGTATTGACCCCCTCTACCCGATGACACAAACCGAATTGAGACCGGCCCCTGAACGCCGTTTCCGCAGGTCAGGCGATCAGGCGTTCTGAGTTGGTCCGTTCTAGGCTCGCAGCGATGATCTCCCACGCCTTCAGCCGTTCCGATTCCCTTCGCCGCTTGGAATCCACCGACTTCGATGTCGTCGTCATCGGCGGCGGCATTACCGGCGTCGGATGCGCACTTGATGCCGCATCGCGAGGGTTTCGGGTCGCGTTGATCGAGCGTGATGACTTCGCCTCTGGAACATCTTCGAAGTCATCGAAGCTCGTACATGGCGGAATCCGGTATCTCCAACAGGGCGATATCCGCCTCGTCTACGAAGCACTCGCCGAGCGCCAGATCCTGCGCCGCAATGCACCCCATCTCGTCAAGGTGCTCCCGTTCCTGATCCCCATCTTCTCGACCAAGGGCGTCGTGAACCGCAAGCTCGCCCGAGCCATGGGCACCGCCATGTGGATGTATGACCTCACCGGCGGGTTGCGCATCGGCAAGATGCATAAGCGAGTTTCAAAAAAGCAAGCACTCGAGTGGTTCCCCACTCTGCCTGCTGACAAGTTGATGCCTTCGTATCTCTATTACGACGCTGAGGCCGACGATGCTCGTCTCGTGGTGACCGTTGCTCGCACTGCAGCACTGCGATTCGGCGCCACACTCGTGAACCGAACCGAGGTTGTCGGCCTCCAGAAAGGCTCGAACGGCAACGTCAACGGAGTCACTGTCAAGGCCGATGGCCGAACCTTCACCGTTTCAACTAAAGCCGTTGTGAATGCCGCCGGAGTTTGGTCTGACGATGTTCGTGCCCTTGATGAGGCCGAGCACCCACGTTCGATTCGACCCGCGAAGGGCGTCCACATCACAGTGCCGTGGTCGAAGGTTCGCAATACAGTTGCCGCCGTTATCCCCGTTCCTGGCGATAAGCGATCAGTGTTCGTTGTGCCGTGGGGCCAGTTCACCTTCGTAGGCACAACCGACACCGATTACACCGGACCGATCGATGATCCCCAGTGCAACGAAGATGATGTCGAGTACTTGCTGCGAGCCCTCAACGGTTCGATCACTGAAACCGTGACGACCGATGACATCCTCGGAACCTGGGCTGGTCTTCGACCACTTGTTGCCGATCCCGAGGTGTCAGGCCGCACGGCCGATCTTTCCCGTCGCCACAAAGTGCGTCGTTCCGATTCCGGTGTTGTCACCATCACCGGAGGCAAACTCACGACCTACCGCGAGATGGCCGGCGACACGATCGACGAAGTTCTCTCCGAAGTTCTTGACGCAGATCGCATCACTCGATTCCGACGCCGCAGCAAGACAAAGCACATCAAGATCCACGGCGCCAACGGCTACGAGGAACTCATCGAGTCCGCCGACACGATCTCTCCCCTTGGCGGCGACCAGGTACGTCGCCTCGCCGATCGATACGGATCAGATGCGACAACCGTGCTCGCAATCGCCGAGTCTGATCCGTCGATGGCGGAACTCCTCGTTCCCGGCCTTCCCTATCTGCGGGCAGAAGCAATCTTTGCGGTGCGCTACGAAATGGCCACGACAGTCGACGACATTCTCAGCCGCCGCACACGCGCCAGGCTTGAGACTCGCGACGCTT
>JBILIB010000066.1:0-10356 GCA_044350215.1 Acidimicrobiales bacterium
GTTTGATCAGCGCGGCGCTGGCTACGCCCGAGTTGTTGGAGGAGTTGTCGACATCGGCGCATTCGAGGTCCAACCCGGCCCGGCCCCGTCGCCTGATACTCCCGTTGTGCCGGCATTCACCGGCTAAGGACGCATCGTTTCACCACTGATTCGTAAATGAGAAGGTGATTCGTAAATGAGAAGGGGCCCGGCCGATAGGCCGGGCCCTATTCCGTTCACATCTCAGAGTGGCGCTCTCAGTCGCAAGAGGCACCTGGTGGTTCAGGCTGGGGCCGGAGCACTCTGATTCTGACCCTTGTGGCCGCCGTTGGGGCCGTGGCCGCTCTTACCTCCGCGCTGT
This sequence comes from Acidimicrobiales bacterium, assembly GCA_044350215.1. Taxonomy (GTDB): domain Bacteria; phylum Actinomycetota; class Acidimicrobiia; order Acidimicrobiales; family Acidimicrobilacustridaceae; genus Acidimicrobilacustris. The sequence goes on from JBILIB010000066.1 coordinate 341, forward strand.
CCGCCCTCCGGACGAGGGTTGTTCACCATGTCGGTGACTCGCTGTGAAAGTTCGGCCAGCTTCGCGTCGGCTTCGGCCTGAGTGATGTCGCCTGAAGCAACTTTCTCATTGATGTGATTGGTCGCTGAGGCAACAAGTGCATCAACAACAACCTGGACGTTGACTCCCTTTGACTCGGCAACCTGCGCAAGCGTCTGTCCACCCTTGAGAGCGGTGTGGAGTTCATCGGCAGTCATGCCGAGTGCCTGTGCCACCACCTCGAGGCCGGCACCGCCCTTGCCGCCACGGCCACGTTCGCCGCGCTCAGGCATATCGGCCTTGAGTGCAGCGATCACTGCATCGGCCTGAGCTTGGGTGATGGTGCCAGCGTCGACGAGTGGCTTGAGGGTCTCGTTCAGGCGAACTGACGGATCGGGACGATTCGCCGGAGCGGTTGCGGTGGTGCTGGAGGTGCTTTGGGCACCGGAGAGAGCCGGCACGGCGATGAGGCCGGCGGCAGATCCGACGATGAGGCCGGCACCGAGAGTGACGGAAACGAGTTTCTTGTTCATTGTGAGGCTCCTTGGTGGGGTATCCGTGGGGGGTGTTGGTGTGGGGCGTCCGTTGGGGACAGACACAGCATCAACCTCGCGGGTAAGGAGCCCCCGAATGAAAGGTGAGAATTTGGAAAGAATCCAGAAAACTCTCGAAGTGCAGCACGAACTTAGGAATCGGCCATATCGATGGCGGCGAAATCGGGCTGACGGCGTTCGGCCAGCGCGACCATTGCTTCCATATTCGCCGGACGTCCCATCAGGTATGCGAACGCAGCGTTCTCGCGATCACGGGCCGCATCGATCTGCGGTTTGATCGCCGCCATGATCGTCTTCTTTGATTCAACCAACGAAGAAATTGATTTCGACGCAAGAACACGCGCGTGCGTCAACGTTTCTTCCATCAACTGGTTCGGTTCACAGACCTTCCAGGTAATGCCCATTTCGAGACATTCCTGCGCCGACAACCACTCGGAGCTCATGAGAGCCCAGGTCGCGTTGTGACGACCGATCATCGCCGGAAAGGTGTAACTACTCGCGGCTTCAGGAGCCACGGCCAGCGCCGTAAACGGGCAACGAACGCGTGCCTCGGTGGACATGAACACAAGATCGGAAAGAGCAAGCATCGTTGCGCCGATACCAAGTGCCATTCCGTTCACCGCGCAGATCAATGGTTTCGGGAAATCGACAAGGTTGTCGACGAGCCCCGGGAATCCATGACGACCGTTTTCGATTCCACCGGTATTGCGCATTGCCATTTCGACAACGTCGGTGCCGGCAGAAAATGATCGTCCCGTTCCGGTGATGACAACGACAGCAACGGAGTTATCGGCAGCAGCGTCGATCAGAGCATCGGTCGTCGCGTCGTAGAGCGCCTCGTTGAACGCATTAAGCGCGTCGGGACGATTCAATGTGATGGTGCGAATACGATCGACGTCGGTGATTTCGAGCACGGTTTCCCCTTGGAATCGAGAAGGTCTGGGCAGCAGTCAGAGACCTATCGTGCCACCCTTCAGCGGCCCTGCCGAAACCTCTGCGCGAACAGTTCCTTCACTGCGCTTTTGGTGACCTTGCCCATGGGGTTACGGGGCAACTCGCCGATGCACAGATAGTTGAAAGGAACCTTCGCTGGCGCCAGGCGTTCTTTACCCCAATAACGAAACTCTGCATCGGTTGGTCGAACGGCCGAATCGGCCACCCATGCGATCGCTACGCGCTCACCCCACTCTTCGTCGGGCAATCCCACCACCGCACAATCTGCAATTGCCGGATGGGTGCGGAACACTTCCTCGATTTCGAGCGCCGAAACTTTCTCGCCACCAGACTTGATGATGTCGACGGACGCGCGCCCAAGAAGCCGATAGCCGTCAGGCGTGTGCTGCGCAACGTCTCCGGTTCGGAACCATCCGTCGACAAAAGATTCAGCGGTTGCATCAGGACGATTGAGATAGCGATTGAACACCTGGGTGCCGCGAACCAGGAGTTCCCCGACGTCACCATCCGCGACATCGGTTCCGTCTTCGGCCGCGATTCGCACTTCGACGCCCGGGAACGGCCAACCGACATGACCAGGAACTCGTCGATCAAGGGTGTTACCCAGCGCCATACCAAGTTCCGTCATGCCGTAACGCTCAAGCAGCATATGACCACTGATTTCTCGCCACTGTTCGAGAGTCGAAACTGGCAACGCCGCTGACCCGGACACCATCAAGCGAAGTAACGCTGCCTGGGAAGACCAACGGGCTTTCGTTTCATCGTCAGCATCGAGCCAAGCGCGAACAAGGCGCGAGTAAATCGTGGGCACCGCCATGAAGATCGTGATGTCACCCGATGCCAACCGTTCCCATGTCGCGATTGCGTCGAAGTGGCCGGGCGTCTCGAGCACTGCACCAACCGAAAGTGAGGTAAAGGTGACGTTCACGAGACCGTGTACGTGATGCAGTGGCAGGACACACACGGTGCGGTCGGCAGCAGTCCAGTCCCAGGACTCGACCATTGCCGAACATTGAGCGGCCAATGAGCGGTGAGTGTGCACGACACCTTTCGGCAATCCGGTGGTTCCGCTTGTGTAGACAATCATTGCGTCGTTCTCATCGGAGATTTCGGGGAGCTTCACAGAACTCCCGGCGGCAACCGCCTCACGTACATCAATGATCTCCGCATTCGTAAATGCGGCGAGTTCACTCGCCAACGCGGCAGATTCCGCAGTACACAGAACATGCGTGACTGATGAGTCGGTTATGGGGTGACGAAGTTCGGCAGGAGGATGTGAAGCCTCAAGCGGCAACAGCACTGCACCTGCACGCCATGCCCCATAGGTTCCTGCCAACCACCAGCGCCCCGCAGGACACACCGTTGCAACCACTGAACCGGGTCGCACACCAGCGCTTAGAAGTACCGACGCCACCGCGCTCGCAGCACTATCAAGATCGGAATAGGACTGCGAACCCTCAGCGTCGATGACGGCAACCGACTCGCCAAACTGCGTGAGTCGCATTTCGAAGGTCGCCACTAGTGAACCACCATCTCAGACTGATGAACAACAAACGTGTGCACGGACCACAACCGTACCTATCGAATGGGTTGAGGTTCAGAGATTGAGACGGCCGTAGCCCGATGGGCGCTTCCACCAACCATCAAGTGCGGTGACGTCAACGCCACCAGAGCCAAAGGCATGGACCAGTTGGTTGTTACCCATATAGATGGCCACATGTTCCGAACCGTTGCCACCCCAGAACACAAGGTCACCAGGCTGAAGTTGCGAGGCAGAGATACGTGTCGTCATGGCGTACTGCGCACCGCTGTAATGCGGGAGGCGGATGCCTGCTTGCCCGAACGCCCACTGGGTGAAGCCCGAGCAGTCAAACGCATTCGGACCACCGGCTGCCCAGACATAGGGACTTCCAACTTTGGTCAGACCAGCCCGGATCGCCGCGTTGGCGACAGAACCGTTTGCGGGAGGAACGTTGACCGACACCTGGTTTGAACTGCGAGAACTTGATCCGACGATGGCGCTGCGGCGGGCTGCGGCCGCTGCTGCAGCAGCGGCTCGGATTGCTTCTTGTTCTCGCCGCACCAACTCGGCGACTTCGCCTTGCACCTTGGCATTCAGCGCTGCCTGCTCATCGCGCTGGGCTTTTGCCTGATTGCGAGCAGCTTCGATCTCTTCAGCGCTGGCCTTGGCTTCTGCCTCTGCCTGCGCAAGACGGGTCGCATCTTCTTCTGCTTGGGTACGAGCCGCATTCAATGCATCGACATAGTCCTGACGATTACCCGACAAGGAGGCCATGTAGGTCTTGGAGATAACGCCGGAGGAGGCGTCGTCAGTAAGCAACGCGTCGGCGGCGGGGCCGTCGGAGCCGCCCTTGTAGGCCTGTACGGCATAGCCACGAAGTTCGCCGGCACGCTTTTCCATCTCGGCTTTGGTGATGGCGGCCATGCGACGGGCTTCAGCCACGGCGGCTTCGGCCTGGTGGAGTTTGAAGTTGGCGGCCTCGAACCGGGCATTGACTTCCATCATGGATGCGTCGAGTTCGCTGAGACGAGCTGCGATCTTGGTGGCCTCGGCTCGTTTGTCGGAAAGCTGATCGGCGCCTACGGGCTGCACGACAAGGCCTGCAACAACAGCGAGCCCAAACACCACGGCCAGCGTGCGCAATCGGACAACGGAACGAAACGTTCGGCGGGGGGTCGTCATGAGATGACAAGTCAAACACGGTCTGGTTGCGAACCGCAACCTTTTCGTCATGAAACTGTCATATTTGGACGAGAGATCCCAAGTGCCCCTTGGGGTCGCCCCGATATGGCCATTTGTCACGGACGGTCAGTTCGGCCCGAATCTCGACTGACCCTTCAATTCCATAAGAAAGGCCCCGGCCGGAGCCAGGGCCTTTCTTATGGAGCGGACGACGAGATTCGAACTCGCGACCCTCACCTTGGCAAGGTGATGCTCTACCAGCTGAGCCACGTCCGCAGAAGAAGACACCCTACCAATGGCGGCCCCTGAGGGAAAAACCGAGCGACTAGGACGCTGCCGATAGCCGCTCGAGGGCGGCGCCGACCAGCGATGCGCAGTGGGGATCAAGATCGAGGGCCAGCGCCGCGGCCTGGCCTCGGGGACCCATCTTGGGAACGGTGCGCACAAGCACGTCGATCATCTTCTCGTCACCAAGTTGTGAGGTAACGGGAATGAACTGCGTCTGCAAGAACACCAGACACAACGAGTCCTCGTGCACCTGCACTGCCGGCGATCGACCATCGACATCGGCAAGACCGCCTTTGCCGAGACCCTGTTTCGAGACCAATGCCTGCACGCGTTCGATGGTGTCATCGCCGTCGGTGCCGTACCCAACACCAGTGAGGATCTCCCCCACCAACGCGGCGTGACGTTTGCGCGCTTCGGTGCGCCATTTCAAATAACCAGCACGACCTTCGGGCTGTTCGATTCGGGGATAGGCCCAGCGCCGCAAATGATGGGCTCGAGCCGCAAGCATTTGAGCGTCGTCAGCTTCGGGATCAAGTTTCTTCACCCACTCGCACATCAATTCCGAATGAGCGAGTTCCTTTGGTCGAGTGACTTCAACACCATCAACCACATAGGTGACGGTAAATGGATCATCCGAGTTGGCTGCATCGATCGCGGCGATTGCTTCATCAAATCGAGTGCTCACGATGCCTACCGCTCAACCCTTGGGACGAAGATCGATGGTGAGCGTGAGAATGCCGTCATCAATTGTCGCGGTTGCATCAGCGATGATGGCGAAGTCCTGAAAATCGTTCTGCGCTTGTTCAATGAAACGAGCCCGCTCATCGCCACCGATGGGCGGAAGATTTCGGCCCTTCACCGCTGCGGCACGATCTCGGAACCGTTGGAGCATTGCATCAAGATCAAGTTCGTTAGCCATGTCCCAACGCTAGATCAGAGCAAGCCAAGATCGTCGCGAGTGACGAAAGGATCCGGACGCATCGCTTCGGCCAACATTGGGCTCACTGGACCTACAGGGCCAGTGGCGTCGGGAACGCTCCCGGTTCCGGTGTCATCGCCATCGGAACCCTTGCCGACAGCCCCAGCGCTACCGGGGCGCGTTGCTCTCCAATAGAAATACGTCAGGGCCGACATGCCGACCGCCGCGAGGAGCAACAGGGTCACAACTGCTGCGATCTTTCGGCCACTCGACCAGAACGGCGAACCTGAGCCGCCCGAGGTGTCAGACGACGGACCTGCCGCTGCTGCGATTGTGGTGGTTGTCGAAGAGGTCGTCGAGGTGCTGGAGGTGCTCGAGGTCGAACTCGTTGACGTCGACCGCTGCGTGGTCGTGGTGTTGCGCTGCGTCGTCGTGGTCCGTGGGGTCTGGGTGGTTGTCGTTGGCGCTGGAGCCGCGGTCGTTGTCGTCGTCGGTGCAACCGTTGTTGTCGTCGTCGAAGCCGTAGTCGTCGTTGTCTCTTCCGCTCCTGCGGGACCCACCCCGATGCAAAACACTGCGATCATGAGCAGCAGCACGGCGCCACCAAGAGCAGCAACGGAGGCTCGGCGGGGGGTGGACGGGCGCATCACGTCCCTAACCCTAGACCGGCGATGTCTTCTGACTCGATCGGCAATCCGACGCGTCCGGCGCTTACCGCTGATGTTGCGGGCAGGAATAGGTGGTTCGGCCACCAATGGTACGTCGCAAAAGCACCGCTCCATCGGTCGGGCAGATGCCCCCTCGATGGCGGGAATCTTGGAGATCGCCCATATGCGATCCGCCCCGCCGACCGAGTACGCGCAACGTCGAGCGCATCGATTTCCGCAATGACGCGATCTCGTCGACGTTTAGCGAACCAGCAGCGCGTGCCGGGTCCAGACCCGCTCGCCACAACGTTTCATCGGTGAGCAGGTTGCCGAGCCCGGCGATGCGCGCCTGATCCATGAGTCGTGCCTTCAGTGGCGCGTTCGAGTTGGCCAGGATCGCTTTGAGTTGTGCAAGGGAAACATCGCCGGCATCGGGGCCAAGTCGTTCTTCATCAGGATCAAGCTCCACTCCGCCGAGTCGACGTGGATCGCGCAAGCGCAGCGCGCCGCCACCTTCAAAATGCACCACGAATCGTTCCCATGCGGGATCTTTTCGATGACTCGAATACTCAAGGCCCTCGATGGCGTCAACGCCGTCAAGTTCCAAGACACCAGTCATACCGAAGCGCAGACCAAGGGTAGGTCCGTCGTCGCTTGTATCAAGCAGTAACAACTTTCCCCGGCGACGATCGTTCACAAACGTTCGGCCCATTAGTGCAGCAACCACAGATGCTTGATCGGTGCCGCCTTTGAGAAACCAAGCATCGGGAGCATCAACTGCAACGATGCAACGACCTAACGATGCCGCAGCGGCTCGCCGGTAGATCTCGATTTCGAGCATCTCCGGCATGGCGACTACTTGATCTGATCGATAGCTTGTGCGAAATCAGCGATGATGTCTTCGGCATGTTCCAGACCCATCGACACACGAATCGTCGACGGTTGGATGCCCGCGGCTTCAAGTTCTTCGGGGCTCAGACCGACATGCGTGGTTGATGCTGGATGGGTCACGAGCGTTTCAGGCCCACCAAGCGAGGTCGCCAACTGCGCGATCTGCACGGCTTCAACGAATATGCGGCCGGCATCGAGTCCGCCATTGAGTTCAAAGGCCAATTGCCCACCAGGAACATCGAGTTGTCGTTGCGCAAGTTCGAACTGTGGATGCGATTCGAGACCAGGCCAACGCACCGACGCAACCTTCGGATTCGCTTCAAGGAACTGTGCGATCTCTCCAGCGTTCTTGCTCTGACGTTCAAGACGTACGCCCAGTGTTCGAAGGCCGCGCAATGCGTTCATGGCATCGAACGGCGACGCGACCGCACCTTGGATAACAGCAAAGGAATACAACCAGTCGATGTAGTCCGCAGCACCAGCAACAACACCGATTGTTGCATCGTTATGGCCAGCAATGCCCTTCGTGGCTGAATGGACAACAAGATCAATGCCGTACTCAAGTGGACGTTGCGCGAACGGTGTGGCGAAGGTGGAATCCACGACTTTGACCGGACCTTTAATCGCACCGAGTTCAGCAAGGTCGACGAGATCAAGACGAGGGTTCGCCGGGGTTTCGGCGTAAATCATTGTGGTGCGACCAGGGATGACCGCTGCAGCAAACGCTCCAGATTCAGTGCCATCGACGAACGTGACATCGATACCAAAGCGCGGGCACACCGCTTGGAACAACAACTGCGTTGCACCGTAGAGCTGGTTCTGGGTGACGATGTGGTCACCCTTCGAGCAAAGGCCCAACACAACAGCGCTGATAGCACCCATTCCCGATGCAAATGCTCGGGCTTTTCCAGCACCTTCAAGTTGCGCGATTGCATCTTCGAAACCAGCAACCGTCGGGTTTCCATAGCGGGCATAGAACCGCGACGGACCAACACCCGTTGCCATCTTGCGCGCTTCATCAACCGTTGGCGTCACGAACGTGGTCGTGGCCCAAAGGATTGGTGCAAGTGCGGTGTCGTTATCGGCACGACCCGCACGAATTGCAAGAGTTTCAGGATGGAGATGTGGAGCATCGCGTTCGTCTGTCATGAGTTCATCAGTTTCGTTTCAATTTCAGCAAGGAATGGTTTAAGCGCGGCGCCAACCGCCTGATGTTCGGTGAGGAATCCATCGTGACCGGCTTTGGAGTGAATGATCTCGTGTCGGCTACTGCCGCCATTACTCACGATCTCGTCGTGTAACAGTTGTTGCTGGCGCGTTGGGTACAAGCCATCGGAGCTAATGGAAAGAGTGAGCACCGGGGCTGAGATTCGAGCGAGTGCACGCTGCAGCCCGCCGCGACCGCGACCCACATCATGGAGATCCATGGCTTTGTTGATGACCAGATACGAATTGGCATCGAAGCGACGAATCAGTTTTTCGGCTTGATAGTCGAGGAAGCCCTCAACCGCAAAGCGCTGCCATGGGGCAAACCCTCGGTCCATCACGTCCTTTTCGCGACGGCCCTGCTTTGCGTCAATGAGTTCTTCGCTCTGGTAGGTAAGTGTCGCTTGTTCGCGCGCAAGTCCGAGCCCAAAGTGCGGTCCTTCGTTGGAAGCAGCGTCGTAGTAGTCGCCACCATTCCATTTGGGGTCAAGAATAATTGCACTTCGCTGAACGCTGGACTGACCGATCTGGAACGCGCTGGCCGCAACGCAGGTCGCAAGCGGTGCGAGTGAGTGAACACGCTCGGGGAACATGATCCCCCATTCAAGAACTTGCATTCCACCCATTGACCCACCGATAACCGAAAGCCACTTCACAACCCCCAGCTCGTCAGCAACCGCAGCCTGCGTACGAACGATGTCTCGAATAGTCACGACTGGGAACGACGAACCGTAGGGACGACCGGTTTCCGGATTCAACGACGAAGGACCAGTAGTTCCTTGACAACCACCAAGAACATTCGTGCACACAACAAAGAATCGATTCGTGTCGATGGCTTTGCCCGGACCAATGAGCGAATCCCACCAACCTTCGGTGGGATGACCGGAACCGCTCGGTCCGGCTGCATGGCTATCGCCAGTCAGCGCATGACAAACAAGAATCGCGTTCGATGAATCAGCATTCAGTTCGCCCCAAGTTTCGTAGGCAACAGTGAGACCCTTCAGCGAACCGCCGCCTTCAAGTTGGAATCTGCGATCTGGATCAAACGCGACGAACCGCCGTTGACCCACAGGGTCACCGGGACGCCACGCGCCAGAGGCGGGTAGCGGGTCGGCGCTCAGTGGCGCCCGACGGTTCACTTCTGTCAAAGCATCTCCTCGAACTGGTTGTTGCCGACACCGGAAGGTGAAAGCCGCATCCCCACCAAAGGTGGGTTGGCACCTTGGGTGTTCGCCCCAGGTTGCCGAGCCCGGAGAACCGAGCCACTCGTGATGTGTGAGTTAATGCTGCCAGCCCAACAGGGCCGAGGTCAAAGACCAGCCTTTTTCCCTTGGCGTTTCTGGCGCTGCGATCGGAAAGTCCACCAGTCCAAGACTGCCAACTGTTCGTGTTCACTAAGCCCATAGGCCGCCGTGAGAGTCCGGACTGCAGTCGTCAACTGCCCTGCCCGGAGTTGTTGAGATCCTTCAATCCAACGCTCACGATCAGTCGGCAGCGGGAGTTGTGCGAGTTGTGTGGCACTCAGCCGCACGGCTCCGGGGCTTCTCGCGGTGCCCGCCGCCTGGCGTGCAGCCCACACCGACGCCGGTGGAGCAATCAATGCTGCAAGCAGGAGGTCGAGAGCGTCTGCGTCATCAGAACGAGGGAGAACGGAGATCACCGGCACTGATGGCCACAACATTCCGTCGTAATCAGCAACCGCTTCGATGACTCGAGTCTGCGTCGCCACCAACAGTTTCGGACGCTTGCGCAGTTCGAATGGCTTCGAAAGTTTCGCAACATCAACAACCGGCTCGGCGAACGTCGTTCCCGCAATCCGAGCCGCGCGCGTTCCC